>JAXDMK010000150.1:0-41389 GCA_034666105.1 Actinomycetota bacterium | reverse complement strand
CCGCCTAGCCCTTGTCGCAAGCAGCATCCGCCCAGCCCATGTAACGAGACCAGCACGTTCAGTGCCCATGTCACGGCGTCGTTCAACTCCGACGGCGGGCTCACCGTCGATGTCTCGCTGGGCGATCCGGCGAGCACTTAGGTCCGCTCCCCGGTCGGCCTCCCTCGTCACCGCCCGGGGCCGTTTCCATCCGTCCGGAAACGCGAGAAACTCCCCCCGCGACACGGCGCGACGGAGGTAGCCAATGAGCGACAAGCAGGTGAGCATCGGTCGGGAGGTCAGGGGCGACACCGAAAGGGTCCGGCCCATCCTCCTGGCCATCGCCGGCGACAGCGGGACGGGCAAGACCACGCTCACCGCGGGGCTGGTGGAAGCGCTGGGCGCCGACCGCATCACCTCCATCGGGGCCGACGACTACCACCGCTACGACCGGGAGGAGCGCAAGTCGCTCCCCTTCACCCCGCTCAATCCCCGGTGCAACTACATCGACATCATGGAGCAGCACCTCCAGCACCTCACCCTCGGCCAGCCCATCCTCAAGCCGGTCTACGACCACGACACGGGCAAACTCGATCGTCCCGAGTACGTCGAACCGCGTGACTTCGTGATCGTGGAGGGCCTGCTGCCCCTGCACACCCGGCTGGCCCGGGCGTGCTTCGACATCACCGTCTACCTCGACCCGCCGGAGGACATCCGCATCGCCTGGAAGTTGGGTCGCGACACCAAGAAGCGGGGCTACACCGAAGACCAGGTGCGGGCCGAGCTCGAGAAGCGCGAGCCCGAGTCGGCCGAGTTCATCCGCCCGCAGCGGGCCTGGGCCGACATCGTGGTGCGCTTCGCGCCGATCGAGGAGCGGGGCGAGACGCCGGCCGACCCTCTGAGCGCCTACCTCCTCCTCCGGCCCACGATCAGCCACCCCGACCTGTCGAACATCCTCGGCGGCGACCGCCGGGACGCCATGCACCTCAAGATCAGGCGGGACGAGGACGGCAAGCCGGTCGACTCCGTCCACATCCACTCCTACGCCGACCGGGAGGACACCCGGAGGGTCGAGACCGCCATCTGGGACGAGCTCGGCGTCGACGAGGCCGTCCCCGAGTCGCTCGGCCACATCGACTCCGACACCCGCGACGAGCCCCTCGCCCTGACCCAGCTCATCCTGCTCTACCACCTCATCCAGGCCCGGGCCGCCGCCGTGAACCCGTAGCCAGCCGCCGCGCCAACCCTCCGCTCGCTAGATTGTGAGGCAGTCCCAGCAGAGGAGGCGAGGTCCCCCGCTATGGCGCATTCGCATCGTGTTCCGACGGCGCCCGCCGCCCGGTCGGGCAAGGGGAGGTGGGCCCGGTGAAGGTCCTCATCACCATCATCTACGCCGGGCTCCTGGCGTGGGGGTTCAGCGTCGGTGCCCGGCAGATCTTCCAGGGCCTGAAGCGGCCGAAAGAGCTCCTCAACCCGCTCTTCTCGAACCAGCACGCCATCCGGCTGTTCATCCTCCACATCGTCATCGTGTCGGCCGACCTGTTCGTGGTGGGGCCCCTGGCCATCTCCCACAAGAGCACCCTCTGGTACTGGGGGGGGCGGATCGCGCTCCTGTCGTCGTCGCTCCCCCTGGCCACCTACCTCAACCGCAACCCGCAGTCGTTCGGCAAGCTCATCGGGAAGTGGGTCGTCTTCCGCAACTTCTTCGAATACACCCTGCACGTCGTGTTCGCGGCCATGGTCGTGAGCTGGTTCCGCTACTACGTGCTGCTCTGGTGGCTGGTGGCGTACCGCTACCTCGACGTCGGGCCCCGGCGGATGCTGCAGAAGCTCTACAACACCCCCGAGAAGAAGGCCGCCCGCCCGTGGGCCCCCACCCTGAACTGGGCCGTCATCGCCTCGCTCTACGTCCTCGCCGCCCTGGCCGTCATCCACCGCCAGATCCTGTTCGCCAAGGTGCCGGCCGACTCCGTCCCGACCTACGTGGCCCAGCGGTGGGAGTACGGCGTGGTGATCGGCTTCAACCTCGCCCTCGTCCTGGCCACGTGGGTCATGACCAAGAAGTACACCGTGTCACTCATGCAAGAGGCGGCTGAACGCCAACAGGTCCCTGAAGTCGGGCCGCTGGGCGCGCACTAGGAGGAACGACCCATGAAGCGTCTGGTCAAGCGGTTGACGAAGGTGACGGCCGTCGGCCTGCCCGCGGCCCTGTGGTTCAAGAAGCGCAAGACCAAGGAACCGTCGGTGCCGGGCGCCTACCACGACAACCTGGTGTGGAACACCTGGGACAGGATCGCCACCGCCGTCGACCACAAACGGGGCTGGGACAAGCTGCCCACGGTCCTCGGCATCCCCGTCCTCATCGGGGTGCGCGACGTCCTGCGCAAGCACAACCTGTTCGACACCACCGGCCAGCCCGCCACCGACGCCGCGCCCGTCGACCCCTACGAGCCCCACGTTCTCACCCGGCGCACGGCCGACGGCACCTACAACGACCTCGAGAACCCGGCCATGGGGATGGCCCAGTCGCGGTTCGGGCGCAACGTCCCGATCGAGAACACCTACCCCGAGGCCGGAGCCGACCTCATCACGCCCAGCCCCCGGGAGATCAGCCGGACGGTGATGACCCGCGACGGCATCATCGCCGCCACCGCCTGCAACGCCCTGGCCGCCAGCTGGCTCCAGTTCATGATCCGGGACTGGTTCAGCCACGGCAAGAGCCCGACCGAGAACCCCATCGAGATCCCCCTGGCGCCCGACGACACGTGGCCGAAGAACCCGATGACGATCATGCGCACCCGTCCCGATCCCACCCGTCCCCCGGGGCCGAGCGAGTTGCCGCCCACCTACACGAACACCGAGACCCACTGGTGGGACCTGTCCAGCATCTACGGCAGCACCAAGCAGTACCGGGCCATGGTGCGCAGCGGCGTCGACGGCAAGCTCCACGTCAGCCAGGCCGGGCTCATCCCCTACCCCACCGACCCCGACCTCGACCCGGCCCTCGTCCCCGGCTTCTGGCTGGGCCTGGCCATGCTCCAGAACCTGTTCACCCTGGAGCACAACTCCATCTGCGACCACCTCAAGGCCCGCTACCCGGCCCTCACCGACGATGAGCTGTTCGAGCACGCCCGGATGGTCACCGCCGCCCTGGTGGCCAAGATCCACACCGTGGAGTGGACGACGGCCGTCATCAGCCACCCCACCACCATCCTCGCCCTGCGCACCAACTGGTGGGGCCTGCTGGGCGAGCGGGTGCACAAGCTGGTCGGCCGGGTGAGCAAGAGCGAGGTGATCAGCGGCATCCCCGGCTCGGAGGCGCAGCACTACAACGTGCCCTACTGCCTCACCGAGGAGTTCGTGGCCGTCTACCGGATGCACCCGCTGATCCCCGACGACTACCCGCTGCGCTCGGCGTCCGACCACTCCCTGCTGGAGGACGCCACCCTGCGCAGCCTGGCCGGCAAGGGCGCCATCGACGCCCTCGACCGGTTCTCACTGACCGACCTCTTCTACTCGTTCGGCCAGCTCCACCCGGGCGTCGTCTGCCTGCACAACTTCCCCCGGTTCCTGCAGGAGTTCATCCGCCCCGACGGGCTCATGCTCGACATGGCCGCCCTCGACATCGTGCGGTCACGGGAGCTGGGCGTGCCCCGCTACAACGAGTTCCGGCGCCTCCTCCACATGCCGCCGGCGAAGGACTTCCACGACCTCACCGACAACCCGGTGTGGGCCGAGGAGCTGAGCAGCCTTTACGACGGCGACATCGAGAAAGTCGACGTCACCCCGGGGATGTTCGCCGAGAAGCGGCCCAAGGGGTTCGCCTTCAGCGACACCGCCTTCCGGATCTTCGTGCTGATGGCGTCCCGCCGGCTCAACAGCGACCGGTTCTTCACCGACGACTACACGCCCGAGGTGTACACCAAGGCCGGCCTGGAGTGGATCGACGACAACAGCATGGGGACCGTGCTCCTCCGCCACTACCCCCACCTCCGGGCCACGATGCGGGGCGTCAAGAACGCTTTCCACCCCTGGGTCAAGGCCGGCGCCTGACCCTGGGGCCGGCCGCCGATGGGTTGACGCCGGGGGGGTGATGCTTGGAGCGGACGACGGGATTCGAACCCGCGACCCCAACCTTGGCAAGGTTGTGCTCTACCACTGAGCCACGTCCGCGATGTGGGTTCAGCCTACCAAACGGGATCCGGGGACGGCACCCCCGCGGGCGGGAAGACGGTCGTCGCCGCAGGGTCCTGGGCGTCACCGGTTCGCCGGGCCTCCCCAACTGGTGACGGTTACAGCCCTCTGAGGGCGCTGGGCGTCACCGGTTCGCCGGGGCTCCCCAACCGGTGACGGTTACAGCCCTCTGAGGGCGCCCGGCGTCACCGGTTCGCCGATGGCTCCCCAACTGGTGACGGTTACGGCCCTCTGCTAGCGGCCGGTGTGGCCGAAGCCGCCCTCGCCCCGCTCCGAAGGGGGCAGGTCGGCCACCTCCACGAAGGTCGCCTCCTCCACCCGTTGCACGACCAGCTGGGCGATCCGGTCGCCCCGGCGCACGAGGTAGTCGCCGGTGCGATCGGTGTTGACCAGGGCCACCCGCAGCTCGCCCCGGTACCCGCAGTCGACCAGGCCGGGGGCGTTGAGGACGGTGACGCCGTGGGCGACGGCCAGGCCGCTGCGGGGCAGGACGAAGCCGGCGTAGCCGTCGGGGATGGCCACCGCGACCCCCGTGGGGACCACCGCCCGGCCCCCGCCGGCGGGGAGCAGGACGTCCTCCCGGGCCACCAGGTCGGCCCCCGCGTCGCCGGCTCGGGCATAGGCGGGCGGGGGCAGGTCGGGGTCGAGGCGCACCATCGGGATCTCGATCATCGGGCACCAGTCATCGAGACACAGCCTACGATCGCCTCCATGCTGGCCTGGATCGACCTGGAGATGACGGGGCTCGACCCTTCGACCGAGGTGATCGTCGAGATCGCGGTGCTGCTCACCGACGACGACCTCGAGATCGTGGCCGAAGGGCCGGACGTGGTCGTGTCGCAGCCGGCGGAAAAGCTGGCGGGGATGATCGAGTTCGTCCAGCGCATGCACCGGTCGAGCGGGCTCACGGCCGCGGTGGAGGCGTCGACCACGTCGTTGGACGACGCCGGCCGCCAGGTCCTCGACTTCCTCCGCCAGCACATCCCCGAGCCGGGGACGGTGCCCCTGTGCGGCAACTCCATCGGTACCGACCGACGCTTCCTGGCCGCCTACCTGCCCGACCTCGACCGCTTCTTCCACTACCGGTCGATCGACGTGTCGACGCTGAAGGAGCTGTGCCGGCGGTGGTATCCGGCCGCCTACGCCGCCGCGCCGGCCAAGGCCAGCCACCACCGGGCCCTCGACGACATCCGGGAGAGCGTCGACGAGCTGCGCCATTACCGGGACACGATCTTCGTGCCCCGCCCGGCCCCGGCGGCGGAACCCGCGCTCCCGCCGGCCCCGTGACCCGCTGGACCTACCTCGACCACCCCGGTCCCCTGGCCTTCGCCCACCGGGGCGGGGCCCTCGACTGCCCGGAGAACACCATGTTGTCGTTCCAGCGCGCGGTCGACCTCGGGTACCGGTACCTGGAGACCGACGTGCGCACCACGTCCGACGGGGTCCTCCTCACCTTCCACGACGAGGTGCTCGACCGGGTCACCGACCGCACCGGCCAGCTATGCGATCTGCCCTGGTCGGAGGTGTCCCAGGCCCGGATCGACGGCCAACCCATCCCCCGGCTGGAGGAGGTCCTGGCCGCCTGGCCCGACGCCCGGGTGAACATCGACGCCAAGGCGGACGCGGCGGTTGCCCCTCTGGCCGACGTGATCGAGCGGGCGGGGGCCCACGACCGGGTCTGCGTGGCTGCCTTCTCCGACACCCGGCTGCGCCAGTTCCGACGACTCACCGGGGGACGGGTGTGCACCGCCATGGGTCCGAGGACGATCGCCCGCCTCTTCGGGGCCGGCTACCGGGCTCCGACGTGGCCCTTCGCCGCCGGGTGCGTCCAGGTGCCGCTGCGCCACGGCCGCATCCGCATCGTCGAGCCCCGGTTCCTCGCCGCCGCCCACCGCCGGGGGCTCCACGTGCACGTGTGGACGATCGACGACCCGGCAGAGATGGACCGGCTCCTCGACATGGGGGTCGACGGGATCATGACCGACCGCCCCGCCGCCCTGCGGGAGGTGCTCGAGCGACGGGGACAGTGGGTGGAACACCCCTCCTGATCGTCGCCGTCGTGACCGTCCCACCCCGTCGGTAGCCTCCCGGGAGATGGACCTCACCGGCGAGCAGCGGCGGATCGTCGACCACGAGGCTCATGGGGCCGCGGGCCGGATGCGGGTCGTGGGCGGGGCCGGCACGGGCAAGACAACGGCGTTGGTGGCCCGCTACCGGCGCCTGGTTGTGGAGGGTGGGGCTCGGGCGTCGTCGGTGCTGGTCCTCTGCCGCACCCGGGCCGCGGCCGACCGGTTCCTCGACGCCGTCCTCCCCGACCTCGCCGGCGCCTTCGACTCCCTCCCCATCACCACCTTCTTCGGCCTGGCCTACGACCTGGTCAGCCGCCACACCGGGCCCGTCACCCTCCTCACCGGGGCCGAGCAGCGCCAGGCGGTGGCCCGGCTGCTGGCGGCCGACGACCCGTCCGCATGGCCCACCCTGGGCCATCTCCGGGGCCGGGCCGCGTTCGCGGTGGAGGTGGCCGACGGGCTGCTGGCGCAGTCGTCGCACCCCGAGCTGACCGCCTTCGCCGAGCGCTACCGGCGGGCGTTGGCCGCCGACGACCGGGTCGACGCCTCCGGTCTGCTGGCCCAGGCGGCCGAGCTGCTGGCCGACCCGGCGGTGGCGGCCACGGCCCGGGCCCGCACCCTCCACGTCCTGGTCGACGACTACCACGCCGTCACCGCGGCCATGGCCACCCTGCTCGAGCGGCTGGGGGTGGCCGACGTGGTGGTGGCAGGCGATCCCGACGGGGCGGTGGGCGGGTTCCCCGGCGCCGACCGTCGCCACCTGACCCGGTTCCCGGCCGACATGGAGGTCGACCTCGGCAGCCACCCGTTCCGCCAGCCGGCTGCGCCCGTGCTCGTCACCACCCGCCACCCGTCCATCGAGCCGGAAGCGGTGGCGGGCGAGCTGCTGGCCGCCGGCGCCGCCGGGGTGGCCTGGTCCGACATGGCCGTGCTCGTGCGCCGGCCCCGTCACCGGGCCCCGGCCATCGCCCGCGCCCTCGCCCGCCACGGCATCCCGGCCCGGACTCCCGCGGCGGCCGCGGTGGCGGCGGTGGCCGACGACCCCGTGGTCGGCAGCGTCGTCGACGTGCTCCGGTGGGTCGACGGCGACGAGTCGGCCCTCGACCGGCTGCTGGTGTCCCCCCTGTCCGACCTCGACGGGGTCGAAGCCCGGCGGCTGCGGCTGCGGGCCGGGATGGGCGGCACGTCCATCGCCGACGATCCCCGCCTGGCGCCCCTCGTCTCCCTCCGCCACCACCTGACGGCGCTGGCCGACGTGGCCACCCCCGCCGACCTGGCCTTTCAGGTGTGGCAGCAGGCGCTGGGGCACCTCGTCGATCCCCGTCCCGACGAGCCCGACTCGGACGATGCCGTCCTCGACGGGCTGGTCGGTTTCCTCGACGCCCTCCGCCGGGAGTCGGAGCGCAACCCCGACCACCGCCTGGCCGACCTGCTGGCCGTCCTCGACGACGAGGGCGTGGTCGCCGACCCGTGGCGGGTCGACGCCGCCGCCGGCACCGCCACCGACGCGGTCACCGTCACGTCGATCCTCGCCGCCGCCGGGCGGGAGTGGGACACGGTCGTGCTGGCCGGGTGCGTCGAGGGCGAGCTGCCGTCGCTCCGGAGCCGGGGCCGGCTCTTCGGCGCCTACCCGCCCGACGTGGCCGAGGAGCGGCGCCTGTTCGCCCTGGCCTGCTCCCGCGCCACCCGCCGGTTGGTCGCCACCGCCGGGCCCGAGCCGGGTGTCCTCCTCAGCCGGTTCGTCGAGGGCTGGCCCGCGGCCGACGTCCGCATCCCCGGTCCGCCCGGGCGGGCACCCGCCTTCCGCCGACCCACCGCCAACCCCCGGCCCATCGCCGCCGACGCCGGCCTGCTCCTGTCCGCCAGCCAGCTCGACACCTACGACGACTGCCCCCTGCGCTACGCCTACCGCTACGTCCTGCGGGTGCGCGACGAGGGCGGGGTGCGGGCCGACCTGGGCACGCTCGTCCACGAGGTGCTGGCCCGGTTCCTCGACCCGGAGACGGCCGGCGAGCGGCCCCACACCGAGCAGACGCTGCTGGCCATGGCCGAGGAGATGTGGCGCCACGACATCGCCCGCTACCGGCCCCAGGTCGACGAGGCCCGCCGCGATTTCTTCGCCATGCTGGCCACGTGGTGGCAGTTCGAGGGCCAGAGCGAGCTGGCGCCCCACGTGCTGGCCGTCGAACGCAGGTTCGACATCGCCGTCGGCGAGCACCGGCTCCGGGGCTCGATCGACCGCATCGACCGGGTGGAGCGGGCCGACGGCAGTCCCGGGCTGCGCATCGTCGACTACAAGACGGGTAAGAAGGAGCCCCGGCCGGGCGAGACCGACGACAACATCCAGCTCGCCGTCTACCACCTGGCCGCCACCCGCGACCCGGCCCTGGCCGCCCATGGACCAGTCACCGAGCTCCGCCTGCTCTTCCTGCGCACGATGCGGGCCTACGACCAGGTGGTCACCCCCGGCCACGCCCAGTCCACCGAGAGGCGCGTGCTCGACGTGGCCGCCCGCATCCGGGCCGAGGAGTTCGAGCCCGCGGTCGACGCCACCTGCCGGTGGTGCGACTTCCAGCGCCTGTGCCCCATCCAACCCGAGGGCCGCCAGGTGGAGTCGACATGGCCGTGACCAGCGGGTTCTCGCCCACCGCCGAGCAACGGGAGGCCATCGAGGCGCCCCTGGAGGCGCAGCTGCTGGTGGCCGGGGCCGGCGCCGGCAAGACCACGGTGATGGCCCAGCGCATCCTCCATCTGGTCGGATCGGGCGTGGTGGGCGACGACCAGGTCCTCGGCCTCACCTTCACCAACCAGGCGGCCCAGCACCTGAAGGAGGCGGTGCGCGACGTCCTCGGCTCCGACTCCGACGTCACCATCGCCACCTACCACTCCTTCGGCGCCTCCGTGGTGGCCGAGCACGCCCTCGAGCTCGACCTGGGGCCGCGCACCCAGGTCCTCAACCGGGCCCAGTCGTGGCAGCTCCTGTTCGCCGTGTTCGACGAGTTCCGTTTCGACCGCCGCAGCACGCTCTCCCCCGAGTTCGTGCTCAACGACGCCCTGGCCCTCGCCTCCCGGTGCGCCGACCACCTGGTCCCCATCGCCGAGGTGGAGGCCGACTGCCGGCTGGTGATGGAGACGGGCCGGTGGAAGGCCATGCGCGACACGGCCGCGTCCCGGCTGGAGCTGTGCCAGGTGGTGGCCGCCTACGAGCGCCGCAAGCGGGAGCGCAACCTGCTCGACTTCGGCGACCAGGTGGGCCTGGCCGTCCGCCTGCTCACCGAGAACCCGGACGTGGCCGCCGAGCTGCGCCTCCGGCACCCGGTGGTGCTCCTCGACGAGTACCAGGACACCAACTTCGCCCAGCGCCGCCTGCTGCAACTCCTGTATCCGCCCGGCTCGGCCGTCACCGCGGTGGGCGACGACATGCAGTCGATCTACGGCTTCCGGGGCGCCCACCTGGTCAACATCCTGCGCTTCCAGGACCATTTCCCGCCGGTGACGGTGCGCCAGCTGCAGACCACCTTCCGCTTCGGCGCCGACCTGGGCGTCCTGGCCAACCGCATCCAGGATCAGGTGGGCGAGAGCCTGAAGAAGGTCCTTCGTCCCCGTCCCGACGCCCCCGGCACCGTGATCGAGTGCTTCCTGGCCGCCGACGACGCCGAGGAGGCGGCGGCCATCGCCTCCGATGTCGCCTCCCGGGGCGGGCCGTGGTCGCACGTGGCCGTGCTGTGCCGCAAGCGGCGGTTGATCCAGCCCATCGTGGCCGCCCTCGAAGAGAAGCGGGTGCCGGTGGAGGCGGTGGGCACCAGCGGCCTCCTCGACCGGCCCGAGGTGGTCGACGTGGTGGCCTGGCTGGAGGTGCTGGCCGACCCGTCGGCGTCGGTCGCCCTCCTGCGCCTGCTGGCCGGCCCCCGCTACCGCATCGGCTTCCGCGACCTGGCCGCCCTGTCCCGCCACAGCCGCACCCTGGGCACGTACGACGACGCGGCCCAGGCCGAGGTCGACGCGGAGTCGGCCGATGGTCAGCCCCGCATCGGAACCGCGTTGGCCCCGCCCCCGATGGTGGAGACGGTGCTGGCCGACGCCCTGGGCGACCTCGACCGGGCCGCCGACCTGTCCCCCGAGGCCCGAGCGCGGCTGGCCGCCTTCGACGGCGAGCGCCGCCACCTGGCCGACCAGGCCCGCCGCCTACCCGTGCTCGACCTGGTGGAGGCCATCCTGGCCCGCACCGGGCTGTGGCAGGCGGTGGCACCGGTCGGGCGCCAGAACCTCCTCCGCTTCCTCGACCTGGCCGAGCGCTTCCGCCCGGTGGAGGGCGACCCCGGCCTGGCCGCCTTCGTCGAGTACCTCCACCTCCTCGACGACTCCGAGGAGGACGTGGCCGAGGCCCACCTGGGCGACGCCGACGCGGTGAAGGTGATGACGATCCACCAGGCCAAGGGCCTCGAGTTCCCCACCGTCTACGTGCCGGGGATGGCCGGCGCCACGGGGCCGTCGCGGATCTTCCCCGACGGTCGGCCGGGCGAGAACGCCATCGGCAACTCGTCCGCCCTCCCCTGGTGGCTGCGGGAGGACGACGAGGGCTTCCCTCCGATCGCCACCGCCCGCATGGTCGACATCGACGACGTCATCCGCCGGCGCAAGCTGGACGAGGAATGGCGCCTCCTCTACGTGGCCTGCACCCGGGCCCAGCGGCGGCTGGTGTGCTCCGCCGCCCACTGGTACCCGGGGGCGGCCGAGCCCCAGGGACCGTCCGAGTTCTACGACTTCGTCGCCGGCCAGACCGACATCGTCACCGAGTGGTTCCGCCACCAGCCGGCCACCGTCGACCCCGAAGTGGCGGCCAAGGAGCGGTTCCGGGCCGCGGCCGCCCGCCGGTACCCTGATCCGGTGGCGTCCGAGCTCGCCGGCCAACTCCGCCTCGACTCGGTGCTGGCCGAACCGCCCGAAGCGGCGGTGGCCCCCCGCCGGCAGGCGCCCACCACCCTGTCCGTCACCGGCCTGGTCACCTACGCCCGCTGCCCCAAGCAGTTCTACTGGAGCGTGGTGCGGCCCCTGCCCCGGCGGTCGTCCCCCGCGGCCCGGCTCGGCACCGAGGTCCACCGGTGGATCGAGCAGCGGGCCGGGCGCCAGTTGCGCCTGCTCGACCCGGCCGACGCCGACGCCGGCGCCGGCGCCGGCGCGACCCGGCCCCGTGCCGGGGGGGCCGACGTGGTGGCCCGGCTCAAGGAGTCGTTCCTGGCCAGCCCGTGGGCCGACCTCGACCCGGAGCGGGTGGAGGCGCCGTTCGTCCTGGCCCTCGGCGCCCACCTGGTGCGGGGCCGGGTCGACGCCGTCTACCAGCGCGACGGGCGCCTGGAGCTGGTCGACTTCAAGACGGGGCGGCCCCACGCCGGGGGTGACGGGGCGGCCGCGGTGCAACTCGATCTCTACGGACTGGCCGCCCTCCAGGCCTGGTCGGCCGAACCCGCCCGCCTGCGCACCACCTACTGCTGGCTCCGCACCGACGGGCCCCCGGTGGTCGAGAGCACCGATTGGGATGCATCGGCCGTCGATCGCGTACGGATCCGGGTGGCGCGCACCCTCGACGCCCTGGCCGCCGGCCGGTGGACGCCGACGCCCGGCCGGTGGTGCGCCGGGTGCGACTTCCAGACGGTGTGTCCCGAAGGGCGGGACGGAGGGCCGTGAGCCAACGGGTCAGTGGGTGTGGGCGCAGGTCGTCGACCCGTGGCCCTCGATCCCGGCGAAGGGGCCGCACTCGTTGTCCCGCAGCCAGACGTGGAGCATCGGCGGGGTGACCCGGAAGGTGCCGCCGGGGTGGCAGAGGCCGTCGTCGTGCACGAACCCGGCGATCCGGGTGCCGGACGCGTCCCAGCAGATGTTGTGGTGCTCGTGCCACGGGGTGAGGCTGCCGGCGGGGCCGGGAGCGTCCTTCAAGGTGTGGCCCGGCTCGAGGATGTACATGGCCGACACCACCCACTTCCCGGTGGGAGTGCTCTCGACGACGATCGACTCGACCCGTTGCGGGTCGAGCTCGTGGCCGTCGCTGAGGTACGCGGGGTTGACGAAGTGCTCGAACGACGAGAACGGGAACCCGTCCCCTATCGACGTGTAGCCGGCGGCGACCACCGACTCCTGGGTCGGGAACCGGCTCCGCACCGCCTCCCGGGTCTGCAGGACGAGGCTGGCGGCCAACCGCAGCTCATCGTCGGTGGCCGTCGAGGTGTCCGCCCCCGAGAAGAGGGGGTCAGCGGCGAGGCCCACCGCCACCCCGTGCCCGGCGACGCCGTGGGTGTGGCCGGCGCCGGCGCCGTGGACGTGGGTCGCGGTCATTCCGACCATGGTCGGGCTGAGGGCGAGAATCCACAGCGGCGAGAAGAGGGCCGGGCGGGCACGGGCACCGAGGTGGAGCGCGGCGGCCGCGACCATGACCGCCCCTGCCTCCAGCAGCGCGGCCATGAGGTCCTGGATGCCGACCGCCTCCGGCTCGGCCAGGCTGGCGACGAAGGGCAGGCCGGTGGTGCGGGAGGCCACCCAGGCCGCGACCAGGGCCGCGTTGAAGAGGGCGACGGCGACCACCACGGGACGGGACGGCCGGAACACGGCCAGGGCGCCGACGACCACCTGGACGATGGCGGTGGCGGCGAACAGCTTGCCCAGCGCGGGGTCGGCGCTGTGGGTCCCGGAGGCGGCGGCGTGGACGAGGCCGGCCCCGACGGTGAACAACCCTGCCATCGCCACCGGCCGAGACGATCTGAGCTCTTCCATGTCCCTGTTTTCGACAGGTGGGAGCCCCGCGTTGACCCCGTGTTTACCGAACTCTCGAATCGGGAATAGTTGAACGTGCAACGACCTTGTAGAAGTCGTACAAGTAGTTGAACACTCAAAGATCTAGGGGGCACCACAATGACCGTCACCAGCACTCCCACCACCCAGCTGCTGCCCACCGGCACCTGGAACGTCGACGCCAGCCACTCCAGCATCGAGTTCTCGGTGCGCCACCTGATGATCTCCAAGGTCAAGGGCTCCTTCAAGACCTTCTCCGGCACCGTGACGATCCCCGAGGACCCGTTCCAGGCCTCGATCCAGGTGGACATCGACCCCAACTCGATCGACACCGGCGATGCCAACCGCGACAACCACCTGCGTTCGGGCGACTTCTTCGAGGTCGAGAAGTACCCGGAGGCGGAGTACGTGTCCAGTTCGGTCCGTCCTCAGGGCGACGGCTACCTGGTGGAGGGCGAGCTCAGCCTCCACGGCGTCACCCGCCCGGTAGCGCTCGACCTGGACTTCAACGGCACCGGTGGCGACCCCTGGGGCAACACCCGGGCCGGGTTCACCGCCACCACCGAGATCAACCGGCGCGATTTCGGCATCGACATCAACATGCCGCTGGAGACCGGCGGTGTCGTGGTCGGCGACAAGGTCAAGCTCACCATCGAGGTCGAGCTGGTCCTCGCCAAGTAGGACGGCGACACATCGCACCAAGGCGGAGGCCGACCGGGTACCCACCGGCCGGCCTCCGTCGCGTCCTGTCCTCGGGCGCCTACAGGTACTGGCCCGGCGCCGGGACCCGGGCGCCGGTGGCGACCCGGGCGACGTCGCCCCGGCGCTCGAACAGCTCGGCCAGGGTGAGTCCCTCGGCGGTGCGCCCGTGGCCCAGGAAGGCGGCGCTCTCGGCGGCCGTCAACGGTGTGAACTCGACCTCGGCCAAGCACCGGCCGGGACGGACCACCGCCGGGTGGAGGCGTCCGAGGGGCTCGTTGGTGGTGATGAGCACCAGCACCCGCACCCCCTGGCCGAGGAAGCCGTCGGCCACGTTGAGCAGCCGGGAGAGGGCCTGACCGGTGGTCTTCTTGGCGTCGGCCCGGAGGAGCTCGTCCGAGTCCTCCAGCACCAGCAGCCGCCAGCGGCCGGCGGAAGGCTCGTGCCCGTCGTCGTCGTCGGCGCTCTCGGTGGACTCCAGCAGCACCGAGAGCAGGTACTCGGCGCTGCCCAGGAACTGCTCGGAGTCGACCACGTAGACCGTCGAGCACCATGGGGACCAGCTGCGGGCCAGGGCCCGGATGGCCGTGGTCTTGCCCGTTCCCGGTGGGCCGTGCCACAGCAGCAGCCCGCCGCCCGGTGCCGGCGCCGTCATCGTCATCAGCTGGCCGAGGCGGCGGCGGACGTCGGCCGTGTAGTGGGCCGCGATCGAGTCCCACGTGGGCACGTCGAGCCGACGCTTGACCGTCCTCGGACCACAGCGGGCCTGGTACCAGAACTCGATCTCCACCGCCTCGGCCCGGGGCTCCACCACCGGCGCCCGTGACCGTACGTCGGCCACCACCTTCTCCAGCAGCTCGGGATCGGCCGCCGCCACCCGGACGGTGGCGTTGCCCGACGTCCACCGCTCGACGAGCACCGTCCACCCGTCGCCTCCGGCCAGCAGCCGGTGCCACTTCTCGGCCGTCACCAGCCGCTGCACCGAACCGACCGGAACCAGATCGGTGGCCCGGGCAACCGCTTCGAGGTCGAGGCCGGCGACGTAGGGCTGGGACCCGTCGATGAAGCGCGCCAGAGCCAGGGTCGAGAGCGCCTCGTCGAAATCGGTGTTCTCCCCGATCGTGAGGCGCGGCGGCATGGCGGACGCGTCCATCGACCCAGGGTGACAGGCCGGCCACCGCCGGTCGAGGAATTACCCAGAATCAGACGAAGACGACGAGGGCGTCGGGCTCGACCCGCACCGAGAGCACGCGGGCCCGGCCGACGGCCTCCCCGTCGAGGCGGAGGGGGAGCTCCCGGTCGAGATCGACCTGGACCGCCGGCGCCCGCCGCTCCTTGATCCCGGGGTGGGGCAGGTGCGAGCCGTGGGGTAGCCGGGACCGCACCGCCGCCAGTTGCCCCGGCGGGAGGTGGACGTCGTAGGTGTCGAGGAGGCCGTCGTTGGGGTGGGCCCGGGGCCCGAGGTTCCAGTCGTCGAGCCACTGGGCGTTCATGGCGACGAAGGCCCTGGTCCACAGGCGGGTGCGGGCCACCAGGTGGGCCACGAACAGGTGGAGGCGGCCGTCGGCCAAGACCACGCCCAGGTCGACGGGGAAGCGCACGCCGGTGAGCTCCGACCCGCTCCCGCCGCCCAGGGTGTGGCACAGGTCGCCGCCGAGCAGGCCCAAGGGCGGGTACGGCCGTCGCTCCCGCCGGGCGTCCTCCAAAACCGCCCGGGCCTCGGCGTCGGACCGCACGAGCACCAGCCCCTCCGGCACCGGCGCCGGCTCCCCATAGGGCGACCCCTTGGCTATGGGCACGCCGCCCCCGCCCCCGCCCCCGGCGAACCGGTGACACTTTTGGTCCCTCTGGGGGCGCTAACCGTCACCAGTTCGCCCGCCCCCGGCGAACCGGTGACACTTTTGGTACCTCTGGGGGGGTAAACCGTCACCAGTTCGGCGGCGGCGGCGGCGCCGGCCACGGTCACACCACCGAGGAGGCGGCGACGACGCCGCGGAAGAGGCGGTCGGCGGCCTGGCCGGCGGCGTCGGCCGTCGCCGTCGCCGGCGCGACGGTCGAGAGCTGCCGCAAGAGGTCGATGAGCTGCTTGATATTGCGGACGAAGTCGCCGCCGGTCACGAGGTCGTCGGCGATGACGTCGGCCAGGTCGGCGCCCGACGCCCAGCCGTGGGCGGCGGCGAAGAAGCCGGGGTCGGGGGTGCGGGTGAGGGGCAGGCCGGCCGCCGCCTCCGCCCGGTTGAGGTCGGACGCCAGCCGCTCCAACTCGACCCACTTCCGCTGCACCTTCCCCGACGGGAACCACACCTTGGGCTCCTCGCCCCCACCACCCCCCCGGTGACCCGACACCCGCCGGGCCTGGAAGGTGAACGACGAGGCCAGCGCGGCCAACGGGGCCGGGTCGAGGTCGTCGAACACCCCCTCGCCCAGGGCGTGGGCCACCAGCAGATCCGACTCGTGGTAGATCCGGGTCAGGCGGCGACCGGCGTCGGTGAGGGTCCAGTCCTCGACGTAGCCCCACACGTCGAGGACCCGCAACACCCGGTCGAACTGGCGGGCCAGTGACTCGGTGCGACCCTCGATCCGGCGCTCCAGCCGGCGCCGGTCCTTCTCCAGCCGCTCCGCTCGCTCCGTCGCCCGCAGGTGCCGGCGCACGTCGGGACAGTCCGCCACCGGGTGGCCCTCCGCCGAACGGGCGACAACGCGGGGCACCGGCGGGCGGCGGCCATCCCCGCCGCCGGTCCCGGCCTTGACCTTCCCCAGGGCCTGCGCCACCTCCCGTTGAAAGGCGGCGTTGCGGGGGGCGAAGGGGGTGGGCAGGTCGATGTGGGCCACCGTCCGGGGGGGCGACGTAAAGTCCCGGGCCGACAGGGTGAGGTAGCGCCGGTCGGGCGTGATGGCGCCCAGCCGCACCTCCGATCCCCGCCGGCGGGCCGTCGACAGCACCGCCACCCGTCCCGCCGACTTTCCCCCCGCCAGCAGCAGCACGTCGCCCGGCTTGACCCGCTCCAACGCCTCCACCACCGCGTCCCGGGACGACGGCCCCCGCGGCCCCCCGTCCCGCTCGCCCGCCTTCTCCAACCGCCGTCGGTACTCCTCCACGTCGCCCCGCTCGCAGGTGGCCTCGGCCCGGGCCGCCTCCATCAGCTTGCGGCTCCGCTCCACCTGCCGCTCGAGGCGGACGACGTCCTTGTCCGCCCGGTACTGGGCGAAGGACAGGTTCAGGAGATGGTGGGCCGACGCCGGCGTGTACCGCCGCACCAGGTTGACGGCCATGTTGTAGGTCGGCCGGAAGGACGAGGTGAGGGCGTAGGTGCGGGTCGACGCCAGCCCCGCCACCTGGTCGAAGGGGACGAACGGCGACCACAGCACCACCGCGTGGCCCACCTCGTCGATGCCCCGCCGCCCGGCCCGCCCGGTGAGCTGGGTGTACTCCCCCGGCGTGAGGAACTCGTGCTTCTCCCCCGTCCACTTCGACAGCTTTTCGATCACCACTGTCCGGGCCGGCATGTTGATGCCGAGAGCCAGCGTCTCGGTGGCGAACACGGCCTTGACCAGCCCCGACTCGAAGCAGACCTCGACCGTCTCCTTGAACGGCGGCACCATCCCCGCGTGGTGGGCGGCGAAGCCCGACTCCAGCCCGGCCAGCCACTCCCGGTAGCCGAGCACCTCCAGGTCGTCGTCGGACAAGCCCGCGGTGCGGGACTCGGCGATGGTGCGGATGGCCTCCCGCTCCTCGGCGATGGTTAGCCGCATCCCCGTCATCAGGCACTGGCGGACGGCGTCGTCGCAGGCGGCCCGGCTGAAGATGAAGGTGATGGCGGGCAGCATCCCCTCCCGGTCGAGGCGCTCGATCACCTCCGCCCGCCGGGGCGTCTGCCGGGCCGACGCCGACCGCGGCGGCGGCCCCCGGTACGACACCGAGTGGCTGACCTGGGCATCGAGCTTGGCCGCCTCCGGGTTGGGCTTCCCGTCGACGAAGGTGGGGAGCAGCTGGAGCTCGCCCGAATCCCGGTCGCCCACCATGTAGAAGTGGTTGAGGGCGACCGGCCGCCGCTCCTCGATGATGGCCACGGTCGCCCCCCGCACCGTCTGGATCCAGTCGGCGAACTCCTCCGCGTTCGACACCGTCGCCGACAGGCACACCAGGTCGACCTCGGGCGGGGTGTGGATGATGACCTCCTCCCACACCGGCCCCCGGTACTGGTCCTGCAGGTAGTGGACCTCGTCGAGGACGACGTAGCGCAACCCGTCCAGGGTGGGCGAGGCGGCGTAGATCATGTTGCGCAGGACCTCGGTGGTCATCACCACGATCCGCGCGTCGCCGTTGATCGAGTTGTCGCCGGTGAGCAGGCCGACCTTGTCGACCCCGTGGACCCGGCCCAGGTCGTTGAACTTCTGGTTGGACAGGGCCTTCAGGGGGGTGGTGTAGAAGGTCTTTCCCCCCTCGTCGATGGCCTTGGCCACCGCGTACTCGGCCACCACCGTCTTGCCCGACCCGGTGGGCGCCGCCACCAGGACCGAATACCCGGCGTCGAGGGCGTCGAGGGCCCGCACCTGAAAGGGGTCGAGCTCGAACGGCAACCCCGCCGCGAACTCGTCCCGGTTCATGTCTCTGGGTTCATGGCCGGGAGGTCACTTCTTGAGGAGCCGGCCGATGAGGATCGACCCTTCGTAGAAGACGTACATCGGCACGGCCATGGCGAACAGCGAGTACGGGTCCTGGCTGGGCGTGATGACCGCGGCCACGGCCACGATGATCACCACCGCCGGCCGCCGCCACGAGCGCAGCTTGCGGCTGGTGACAACCCCCGCCAGCTGGAGGAACAGCAGCAGGATGGGGAACTCGAAGGCGATCCCGAAGGCCACCATCATCAGGGTGATCAGGCTGAGGTACTTGCCCGGGGAGAAGAACGGGGTGACGGAGTTGCCCCCGATACCGATGAGGAAGCGCAGGGCCTGGGGGAAGGTGTAAAGGGCCACCACCGCCCCCAGGGCGAAGAGCAGCACCGACCCCACGATGAAGGGGATGGCGAACTTCTTCTCGTTCTTGTGCAGGCCGGGGGTGATGAACCGCCACAGCTGCCAGAGCACGACCGGCGAGGCGATGAACGCCCCGCCCCAGGCGGCCACCTTGAGGCGGGCGGCGAAGCCCTCCAGGGGGTCGAGGATGATGAAGTCGGTCTTGCCGGTGATCTCGGTGTAGGGCTTGATCAGGAACCCGAGGATCTGGTTGAACAGGGCGAAGGCGATGACCGCCCCCACCACCAGGGCGATCACGGAGATGATCAGGCGCCGGCGGAGCTCGGTGAGGTGGCCGATGAGCGGCATGCGCTCGCCAAGGTCGCGCTCGTCGTCGTCCGCCCGCGGATCGTCCTCGATGATGGCGATGAGATCCGCCTACAGGCGGGCGGGATCCCCGGGCGGGGGTTCCGGCGACTCGGACGAGGGGGCGGACGAGGGGCCGTCCGGGGGCCGGCCCGCGGTCGACGACGTCGCCTCCTGCTCGGCGTGACCGGCGACCAGGGCCGGACCTGCTTCCGTCACCACCGCCGGGGCCACCACCTCGCTGGCCGGCGCCACTTCGGGACGGGTCTCCACCGCGGTGGTGGTGTCGGGCACCACCACCGGAGCCACGACGGTGGACGGGGCCGGAACCTCGATGTCGACCGCGCTCTTGATCTCGGTGGTGACCTCGGCCGTCCACCGCCTGACCTCGGCGATGGCCTTGCCGACTTGGCGGCCGGCCTCGGGCAGCCGCTTCGGTCCCAGGACGATGAGGGCGACCACCAGGATGACCAGGATCTCCGCCGGTCCTAGTGACGTCGGCACGGAACCACCCTACTGAGAAGACCTATTGAGGGGGCACATCGTCACTGGCGGCGCGCTGGGCCGCCAGTTCGTCGCGCAGCTGATTGAGGCCGACCCCGACCTCCTTGAGCTCCACCATGCTCTGGGCCAGCGTCCCCACGGTGTTGCCCAGCTGGCGGACCGCCTTGAGGATGAAGAGCAGGGCGATGATGCCGATGGGGACGACGAGGAACCAGACAGCGGCCATGCCCGAAGCCTACCGACTCCCCCCGGCTACCGGCCTCCGACGACCGTCGGACGCCCGGGCCAAGATGGTCGCCCGAGATGATGAACGAATCCCTGCGCCGGCCGCCGATCGCCTTCGCCCACCGGGGCGGACGGGCCCACGCCCCCGAGAACACCCTGGAGGCGTTCCGCCTCGGGCTCCGGCTGGGGGCCACCGGCCTGGAGAGCGACGTGTGGCTCACCGCCGACGGCGTCCCCGTCCTCGACCACGACGGCCTGGTTCGGGCCCGGCGCCGGGGCCGGCGGCGGAGCGTCCCCATCTCGGCCGTGCCCCGGGCCGAACTGCCCGAGGAGGTGCCCACCCTGGGCCAGCTCTACGCCGAGTGCGGCACCCGGTTCGAGCTGTCCCTCGACGCCAAGGACCACACCGCGGCCGAGGCGGTGGTGGCCACCGCCCGGGCGGCCGGCGACGGGGCGCCCGAACGGCTGTGGATCTGTCACCCCGACTGGCAACTGCTGGCCGGTTGGCGTCGGGACCCCGACTTCGCCGGCGTTCACCTCGTCAACAGCACCCGGCGCAAGGACATGCGCCAAGGTCCCGAGCGGAGGGCGGCCCAGCTGGCCGACTCCGGCATCGACGCCGTCAACCTCCACTACAGCGACTGGACGGCGGGGATGGTCGCCCTCTTCCACCGCTTCGGCCGCTACGGCTTCGGCTGGGGCGCCCAGCACGAGCGCATCATCCGCGACCTCGTGCGCATGGGCGTCGACGGCGTCTTCAGCGACCACGTCGACCGCCTGGTCGACGCCATGGGCCTGGCCCTCCCCGACACCGGCCGAACTGGTGACACGTGAGCCGCCCCGGGGCGGGCGAGGTGTCACCAGTTCGATTCGACGTCGACTACGGACCGACCTCGGTGTGGCGGACCTCGTCCCGCGCCCGCACCCGGACGATCTTGTTGACCGCCGACAGGTAGGCCCGGGCCGACGCCTCGACCACGTCGGTGGACACGCCCCGCCCCGAGACCCGGATGCCGCCCGCCTCCACCTGCACGATGACGTCGCCCAGGGCGTCGACGCCCCCCGTCACCGACGACACGTTGAAGTCGGTGAGCTTGCCGTCGATGCCCGTGGCCGCCTTGATCGCCTTGCAGGCGGCGTCGATCATCCCGTCCCCCTCGGCCTGGGCCTCGAGCTTCTCGCCCTCCCGGATGACCACCACCCGGGCCCGGGGCACTCCCACCGTGCCGCCGACCACCTCCAGTGACTCCAGGGCGAACGCCGACGCCACCCGGGTGCCGAGCTCCTCGGCGACGATCGCCTCCAGGTCGGCGTCGGTCAGCTCCACCTTGCGGTCGGCCAGCTCCTTGAACCGGACGAAGGCGGCGTTGAGGGGGGCGCCGGTGATGGTGATCCCCATCTTGGCCAGGGTGTCGGCGAAGGCGTGGCGGCCGGAATGCTTGCCCAGCACGATCTGGCTGCCCACCTGCCCGACGGCGGCGGCGTCGATGATCTCGTAGGTCGACCGTTCGGCCAGCACGCCGTGCTGGTGGATGCCCGACTCGTGGACGAAGGCGTTGCGCCCCACCACCGCCTTGTTGTACTGGAGCGGGTAGCCGGTGAGGCGGCTGACCAGGCGGCTGGTGCGGGCCAGCTCCTCGGTGCGCACCCCCACCTCAACCCCGGGGAACTGGTCGGCCCTGATCTTCAGGGCCATGACGACCTCCTCCAGGGCGGCGTTGCCGGCCCGCTCGCCCAGGCCGTTGACGCACACCTCCACCTGGCGGGCGCCCGCCTGCACCCCGGCCAGGGAGTTGGCCGTGGCCAGGCCCAGGTCGTTGTGGCAGTGGACCGACGTCACGTAGTCGCCCTTGATCTCGCGGCGCACGTACTGGATCAGGGCGCCGAAGTCCCAGGGGATGCCGTAGCCGACGGTGTCGGGGATGTTCAGGGTGGTGGCGCCGGCCTCCACCGCCGCCCGCAGCACCTCCAGCATGAAGTCGAGGGGCGTGCGGGTGGCGTCCTGGGGGCTGAACTCCACGTCGTCGGTGTGCTCCCGGGCCCGGCCCACCCCGGAGCGGGTGGCCTCCAGCACCTGGGCCTCGTTCATCTTGAGCATGTGCTCCATGTGCTGGGGACTGGTGGAGATGAACACGTGGATGCGGCCCCGGCCGGCGTCCCGCAGGGCCTCCCAGCAGCGGTCGACGTCGGCGACCTGGGTCCGGGACAGGCCGGCGATCACCGGCCCCTGGACGGTGCGGGCGATGCCCCGCACGGCCTCGAAGTCGCCCTGGCTGGCGACGGGGAACCCGGCTTCGATGTAGTCCACGCCGAGGCGGGCCAGCTGCTCCGCGATCTCGAGCTTCTCAGCCGCGTCGAGAGAGATGCCGGGCGACTGCTCGCCGTCTCGAAGGGTAGTGTCGAAGATGATCAGCCGGTCCGGGTTCATTGCTGGGAATCCCTTCTAGTGACAACTCTGGGGAACTCTGGGGGCAAAGAAAAAACCTCCCGGCCCGGAGGCACGAGAGGTTTGGCGAGCGCGGTGGCGCTCGCCGCTAGGTAAGGAGCAGGTCGGTGGCGAAGGTGGAAACAGACATCTCGCCCGAGAATGACACCCTGCTCGCCACCCGTCAAGTGCGATTGGACGTGCCCACGAGATGAAGCCGCTTCGAACCGGACTGGCCGCAGGACTTCTGGCGGGGGGAGCCGCCGCCGCCAACAAGCTCGTCGCCGAGCTGCGGGCGGGCACGGGCGGCTCGACACGGGTCCTCACCGGAGCCAACGGGAAGGCGGCGGTGAAGGGCCTCGGTGCCGGCGGGGGCATCGCCGGCGTCACCGACGCCGTCGGCTCGCTGGTCGCCCGGCGGGCGGCCAAGAAGGCGGAGGCCAACCGTCCGCCGTGGGTCGTGGCCGCCGTTCCCGGCACCAGCGCCACCGCCGCCGCCCCGCCCCGCCCCATTACCGCTGCGCCCCGGAAGCTGCCCAGCCTGGATCAGCTCCGCCCGCCCTCGGCCAAGTCGGTCGGCGCCAGCATGGGCAAATACGCGTTCAAGCAGGCGGGCAAGGCCATCGGCAAGGTCGCCGCCGACCGGGTGGGCAAGGCCATCGAGGTCATCGAGGTGCTGGAGAAGGTGGTGGCGTCGGCCTCGTCGGAGTCGGCGGCCAAGCCCGACACCACCCCGTCGGGACCGGGAGCGGTCAACCGGGCGTCGGTCGTGCCCCTGCCGAGCCCGGCCGCCGCCGACCGCGACGCCGGCACGCCCGCGCCGACCCCGCCGGCCGAGCCCAAGGTCTCCCGGGGGACTCTGGTGTCGGTGCGCAAGTTCGAACGGGGCCCTCGGGTGGTGGTCGGCCCCGGCGTCAAGCAGCCCGAGCCGGCACCGGCGCCGGAGCCCTCGGCCGCGACTCCGTCCGGCAATGCGGCCGTCGAGGCGGCGGTCGCGGTCGTCGTCGAGGCGGTGGAGGCGGCCGTCACCGAGGCGGCGGCGACCGAAGCGCCGACCACCGAAGCCGCGACCACCGGGCCCGCGGCCGCCACCGCCACGCCGGCGGCACCGAAGGCGAAGCCGAGGCCGGCGGCCAAGACCAAGGCGGCGGCGGCCAAGACCAAGGCGCCGGCGAAGAAGGCGGCGGCCAAGCGAACGCCGTCGAAGGCCAAAGTCGCAAACCCCCCGGCGGACGCCACCCCCTGACGCGCTAGCCGCGGGCGGGTAGGCGGCGGCGGTCCCTGTACTCCCAGCAGGCGAAGTGCCAGTGGCGGCGGAGGTCGGGGGTCTCGAGGGGCACGACCACCAGGTGTCCGGTCCCGATCGCGATCTCCTGGTTGCAACCGGGGCAGAGGTACGCCTTGCGGGCCTGGTAGGGCTGGATGCGGCGGATCTCGACCTCGACCTGGCCCGCGTCCATCTCCTTCGCCCCGTCCATCAGCCGGAGCTGACGGCGTGGACCTGGATGATCCCCGGTTCCGCCCGCAGGTCGTCGAGCACCTCCGCCGGCAGGGGCCGATCGGTGGAGAGCACCATGAGGGCGGCCTCGCCCGACGGGGCCACGCCCACGTCCATGTCGGAGATGTTGACCCCCGCCCGCCCGACGGTCATGCCTACCAGGCCGATCATCCCCGGCCGGTCGTCGTTGCGGACGACGACCATGTTGCTCGAGGGCGGGATGTCGACGGTGTGGTCGTCGACCATCACCAGCCGGGCCTCGTTGCGCAGGCCGAAGAGGGTGCCGGCCAGGCCGTGGTCGTCGCCGTGGAGGGAGACGAGGTTCACGTACTCCTTGGCCTCGGACGTCTTCGACTCCCGCACCACCACGCCCCGCTCGGTGGCCAGCTGCGGTGCGTTGACGTAGGAGACCGGCTCCTCGCTCCCCGCCCCCAGCAGGCCCTTCAACACGGCCAGGGTGAGGATCCGGGTGTCGTAATCGGCCAGGTGGCCCTGGTACTCGATCTCCAGCGTCGCCGGCACCCCGTCATTCAAGGAGGCGAATATCCCGCCCAGGCGCTCGGCCAGGGGAAGGAAGGGCCGCACCGTCTCCGATGCCTCGGTCGCGCTCACGTTGACCGCGTAGGGGACGAAGCCGCCGCTCAGGGCCAGTTGCACCTGCTCGGCGATGGTCTCCCCCGCCTTGTCCTGGGCTTCGCGGGTGCTCGCCCCCAGGTGGGGGGTGACGACCACCGTATCCAGGGCGAAGAGGGGCGAGACGGTGGTGGGCTCCTTGTCGAACACGTCGAGGGCGGCCCCGCCGATCTGGCCCGAGCGGAGGGCCGCGTTCAGCGCCGCCTCGTCGAGGATGCCGCCCCGGGCGGTGTTGACGATCCGCAGCCCGGGCCGGGCCAGCGACAGCATGTGCTCGCCCAGCAGCCCGATGGTCTCCTTGGTACGGGGCAGGTGGATGGTGACGAAGTGCGACACCCCCATCAGCTCCTCCAGGCTCATCAGCTCGACGCCCATCTGCCGGGCCCGGTCGGTGGACACGAAGGGGTCGTAGGCCACCAGGCGCATCCCGAAGGCGGACGCCCGCTGCGCGACCAGGGCGCCGACCCGTCCGAGGCCGACCACGCCGAGGACCTTGCCGTGCAGCTCGATGCCCTCCCACCGGGTCCGTTCCCACTTGCCGGACTTCAGGGCGGCGTTGGCCTGGGGGACGTTCCGGGCCATCGACAGGAGCAGGGCCATGGCGTGCTCGGCGGCCGACAGGACGTTGGACTGGGGGGCGTTGACCACCATCACCCCCCGGCGGGTGGCGGCGGAGACGTCGACGTTGTCGAGGCCGATCCCGGCCCGGCCGACCACCACCAGATCGGTGCCCGCTTCGAGGATCTCGGCCGTGACCTGCGTCTCCGACCGGATGATGAGGGCGGCCGCCCCCTTCACCGCCACCGCCAGGTCGTCCGGCGTGAGGCCGAGGCGGATGTCGACCTCGTGCCCCGCCTCCCGTAACCGGGCGAGGCCGCGCTCGGAGATGGTTTCGCTGACGAGGACTCGGGCCATCCAGCCATGGTCGCCCATGCCGCCCCCCACCGCCAAAGCGATAACCGGCCGCCGGCTCCGATCTTTGTCTCAAATCCACCCGTCGGGACTCTTCGTTGCAGGGCGGACGGACAGGGAAACGGATCGGGGACGGCGATGGCTGACATCTCGGCGGGTAGCGCGGCGAGGGAACTTCCCGAGTTCGACCCGGGGGCGGAGGCCCGGGCCGAGGCCGCCGAGCGCTTCGACCAGCGCAAGGACGCCCGCGCCGACAAGATCGAGCGCCTGAACGCGGGCGAGGTGGTGGTCGACACCCCCGAGCGCAAGGCCAAGCGGGCGGCCCGCCTGCGCCGCTACAACGCCGGCCAACCCCTCCACGGGTCGCCGGTGGCGGTCCCGTCCCCTGGATCGCAGGCGGCCGCGGCCGACGGGCGCACCCTGGAGCAGGTCATCAACAGCGCCGACTTCGTCGACATCCGCTTCCTCGAGGCGGGCGTGGCCGCGGCCCGGGCCGTGGGACGGGTCAACATCCGCAACCAGGGGGAACGGGTGGTCGGCTACGGCAGCGCGTCCCTCATCTCCAACCAACTGGCCCTGACCAACCACCACGTCCTGCCCACCGCCGAGGTGGCCCGCCGGTCGGCGATCGAGTTCAACTATCAGGACGGCATCGACGGCCAGCCCCTGCAGCCCCGCCTGTTCCGGTTCGATCCCGACCGCTTCTACCTGTCGGACAAGGACCGTGACTTCGCCATCGTGGCCGTGGCGGCCCAGGCGACGGAACTGGCCGACTTCGGCTTCAACCGCCTGATCGACGTCGAGGGCAAGGCGGTGGTGGGCGAGTTCGTCACCATCGTCCAACACCCCCGGGGGGAGAAGAAGCAGGTCTCCCTGCGGGAGAACCGGGTGGTCGACCTGCTCGAGTCCTTCCTCCACTACGAGACCGACACCGAGCCGGGATCGTCGGGCTCGCCCGTGTTCAACGACCAGTGGGAGGTCGTCGCTCTCCACCACGCCAGCGTGCCCGCGCCCGACCACGCCGAGTTGGGCTCGATCATGAACGAGGGCATCCGGGTCAGCGCCCTGGTGCGGGCCGCCCGCGACGGGGCCGGCACGCTGCCGGCCCCGATGGCGGCCCTCTTCGAAGGCCTGTTCGATGATCAGCGGTCGGCCGTCGGGGCGCCGGCGGCGGTTCCGGCGGCACCGGCCGCGCCCCGGCTCGTCACCCCCGGCTTACAGTCACTGACCCTGCCCGAGTCCAGCGGGATGACCGAGACCCGGATCACCGTACCCATCGAGATCATCGTGCGGATCGGCGTCGCCCCCTCGCCACCGGTGGCCGCCCCCGCGGGCGACCTCGTGGTCTAGGGCGGCGACGCTCCTCAGGCCCGCAGGCGCAGGCCCAGCTCGGCCAGCTGGCGCTCGTCGACGGGCGTGGGCGCGCCGGTGAGGGGGTCGACGCCCGACTGGGTCTTGGGGAAGGCGATGACCTCCCGGATGTTCTCCTCGCCGGCCAGGATGGCCACCAGCCGGTCGATGCCGAAGGCGAAGCCGGCGTGGGGCGGTGCTCCGTGGCGGAAGCCGTCGAGGAGGAACCCGAACTTGCGCTGGGCGGCCTCGGCGTCGATCCCGAGCAGGGAGAAGACCCGCTGCTGCACGTCGGAGCGGTGGATACGGACGCTGCCCGAGCCCAGCTCCCACCCGTTGAGGACCAGGTCGTAGGCCTGGGAGCGCACCGAGAGGGGGTCGGACTCGAGCCGGTCGAGGTCGTCGGGGTGGGGCATGGTGAACGGGTGGTGGGCCGGGATGGGCCGGCCCTCGCCGTCGAGGCCCTCGAACAGGGGGAACTCGGTGACCCACACCAGCTTGGTCCCGCCCTCGGTGACGGGCGGGCGGCCGAGGTCGAGGCGGAGGATTCCGAGAACCCGGTTGGCGGTGCTGCGGGCCCCGGCCACGATGAGCAGGAGATCGCCCGGCTGCGACTCGGTGGCGGCCAGCAGGTTCTTCTTCTCGTCATCGGCCAGGAACTTGGCCACCGGCGAGTCGATCTCGCATTCGTCGGTCACCTTCATCCACACCAGGCCGGCCGCGCCCGCCTGCTTGGCCCGCTCCACCAGGCGGTCGAGGGCGGCCCGGCCGTGGGTGGCGGCCCCGCCCGGCACCCGGATGGCCTTCACCGCCGCCGGCGGCAGGAAGGCCCGGAACTCGGTGTTCTCGAACACCGGTGTCAGGTCCATGAGCTCCATGCCGAAGCGGAGGTCGGGCTTGTCGGTGCCGTAGCTCTCCTGGGCCTCCCGCCATGTCATGTGGGGGATGCGGCCCGGGTAGCCCCGGCCGCTGGCCTCGACCGCGGCGACCACCGCCTCGGAGATGAAGGCGATCACGTCGACCTGGTCGACGAAGCTGGCCTCGGCGTCGAGCTGGGTGAACTCGAACTGGCGGTCGGCCCGCAGGTCCTCGTCCCGCAGGCAACGGGCCATCTGGTAGTAGCGGTCGATGCCGCCCACCATGAGCAGCTGCTTGAACAGCTGGGGACTCTGGGGCAGGGCGTAGAACTTTCCCGGCTGCAGCCGGGAGGGCACCACGAAGTCGCGGGCCCCCTCGGGGGTGGACGCCACCAGCACCGGCGTCTCCACCTCCAGGAACCCGTTGGCCTCCATGGTGCGGCGGACGGAGGCCATCACAGTCGCCCGTAGCCGCAGGTTGCGCTGCATGGCCGGCCGGCGCAGGTCGACGTAGCGGTGGCGCAGGCGGGTGTTCTCGTCGGCGTCGGTGCGGTCGGTGACGGGGAACGGCGGCGGCTCGGCCCGGGAGAGGATCTCGATGGTGCAGTCCCCCACCTCGATCTCGCCCGTGTCGAGGGCGGGGTTGACCGTGCCCTCGGGCCGGACCCGGACCGTGCCCGAGATCTTCACCACGTACTCCGAGCGCAGCTCGTGGGCGCCGTCGACCACGCACTGGACGATGCCGGTGTGGTCGCGCAGGTCGACGAAAGCCAGGTGCCGGCCCTGCTCCCGCCGGGTGGCGACCCAGCCGCAGACGTCGACCTCCCGCCCGACGTCGGCGACGGTCAGCCGCCCGCAGTAATCGGTGCGCATCATGGCAAGTGCTTCCTCACGTGGTCGACGAGGTCGGCCCGGGGCACGACCTCCTGCTCGCCGCTGCGCATGTCGCGCAGGGTGGCGGTGCCCTCGGCTGCCTCCCGCTCGCCGACGACGACCGCCAGCCGCGCCCCCGACCGGTCGGCCTGCTTGAACTGGGACTTCATCGAGCGTCCGTCGAAGGACCGGTCGGCCCCGATGCCCGCGTCCCGCAACTCGGCCGTGATCCGGGTGGCGGCGTCGCCGCCGGCGGTGTCGACCACGAACACGGCGACCGCCCCGTCGGGCGCGGGGAACACGCCCTCCGCGTCGCACGCCAGGAGCAGGCGCTCGATGCCCATGCCGAAGCCGATGCCGGGCGTGGGGGGACCGCCGAGGGCCTCGGCCAGCTTGTCGTAGCGCCCGCCGCCGCCCACCGCGTTCTGGGCCGAGTCGAGGGCCGACGCGGCCAGCTCGAAGGTGGTGCGGGTGTAGTAGTCGAGGCCGCGCACGAGCCTGGGCTCCAACCGGACGGGCACGGCCAGCGCCGCCAGGCCGGCCCGCACCCGGTCGAAATGGGCCTGGCAGGGGTCGCACAGGTGCTCCATCATCTTGGGTGCGTCGGCCGTCGCCTCCCGGCAGGCGGGGCGCTTGCAGTCGAGGACCCGGAGCGGGTTCTGGGCGTACCGGGACCTGTGCTCGTCGCACAGCTGGTCGACCCGCTCCCCCAGGTAGGCCAGCAGGGCCTCCAGGTAGGCAGGGCGGCAGACGTCGTCGCCCAGGGAGTTGAGCAGGAGGTCGATGTGGGTCAGGCCGAGGTCACGGCAGACCGTCCACGCCAGGGCCACCACCTCCACGTCGAGGTCGGCGTCGTCGGTGCCCAGCGCCTCCACCCCCAGCTGGTGGTGCTGGCGGAAGCGCCCCGCTTGGGGCCGCTCGTAGCGGAAGTTGGGTCCGACGTACCAGGCCTTGAACGGCGGGAGCGGCCGGTGCTGCACGTAGGCCCGGACGACCGAAGCGGTGCCCTCGGGACGAAGGGCCAGGTGGCGGCCGCCCTTGTCCTCGAAGTCGTACATCTCCTTGCGGACGACGTCGGTGCCCTCGCCCACCCGTTCGAAGACGCCCACGTCCTCGAACATCGGGCTCAGGACGAGGCCGTAGCCGGCCCGCTCCACCCGGCCGGCGAAGCGCGCCACCAGGCTTTCCCACCGGCGCGATTCCGGAGGCAGGACGTCGCGCGTCCCCGGCGAGGCTTGAAACTCAACGATGAAGGGAGGCTACCGGAGGTATCCGGACGCCCCGCCCGCCCTTTTCCCGGCTCAGGCGGCGTCGAGGCGGAGCTCGCCGCCGGCCACGGGCGACTCGCCGGCCGCGTTCGCCGTCGCCGCCGCTGGCGCCGGACGGAGCACGACCGCGGTGAGGACGAGCGCGGCCGCGACCAGCGCCGCCCCCACCCCGAAGGCGAGGTGATAGCCGCCGGTGAGGGCGGCGGCGGTGCTCGAGCCGTCGGCCAGCAGGCGGTCGGAGCGGGTGGCGGCCAGGGTGGCGAGCACGGCCAGGCCCAGGGCCCCGCCCACCTGCTGGGTGGTGTTGAGCAGCCCCGACACCAGCCCCGAGTCGGACGGAGTGGCGCCCGACATCCCCAGCGTCATCAGGGCGGGGAAGCCCAGCCCCGCGCCCAGGCCGAGGAGCAGCACCGACGGGAGGACGTCGGCCACGTACGAGCCGTCGACCGGCACCTGGGTGAAGAGCACCAGCCCCAGCAGGACGAAGCCCAATCCGGGCAGCAGCACGGCCCGGCCGCCGAACCGGGTCACCAGCCGGGGCGAGACGCCCAGGGAGAGGGCCCCGATGGTCACCGCCACCGGCAGGAAGGCGAGGCCGATCCCCACCGCGTCGTAGCCCAGGACCCGCTGCAGGTAGAGCGTGCCCAGGAAGAACATGCCGAACAGGCCCGCCATCATGAAGCCCTGGACCACGTTGGCGCCCGCGATCTGCCGCGACCGCAGGATGCGCAGGGGCAGCAGGGGGTTGGCCGCTCTCGCCTGGCGGGCGAAGAACCCGGCCAGCAGGGCGACGGCCACCGCCCCCAGACCCATCGTCCGCGGGGACGCCCAGCCGTGCTCGGCCGCGCCCACGATCGTGTACACCCCCAGCATCAGGCCCGACGTGACCAGGGCCGCGCCGATCACGTCGGCGCCCTCGCCGGCGCGGCTTCCCTCGTCGGAAGGGACCAGACGGAGAGCGGCCACGCCGGCCGCGACCCCGATGGGCAGGTTGACGATGAAGATCCAGTGCCAGCTGAGGGCCTGGGTCAGCACGCCGCCCAGGAGGAGGCCGATGGCGGCGCCGGCGGAGGCGACGAAGCTGTACACCCCGATGGCCTTGGCCCGCTCCCGACCCTCGGCGAACAGGGTGACGATCATCCCCAGGATGACGGCCGACGTCATGGCCCCGGCCGCGCCCTGCACGAACCGGGCCCCGACGAGCACCGGGGCGCTGGTCGCCAGCGCGCAGGCCAGGGACGCCAGGGTGAACAGGGCCAGGCCGGCCACGAAGACCCGCTTGCGGCCGAGGAGGTCGCCCATGCGCCCGGCCAGGAGGAGCAGGCCCCCGAAGGGGATGAGGTAGGCGTTGACCACCCAGGCCAGGCTCGACTGGGAGAACCCGAGGTCGCTCTGGATGGCGGGCAGGGCCACGTTCACGATGGTCTGGTCGAGGATGATCATGAGCATCCCGGCGCAGAGCACGACCAGGGCGGGCCAACGGCTGTCGAGCGGGTTACTGGTCCGGTTCACGGTCGCCTCCTCGGTGGTGTCCTACCAAGAAACGACAGTAGTAGATCGTTTTGTTCCGGACGATCCGTTACCGGATGACTACGTCGGGCGGCGGACCGTCCGGTCGCACTTCACAGGCGTCGACAGCCGGCCCTGCACCAGGCGGTCGAGGGCGGCCACGAACACGTCACGGTCGGCGGACGGGATCGACCCGAGGACGTCGGCGTAGATGCCGTCGACGACCGCGGCCGCCTCCGCCACCTTGGCCGCCCCGGCGTCGGTGACGGTGATGATCCGGGCCCGACGGTCGGCGGGCGAGGGCCGGCGGGTGGCCAGGCCCGCCTTCTCCAACTCGTCGATGGTGACGACCATGGTGGTCTTGTCGAGCCCGCACAACTCGGCCAGCTGGATCTGGGACAGCTCCCCGCCCATGGCCTTCGACAGCACGCAGTGGGCCCGGGGGGTGATCCCGACGGCGGTGAGGCCGGCGGTGAGCTCGGTGGTGAGGGCGTGGCTGGCCTGGGCCAGCAGCAGCACCAGATCGACCGAGGTGGTCGGCGCCCCGGTCGTGCTCATGGGTGCATGGTACCGGAGAAGCGTCCGCTACAGGATCATCCCGTAGCGGACGGATCTTTCGCGGGCTATGAGTCTTGCGTCGGCTTCCCGAGCGTGTCGCTGACGATCTTCAGGGCCTTGGGCAGGTACTTGCCCAGGGCAACGGCGATGGCGGGCTTGATGGCGACCGCGTAGCCCTGCTCGCTGGTGTCGGGAGCCCGGACGACGGGGGGCTTGCCCCGCCCGCCGGCCGTCTTGTGGATGCTGGGCGGGGTGTTGGCCGTGGCCTTGCGACCGGCGGACGCGTGACCGACGGCGACCCGGAGGGCAGCCGAGGCGGGAGCGGGCTCCGGCTCGGGCGCGGCCGCGGGGGCCTCGGCTTCGGCTTCAGCCGCCGGGGCCTCGTCGGCGTCGGCCGCGGGGGCGTCGTCGGCGGGGGCGGGGGCTTCGTCGGCCGCGGCCGCGTCGTCGGTGGCGGCCTCGGCGGCCGCGGGGGCCTCGTCGGTGGCGGCGGCCTCGTCGGCCAGCGGAGCCTCGTCGGCGGCGGGCGCCTCCGACTCGGGCGCGGCCGCGGGACGGGCGGCGGTGGCCTGCTTCACGGCCTGCGCCACCGAGTCACCCATCCGCTTGAGGGCGCTGATCACGCCCGACATGTCGACCGTGGGTGCCGGCGGCGGCGGGGGCGGCGGCGGGGGCGGCGGGGCGCTGGCGGCGGCGTCGCCCTGGGCGACGGCCTGGGCCACGGAGTCGGCCAGGCGGGTCTGCACCTCGATGAGGGCGACGATCTGGCCCGACATGTCGGTGAGGGCTGAGGTGAGGGCCTCCATGGCCACCACGCTGGCGTCGGGCTCCGGCGGGGCCGGGGGCTCGGGGGTGGGGGCGGGCGGGGGCAGGATGACCGCCCGCGCCTTGCGGGGGGCCGACGCCCGCTTGGCCGGGGCCTTGGCCGCCTTCGCCGGAAGGGCGGCGGCCGGGGGCGTGGCCGGGGCGGACGTGGGCGTCGAGGCTTCGGGCGCTTCGGGCGCCGGTGCCGGCGGAGCGGCCTTGGCCGCCTTGCGGGGCCGGGGCGCGGCCGCCTTCTTGGCCGGCTTGGCGGCCTTGCCGGTGGGGCTGATGTCGGTCACGGTCGTGAACCCTCCCTACGAATCGGTGTCGACAGAGCGGACGAGCGGTTGCTGTACACCGGCCCAATCACTCGGCGAAGCGACCATGAACATCGGATGACCCGAAGCTTGCGGCAGCATCGGCCGTAAAGCTACACCGCCACGCCCGCCGCGCCAGGACTGCGCCGCAGCCCTGAATGTGGAGGTCAGCGAGGGCCGGCACCGGGCAGGACCCGGTAGGCGTCGTACACCGATTCCACCCGCTTGACGGTGGCCAGCACCGACTCCAGATGCGACGGGTCGGCCAGCTCGAACTCGAAACGCAGGTGGGCGACCTGGTCGGAGCCGGTGGACGTGAACGACGACACGATGTTGACGTGGTGCTCGGACAGCACCGTCGACACGTCCCGCAACAGGCGGGCCCGGTCGAGCGCCTCGATCTCGATGGACGCCACGAACATCCCCACCGACCCGCCGTCCCAGTCGACCTCTATCTGGCGATCACCCATCCGCGACGACAGGGCGACGGCGTTGGCGCAGTCGGACCGGTGCACCGACACTCCCCGACCGGCGGTGACGAAGCCCACGATGTTGTCGCCCGGAACCGGCGTGCAGCACCGCGACAGCCGCACCATGACGTCGTCGAGGCCCTCCACGTGCACGCCGACCTTGCCCGTGGTGCGGCGGGACGGGCGGCGCACCGTCGACGGGAGCTGCTCCTCGTGCACGCCGCCGTGGAGCTCGCGCGACACCCTTTGGGCCACGGTGTGGGCGGAGACGTGACCTTCGCCGATGGCCGCGTGGAGCGAGTCGAGGTCGGCGTAGTGCAGGGACTCGGCCACCGCCACCAGCACCGGCGACGTGGTCAGCTTCTGCACCGGGAGGCCCTCGCGACGCATGTAGCGGACGAGGTCCTCCCGCCCGCTCTCGATGGCCTCCTCCCGCCGGCTGCGGCTGAACCACTGGCGGATCTTGTTGCGCGCCCGGGGCGTCGTCACCACCTTGAGCCAGTCGCGCGACGGGCCCGCCCCCTCCACCTTTGACGTGAAGACCTCCACCGTGTCGCCCGACGAGAGCGACGAGTCGAGCGGTACCAGCCGGCCGTTGACCTTGGCCCCGATGCAGCGGTGCCCGACGTCGGTGTGGATGGAATAGGCGAAGTCGATGGGCGTGGCGCCCGCCGGGAGGGTGACGACGTCGCCCTTGGGGGTGAAGACGAAGACCTCGTCCTGGTCGAGGTCGACCTTGAGCGTCTCCATGAAGTCGGCCGGGTCGATGGTGTCGCGCTGCCAGTCGACGATGCGCGACAGCCAGCCCGGCTCGGTGACCGCCGTCTTCTCCTTGTAGCCCCAGTGGGCGGCGATGCCCGCCTCCGCCCGCTGGTTCATGTCCCGGGTGCGGATCTGCACCTCCAGGGGCTTGCCCTGGGGACCCACCACCGTCGTGTGCAACGACTGGTAGAGGTTGAACTTGGGCATGGCGATGTAGTCCTTGAACCGGCCCTGCACCGGCTTCCACGTGGCGTGGATGGCGCCCAGGGCGGCGTAGCAGTCCTTGTCGCTGCCCACCACCACCCGGATCCCGACGAGGTCGTAGATGTCGACGAACTCCCGGTTCTTGACGACCATCTTCTCGTAGATGCTCCAGTAGTGCTTCGGCCGGCCGACCACCTCGGCGTCGATGCGCAGCTCGGCCAGGCGGGCCTTGACCATGTCGAGGACCTGGCTGATGTAGATGTCGCGCTCGGGCGCCCGCATCGACACCATCTGCTCGATCTCGGCGTAGCGCTTGGGGTAGAGGGTGGCGAAGGCCAGGTCCTCCAGCTGCAGCTTGATGCCGGCGATGCCGAGGCGGTGGGCCAGGGGGGCGTAGACGTCGAGCGTCTCCTGGGCCGTGCGGTGCTGCTTCTCGATGGGCATGGCCGCGATCGTGCGCATGTTGTGGAGGCGGTCGGCGAGCTTGATGAGCAGGACCCGGATGTCCTTGGCCATCGCCACCAGCATCTTGCGCATGGTGGCCGCCTGCTGGGCCTCCTTGGAGTCGAAGCTGACCCGGTCGAGCTTGGTGACGCCGTCGACGATGGCTGCCACCTCGGCACCGAAGTCCCGGACGATCTCGTCGAGGCTGACGCCGGTGTCCTCCACCGCGTCGTGCAGGAGGGCGGCGGCGAGGGTGACGTCGTCGAGCCCGAGGTCGGCCAGGATGGCGGCCACCGCCACCGGGTGCTGGATGTACGGGTCGCCCGAGCGCCGCATCTGGCCCCGATGGGCCTGCTCGGCCAGCTCGTAGGCCCGGGTGATGAGGGTGGTGTCGGACTTCGGGTGCCGCGCCCGGTAGGCGCCGAGGACGTCCTTCAGCTCATCGGCGGACCCCACCCCCGCCGCGGCCCGCCGCCACGGCAACACCCGATCGGCAGTGACCAACCAGCCCCCTCGTCATTGAGAGTTCAGCGACCCTTCCAGTCTAGGTGAACAGTGTCTTCACCATCGACGCCCGGGGGGCCGCGGGCGGGCTATTCGTAGGTGAGGAGGGCGACGGACTCGTGCTCCGCCAGGCGGCTGCGCCCGCCGAGGAAGGCGAGCTCGATCACGAACCCCAACCCGACCACCCTCCCGCCGGCGGCCTCGACCAGGCGGAGGGTGGCGGCGGCGGTGCCGCCGGTGGCGAGGACGTCGTCGACCACCAGGACGTTGTCCCCCTCCTCCACGCCGTCCTGGTGCATCTCGAGCCGGTCGGTGCCGTACTCGAGGGAGTACTCCTCCACCCGCGTCCGCCACGGGAGCTTGCCCGCCTTGCGCACGGGCACGAAGCCGGCGCCCATCAGGTAGGCGATGGGGGCGGCCAGGATGAAGCCCCGGGCCTCGATGCCGACGACCTTGTCGACGGGCCGGTCGGCGAAGTGCCCGACGAGGGCGTCGGCCATGCACCGGAAGGCGTCGGCGTCGGCCAACAGGGGGGTGATGTCCTTGAACACGATGCCCGGGTTCGGGAAGTCCGGGATGTCGCGGATCAGGTCCTTCAGGTGGACGACGCCGTCGACGGTCAAGGCCGGGACCAGCCGGCTGACAAACAAGGCTCGCTTCGCTTGCCGTTCAAGGCGTGGACCCGCCTTCGGCGGGGCTGCTGGTCGCGGCTGACGAACAAGGCTCGCTTCGCTCGCCGTTCAAGGCGTGGACCCGCCCTCGGCGGGGCTGCTTGTCGCGGCTGACGAACAAGGCTCGCTTCGCTCGCCGTTCGTCAGCGCTTCTTGCCCTTCTTGCGGGGGCGGGGGGCGCCGGGGCGGTGGGCAGGGGAGCCGGGGTACTTGGCCGGGGCCTGGCGGGCAGTCGGGGGCTGGGTGGGGACGAGGGCGTCGCCGTCGCCGTCCACCTTCGCCGGGGCGGGCTTCGCCGTCGACGGCTTGGCCGCCCCCGGCTGGGCGCCGCCCGGGTTGGCTGCGCCTGGCTTGGCCGCCCCGGGCTTGGCTGGGCCGGGCTTGGGTTGGGCCGGTTTGGTGACGGTGGGGCTGGGGGTCGGGCGGGTGGCGGTGATGGGCTTGGGGGGGCCGGCGGCGGGGCGGACCTTGCCCGCGGTGCGGGCCTTGCCGCCCCCGCTCCCACTCCCGCCGCTGGCGGCCAAGACCGCGGCCGCGGCCGGCGTGAGGATGCCGGTGCCGCCGCCCTTGGCGTCCAGGCGCTGACGGACGGCGACGTACCGGGGCTCCCGCTCCTTGAGCCGGGCCAGGACAGGGGCGGCGATGAAGATCGACGAGTAGGCGCCGGTGAGGAGTCCGACCAGCAGGGCCAGCCCGAAGTCCTTGAGCGTGCTCGCCCCCAGGACGCCCGCCCCGATGAGCAGGATGGAAAGGATGGGCAGGATCGCCACCAGGGACGTGTTCAGCGACCGCATGAGGACCTGGTTCATCGACAGGTTCACGGTGTCGGTGTACGTCATGCGCCCGCCGGCCGAGAGCCCGCGCGTGTTCTCCTCGACCTTGTCGAACACGACGATGGTGTCGTACAGCGAATAGCCGAGGATGGTGAGGAAGGCCACCACCGTCGCCGGGGTGACCTCGAAGCGGGAGATCGAGTACACGCCCACGGTGATGAGGATGTCGTGCACCACCGCCACCAGCGCGGCCACCGCCATCTTCCACTCGAAGCGGAGCGTGATGTAGGCGGTGATCAGGACGAAGAAGGCGATGAGGGCGGTCCGGGCCTTCTTGGTGACGTCCTTGCCCCACGACGGCCCGACGTCGTTGACGCTGACCTGGCCGGTGTCGGTGTGACCCAGTTCGGCCATGGCGTCGGTGACCTGCACCTGCTCCTGGGGGGTCTTGGTGTCGGACTGGACCCGGACGATGTCGCCCCCTGCGATCTGGATCTTGGCGTCGGCCATGCCGAACGGCCGGAGCTTGTCCCGGGCCTCGGCGACCGAGATGCCCGGCGCCTTGACCTCCCACGACGTCCCACCCTTGAAGTCGATGCCGTAGTTGAGTCCCTGGGTGAACAGGGAGATCAGGCCGGCGGCGATGACGATCGCCGACCCCAGGAACCACAGGCGGGCCCGTCCGGCGAAGTCGAACGCGGTCTCGCCGTGGTAGAGGCGGTGGCGCAGGGTGCGGCCGTCGGCGTCGCGGCTCACGGTTGGGTCCCGGCGGGGGCGGGGGCGTTGAGGCCCCGGGCCACGCCCACCCATCGGGCCTCGGTGAAGAGGCGACTACGACCGAGCAGCACCACCATGGGCCGGGTGAACACGTAGGCGACGATGACGTCGAGGACGGTGGACAGGGCCAGGAAGAAGGCGAATCCCCGCACCGAGCCGACGCTCAGCACGTACAGGACGACGGCGCCGATGAACGACGCCGCGTCGGCGGCCAGGATGGTGCGGTAGGCCCGGGAGAATCCCCGGTCGACGGACGAGCGGATGGTCTTGCCCGAGCGGATCTCGTCCTTCAGCCGCTCGAAGTAGACGACGTAGGAGTCCACCGTGACACCCACCGACACGATGATGCCGGTGGCGCCGGCCAGGGTGAGGGCGAGGCCGCTGGTCTGGCCCAGGAGCGTGACCAGCGAGTACATCAGCGCGCCCGACACCAGCAGCCCCAGCCAGACGACCAGGCCCAGGGCCCGGTAGTAGAGCACCATGTACAGCGCGACCAGGATCAGGCCCACCGCGCCGGCGATGAGGCCCGCCCGCAGCGAGTCCCGGCCGAGGCTGGCGGAGACGGTCTGCACCGTCTGGCGGTCGAGCTGGACGGGGAGCGACCCGTAGCGCAACACCAGGGCCAGGTCCTTCGCCTCCGTCTCGCTGAAGTTGCCCGAGATCTGGCCCGACCCGGGGAAGTTGGTGGTGCTCAGGCTGGGGGCGGAGCGGACCACCCCGTCGAGGTCGATGGCGATCTGGTTGTTGAGGCCCACCTTCTGGGCCATGGCGTTCCACTTGCTGGTGCCGTCGGACGTGAGGTCGAACTGGACCTCCCAGACGCCGTTGTTGGTGTTCACCGTCGCCCGGGCCGCGGACAGGGCCTGGCCGGTGACCTCCGCCGGCCCCAGCAGGTAGCGGGTGGTGACGTTGCCGTTGTCGTCCTTCTCGGGGAGGATCACCGTCTTGTCGGGGGCGTTCTCCTCCGGCGTGGTGGTCTTGTCGAGGTCGACGGGAACGGTGGTGGGCGTGGTCGGGTCGGCGGCGACGGTGGTGGTCGGCTCCGCGGGGGCGACCGTCGTGGTCGGCGTCGGCGTGGCCGGCAGCCGCTCGAGGACGGGTCGGAAGTAGAGCTGGGCCGTCTGGCCCACGACCTCCACCGCCCGGTCCTTGTTCTTGACGCCCGGGAGGCTCACGATGATCGAGGACCCCTGGCGGGTGATGTCGGGTTCGGCCACGCCCAGGGCGTCGACCCGGTTGCGGATGATCTCGATGGCCTGGTCGAGGACGCCGGAGGGCACCGCGTTGCGGGGTTGGAGCACCACCGACGCCCCGCCCTGGAGGTCGAGGCCGAGTTGGGGCGAGTTACCGGTGGCCAGCGTGAGGCCGAGGGCCCCACCCGCCAACACCAGGATTCCGATCAGGCACACCGCCATGGAACGGGGCACGGATCAGGCCTTCTCCTCGGTCGTCGGGGGGGTGCTCGTCGGGGGGATGTTCGGCGGCGGGGGGGTCGGCGGCGGGGGGGTCGGGGGCGGGATGGAGGGGGCGTCGTCGGCGGGGGCGCCCGGGACCTGGGTGGCACCGGGGGCGGGGCTGGCCGGGGGCTCGGCCACCGGCTCGGCGTCGAACTGGGCCTCGTCGAAGAGGTCGTCGTCGTCGAACTCGTCGTCGACGACGCCTTCCTCCTCACCCTCCCCCGCGATCCGGGTCTGGATGGCGGACCGCAGCACTCGGATAGAAAGGGCGGGCGCCACCTCAAGGGTCACGATGTCGTCGACCACGGCGGCGATGGTGCCCACGATGCCCCCGGTGGTGATGACCTCGTCGCCCGGGCCCAGGGTGGCCACCAGCTCCTGGTGTTGGCGGACGCGGCGCTGCTGGGGGCGGATGAGCAGCGCCCACATGAGTCCGAACGTGACGATGAGAGGGAGAAGGGCTTGCATGGCGAAAGGGGCCCCGCAGGACCTGGGCCGAAGACTACCCGGGTGGTGAGGGGTCGGTCAGGGCGGGCCCGGCGGGGGGATGCAGCTCGTCCGGCTGCGGGGTCAGCCGAAAAGGGGGGAGGCGCCGGGCGCGGCCGGCGCAGTGGCCGGCGGCTCCAGTCCCAGGTGCTGCCAGGCGGCGGGGGTGGCGACCCGTCCCCGGGGCGTTCGCTGGAGCAGGCCCAGCTGCAGGAGGAAGGGCTCGTAGACGTCCTCCACCGTCTCCGGCTCCTCGCCCACGCAGATGGCCACCGTCGACAGCCCGACCGGGCCGCCGGCGAAGCGGAGGCAGACGGCCCCCAGGATGGCCCGGTCGACCTTGTCGAGGCCCTGGGCGTCGACCTCGAACAGCTCGAGGGCGGCGTCGGCGACGGCCCGGGTCACGACACCGTCGCTGCGCACCTCGGCGAAGTCCCGCACCCGGCGGAGGAGGCGGTTGGCGATGCGCGGCGTGCCCCGCGCCCGGCGGGCGATCTCGAAGCCCCCGTCGGCCTCCAGCGGCACCCCCATGATGCCCGCCGCCCGGCGCACGATCGCCTCCAGCTCGTCGACCCGGTAGAAGTCGAGGCGGGCGACGAACCCGAAGCGGTCGCGGAGCGGTCCCGTGATCAGCCCGGTGCGGGTGGTGGCCCCGACGAGGGTGAACCGGGGCAGGTCGAGGCGGATGGAGCGGGCCGAGGGGCCCTTGCCGATGACGATGTCGAGCTGGAAGTCCTCCATGGCCGGGTAGAGGACCTCTTCCACCACCCGGCTCAGGCGGTGGATCTCGTCGATGAACAGGACGTCGCCCTCGTCGAGGTTGGTGAGCACGGAGGCCAGGTCGCCGGCCCGCTCCAGCGCGGGCCCGGACGTGATGCGCAGGCTCACCCCCATCTCGGCGGCCACGATGCCGGCCAGACTCGTCTTGCCCAGGCCCGGCGGCCCCGCGAAGAGGAGGTGGTCGACCGGCTCGCCTCGTCCCCGGGCCGCGCCCAGGAGGATCTCGAGGTGCTGGCGGAGCTGGCTCTGGCCCACGAACTCGTCGAGCCGGCGGGGCCGGAGGGTGACCTCGTCGGGCCGTTCCTCGGGCACGGGGACGGGCGTGAGCAGCTCGTTCCGGGTCATCGGACGCCTCCCATGCCGATCGAGCGTGCAGTTGTGTGGCTATATCCGACGCAACTGCACGCTCGACGGAGGTTCGCGGTCATCGGCGAGCCCCCAACAGGCGGAGGGCGCTGCGCAGGAGCGCCTCCACGCCGCTGTCGGCGGGCAGCTCCCGCAGGGCGTGGTGGACCTCGTCCGGCTCGTAGCCGAGGGCGCCGAGGGCGGCCCGCACCTCGGCCCGGGTGGACACGGACCCGTTGCCGTTGGCATGGGTGCCGTCGGCGGCGGCGGCCGCGGCCTGGGCGGCGGCGTCGTCGTCGGGCAGGTCGAGGCGGGACTTGAGCTCGATCAGGAGCCGGGCCGCGGTCTTGCGGCCCACGCCGGGGACGAGCATGAGGGCGTCGAGGTCGCCGTCGGACAGGGCCAGGCGGAGCTGGGCCGGAGGGTGGACCGAGAGGATGGCGAGGGCCAGCGCCGGTCCGACGCCGTGGGCGCCGATGAGGGCCTCGAAGCAGTCCCGCTCGTCCCGGGTGACGAAGCCGTAGAGGGTGAGCGAGTCCTCCCGCACGTTGAGGTGGGTGTGGACGACGGCGGTGGCGCCCAGCTCGCCGAGGCGGGCCATGGCCGAGGGCGGCACGGTGACCCGGTAGCCCACGCCCCCGACCTCGAGCAGCACCTCACCCCGTGCCGACCGGTGGACGACGGTGCCCCGCAGGGACCCGATCACGGCCGGTGGGCCTTGTGCGTCGATGCCAGCCGGGACCGGAGGGGGGCGCTGGCCAGGTGGGTGAGGGCCAGGGCGAGGGCGTCGGCGGTGTCGGGCGGCCTGGGCCGCTCGGCCAGCCCGAGCAGTGACTGCACCATGCGCTGCACCTGCTCCTTCGACGCCGAGCCGTAGCCGGCCACCGCCTGCTTGACCTCGTTGGGCGTGTACTGGACGACCTCGCAGCCGGCA
>JAXDMK010000149.1:0-6196 GCA_034666105.1 Actinomycetota bacterium | reverse complement strand
CAACTAGGTCGATGCGAACTAGGTCGATGCGACCGGAATGGGCCGACTGACGCATGGCGGGAGGCGAGCCCATCCGGGTGTTGGTCTGCGACGACCACGACCTGTTCCGCAAGGGCCTGCGCATGGTCCTGGAGGCGGAGGAGGACATCGTGGTGGTGGCCGAGGCCGCCGACGGCGAGCAGGCCGTGGCCCGGGTCGAGGAGCTGGCTCCCGACGTGGTGCTCATGGACGTGCGCATGCCCCGCATGGGCGGCATCGACGCCACCCGGGTCATCCGCCAGCTGTTCCCCGCCACCCGCATAATCGTCCTGACGGTCAGCGACGAGGAGGACGACCTCTACGGGGCGGTCAAGGCGGGCGCCAACGGCTACCTGCTCAAGGAGGTCTCCATCGAGGAGGTCGCCGACGCGGTGCGGGCCGTCTACGGCGGCCAGAGCCTGATCTCGCCCTCGTTGGCGTCGAAGCTGCTCAACGAGTTCGAGGGCCAGGTCGGCAGCCTCAAGGAGGCGGTGCTCGGCGCCGGCCCCCGGCTGTCGGAGCGGGAGGTCGAGATCCTCAAGATGATCGCCCTGGGCATGGGCAACCACGACGTGGCCGAGCGCCTGGCGATGTCGGAGAACACGGTGCGCAACCACGTGGCCAACATCCTGGTGAAGCTGCAGCTCCGGGCCCAGATCGAGACCGCCACATGAGGTTCGCAGGCACCTGAGCCCCCTCCGGCCCCGGGGCACCTACACCGAGTGGTTCTGGCCGCCCGCCCCCGCCGGCGACGACGGCTACCGCAGTTTCGAGCACGTCCTCACCCCCGAGCTCGACCCCGGCCTGGGCACCCCCTGGTACTGGGCCCACCAGTTCCGGCTGGAGGGGGGCGACGGCGGCTACCTGGGCCTGCAGACCTGGGGCAACCTCGACCCCAGCCACCTGGACCGCATCGCCATCTTCTCCATCTGGGACGCGATCGGCGCCGAGGGCGAGCACGCCCAGACGTTCGGCGGCGAGGGCACCGGTTGGAGCTGCCGGATCTCCTACCCCTGGGTCGCGGGGCGGGCCTACCGGCTGCGGGTGTGGACCGACGAGGCCGGCTGGTGGGCCGCCTCCGTCACCGACGTGGAGGCCGGGGTCACCCAACCCATCGGCCGCATCCGGGTCAAAGCGCAGGTCACCGGCCTCGGGCGGTGGTCGGTGATGTGGACCGAGTACTACGGCGCCCTCGTGCGCTGCTCCGACCTCACCCATTCCCGGGTGGTGTTCGGCATCCCCACCGCCGACGACGGCGTGGCCCCCGAACGCCGGCACAGCCACGTCAACGACGGCGACTGCCAGGAGTCGAGCGTCGACGACGTCCCCGGCGGCGTCCGTCACGAGATGGGAGCACCGCCGCCCGAGGGCTTCCCGTCCGGACGGTGGCGCCGGCGGCGGATCGGCTAGCGTTCGGCCGACCCCGCGGGTCTGGGCGAAACCGTTCGTCACCTGATGGTCAACACACTGTGACGCGAGAGGCCCCAAACCCCGGCGCCGTGGGCGACCATCGCCCCCACGTCCTCGTGGTGATGCCCGCCTACAACGCCGGCCGCACCCTGGTCGAGACGTGGGGCGCCATCCCGGCCAACGTCGTCGACGAGGTCCTGCTGGTCGACGACGGCAGCCACGACGACACCCTGAAGGTGGCGGCGAGCCTGCCCATCCGGACGATCAGCCTGCCCCACAACGTCGGCTACGGCGGCAACCAGAAGACCTGCTACCTGGAGGCGCTGCGGCTGGGGGCCGAGGTGATCGTGATGCTCCACCCCGACGGCCAGTACGACCCCGCCCTCCTGCCCGACCTGGTGGGCCCGGTGGCGGCGGGCGAGGCCGACCTGGTCCTGGGCAGCCGCATGCTCGTCGAGGGAGGTGCCCGGGCGGGCGGGATGCCGCTCTACCGCTACGTGTCGAACAAGGCGCTCACCGCCATCGAGAACAAGATGCTCGGCACCGGCTACAGCGAGCTGCACACGGGGTACCGGGCCTACTCCCGGCGCTTTCTGGAGACGGTGCCGTTCATGCGCAACTCCGACAGCTTCGTGTTCGACACCGAGGTCATCGCCCAGGCCGTCGCCTTCGGCCAGCGCATCGTCGAGGTCCCCATCACCACCCGCTACTTCCCGGAGGCGTCGTCGACCTCGATGCGGGCGAACATCCGCTACGGGCTGGGGACGCTGGCCACCATGGCCCGCTACCGGCTCCACCGGGCGGGGATCATGCGTTCCCGGCTGTTCAAGACCTAGTTGCTCGGGACTTAGCCGTCGGGCGGGTTGATCCGTTCCGCGGCCATGATGTCGTTGTTGTCGTAGCGGACGACGAACTCGTGGGCGAGGAGGCGGGCGATGAGGGCATCGTCGCTGTCGCTCAGGAGCTCCCGGTCGACGAGGAGCCACTTCACCCGGGCCGGGTCGTGCGGGTTCTCGCCGTCGACGCCCCAGTTGACCACCTGCCACGGGTTGGGGAACTCGTAGATCTCGGGCCGGTGGGCCAGCTGGGGCACGAAGAGGTAGACGGCGCTGGTGGCGGCCCCGTCGGGCACCATGGCCGCGGCCGCCTGCTTGGCCGCCAGCCGGCCGTCGGGGCCGAAGGGCCAGTAGCCGCTGTGGTACTTGACGCCGATCGGCGACGGCCCCCAGGCGACGGTGGACGCCAGGGAGGTGGCGACCACCAGTCCCACCAGGAAGGCCCGGGCCGCGGGCGTGCGGCCCAGCCAGGCGATGGCCTCCACCGTGGCCAGGATGATGGCCGCCAGCACCAGCGCCGACCAGTGGAACTTGGCGTCCCGCTGGTAGGGGAACGTCGACAACACGTTGACCCCCAGCATGGGCAGGCCGACGAGCATGGTGGTGAGGGCGAACACGGGCAGGAAGGCCACCGGGGCGAACATCATCCGGTAGTAGTTCATGCGATCGGGCTCGGTGGCCACGTCGAACGTGCGGCCGGGATGGGTGGCCACGTGGCCCACCACCTGCGTCGGGCTGCGGCCGAACTCCCCGAAGAAGGAGTCGTAGAAGGGCCCGATCCCGTTGAAGTGGGGGATGAAGATGCGGGTGGCGGCCATGAACCAGGCTGCGGCTGCGCCCGCCACCAGGGCGCCGATGCGCCGGTCCCCTCGGATGGCGATGACCACGCCGAGCAGGATGATGGCCAGGGCCACGTCCTCCTTGCACAGCGCGGCCAGCACCGCCGCCACCGCGAACCACTTCCACCGCCGGGCCCGGGCCGCCCAGTAGGCGAAAAGAAGGGGCCCGATGGCCAGCGCGTCGGGATGGAAGTACTCCCAGACGAGGAACTGGTAGGTCGGGTGCAGGAGGATGACGCTGCTGAGGGCGACGGCCGGCCACCGGGCCTTCAGCCGGTCCCGGGCCAGGAGGAAGATGGCGAGGGCCCCCGACGCCTGGGACACGACCTGGGCCACGAGGAGGAAGATGGGCCCCGCCCCCAGCCAGTAGAAGGGGACGAAGAGCAGCAGGATCAGGTTCATGTGGTGGCCGAACAGCTCCAGGCCCCGGACGGTGACGAACGGGTCGCGGAACCGGGACAGGAGCCACGTGCCCTGGTCGTAGATGCCCAGGTCGAAGCCGAAGGTGCCGAAGTGGGCGTGACGCCGATAGCCGAGGGTGATGAAGATCAGGGACCACACCGTCACCATGGCCCCGAGCGTCCACCGCACCGGGTCGCGCCGCCGGGCCCACTCGATCAGGGGGGAGAGGTTGACCTGGTCGAGATCGTCCGGGTCCGGTCGGGGGGCGGGGGTCGGGCCGGGCACGGGATCGGGGCCGCCGGTGACCGGGATGCCGATGACCGGGCCGCCGGTGACCGGGATGCCGGTGACCGGGATGCCGGGACGTTGGGGGACGAGGATCGGCGCCTTCTCCCGGGCCGGGCCGAGCAAACCCCGCCGGCGCAGGAACGCCGTCACGGCGGAGAAATCAGCCCGGTCCCGCCCGCCGTCGTCGTCGTCGCCGTCCTCGCCGTCGCCCGACGGACGGGCGGCGGTGGGCTCGGGAGCCGGCCCCGCGGGCGCGTCGGGAATGGGCGCAGCGGGCGCATCGGGGGCGGGCGCCCCCTCGCCGGCCTCCACCGCGGGCGCGTCCGGGTCGTCGTCGGGTCGGGCCACGGCCCATTCTGGCCCGGCCAACCCGGCCGACGCCCCGCGCCCGACCAACCTGGCCCAGGTGGCCCCCCGGTAGACTCGGTGCCATGTCGATCCTGACGAAGGTCCTCCGTGCCGGGGAGGGCAAGAAGCTCAAGGCGCTCACCACCCTGGTCCCGGACATCAACGCCTTCGAGCGCGAGATCGAAGCCCTCTCCGACGTCGACCTCCAGCACAAGACGGTCGAGTTCCGGGAGCAGATCGAGCGGGCCCGGCAGCTCGACGGTAATGACGGGGTCGACGACGCCCTCAACGACATCCTCCTGGAGGCCTTCGCCGTCACCCGCGAGGCCAGCCGCCGCACCATCGGCCAGCGCCACTACGACGTCCAGCTCATGGGCGGCGCCGCCCTCCACTTCGGGTGGATCGCGGAGATGAAGACGGGCGAGGGCAAGACCCTCGTGTCCACCCTGCCCGTGTACCTCAACGGCCTCAGCGGCCGGGGGGTTCACGTGATCACCGTCAACGACTACCTGTCCCAGCGCGACGCGGAGTGGATGGGCCAGATCCACCGCTGGCTGGGCCTCACCATCGGCATCGTCCTGCCCCGCTACGACCAGGCGGAGATGAAGCGCCTGGCCTACGGGGCCGACATCACCTACGGCACCAACAACGAGTTCGGGTTCGACTACCTCCGCGACAACATGGCCATGGCCCGCGACCAGATGGTGCAGCGGGGCCACGCCTACGCCATCGTCGACGAGGTCGACTCGATCCTGGTCGACGAGGCCCGGACCCCGCTCATCATCAGCGGCCAGGTCCAGGACGCGGCCGCCCTCTATTACAAGTTCGCCAGCATCGTCCGCACCCTCGTGCGGGACGAGGACTACGAGGTCGACGAGGAGAAGCGCACCGTCTTCCCCCTCGAGGCCGGCATCACCAAGGTGGAGAAGGCCCTGGGCGTCGACAACCTCTACGACGAGCTGTCGGCCAACTACGTCCACCAGCTCCAGGCCGGTCTGCGGGCCAAGGAGCTCTACAAGCGCGACGACGACTACGTGATCCAGAACGGCGAGGTCAAGATCGTCGACGAGTTCACCGGTCGTATCCTCGAGGGCCGGCGCTGGTCGGAGGGCCTGCACCAGGCGGTGGAGGCCAAGGAGCGGGTCCGGATCAAGCACGAGAACCAGACCCTCGCCACCATCACCCTCCAGAACTACTTCCGGATGTACGACAAATTGGCGGGCATGACGGGCACGGCCGAGACCGAGGCCAGCGAGTTCGCCCACACCTACGACCTGGCGGTGGTGCCCATCCCCACCCACCGCCCGATGATCCGTACCGACCACCCCGACCTCATCTACAAGACCGAGGAAGCCAAGTTCAACGCGGTGGTCGACGACATCGCCGAGCGCTACGAGTCGGGCCAGCCGGTGCTGGTGGGCACGGTGTCGGTGGAGAAGTCGGAGCGTCTGGCCCGCCTGTTGGGCAAGCGGGGGATCCAGCACGCCATCCTCAACGCCAAGCAGCACGAGCGGGAAGCGGTGATCGTGGCCCAGGCGGGCCGGCTCCACTCCGTCACCGTGGCCACCAACATGGCCGGTCGGGGCGTCGACATCATCCTCGGCGGCAACGCCGAGGGCCTGGCCAGTCTCGACACCCTGGCCGAGGGTCTCCTGCTCGACACCGCCGAGGGCAAGGCCCGCTTCGACGAGCTGTTCAAGCAGTACAAGGACGAGTGCGCGGCCGAGGGCGACAAGATCCGCGACCTGGGCGGCCTCTACGTGCTCGGCACCGAGCGCCACGAGAGCCGGCGCATCGACAACCAGCTCCGGGGCCGCTCCGGCCGCCAGGGCGATCCCGGCGAGAGCCGCTTCTACCTGTCCCTCGAGGACGAGCTCATGCGCCTGTTCGCCACCGGCGCCATGTCGTGGGTGATGGGCAAGGCCCTCCCCGACGACGTCCCCATCGAGGCCAAGATGGTCACCCGGGCCATCGAGAAGGCCCAGGGCACGGTCGAGGCCCGCAACGCCGAGATCCGCAAGGACGTCCTCAAGTACGACGAGGTCATGAACGAGC
>JAXDMK010000148.1:0-3340 GCA_034666105.1 Actinomycetota bacterium | reverse complement strand
GCTGGCCTCCAGCAGGGTGTCGTAGTCGTTGAGGGTGGGCTTGGGTCGGTCGTAGCGGGCAAGGGCGCCGATGGGAACGACCGGGGCGGCGGCCCGCTCGGACACCTTGCGGGCTTCGATGATCACCACCTCGGGATCGAGCGAGCCGAGGTCGAGCGCGGCGCGCAGGCCGGCGATCAGCGCGTCCCGGGGGATGGTTCGGTGGGCGAGGAGCACGTCGACCAGGACCCGGGTGCCGGCGGCGTCTCCCAGGCGACGGCGGGCCGTCGCCCAGAACTCGTCGTGGGTGTCGGTGAAGGCGCCGCTGGCCCGGGCCCGGGCCAGGGCGGTGGCGCCGGGGAAGGCACCGGGCTTGAGCTTGAAGACCTCGAGGTAGTGGTCGAGGACTAGCACCTCGCTGCCCTTGACCACGGAGCGGGCATGGCTGGCCACGATCGTCGAGCCGTCGAAGGCGTCCATCCGCTCGGCGCCCAGCCGGACGTCGATGCGACGCCCGGCGAAGCGCACCGGCACCGAGTAGAAGCACTGGCGCACGCACACCCGGGACTTGGTGTCGACCCGGGGCTGGAGCAGCAGCGTCGTGTCGAAGGCGACCTTGGGCAGTGGCCGCAGCGTCGGGGCCTCGATCTCAAAGTGCTGGCCGACGGTGAGGGGCCGCCCGAAGATGCGGCGGCGGTCGTCATGGAGGTCGCCGGCGGCGACCAGGTCGTTGAGCTCGTCCATGGATTCGACCCGGGGCATGGGCACCAGGTGGCGGCGGCGGAAGCGGCCGACCTCGCCCTCCACGCCGCCCTTCTCGTGGGCGCCGTCGGGCCCGGGGATGCAGAAGAAGCTGTCGAAGGCGTAGTGCGAGCGCAGGGCCACGAACCGATCCGACTCGATGCGGTCCCGGCCCTTGAGCACCCGGGCCACCGCCGGCTTCAGGTTGTCGTATCGGATGCGCCGCGACGGCACCCCGCCGAAGTGCTCGAACCCCCGCACGTGGCCGTCGAAGAAGGCTTGCTGGGCCTGGCTCAGGTAGACGCGGTGGAATCCCCGCCCCGACGCCGACAGGCGCATCACGAACATCCAGCCCTCGGTGAGCACGCCGTTGAGATAGAAGCTGACGCTTCCGAAGTCGACCTCGGCCTCCTGACCGAGCGGATGGGTCTGGGGCACCATCACCTCCCGCAGGATCGTGGGCTGCCGCCGGCGGGCCTCGGCCACGTAGCGCCGCACCGTCGACTCGCCCACGTCGGCGCCGTGCTCGTCGACCAGGCGCTGCCAGACGCGCCGCGACGTGTGGCGTTGCTTCTTGGGGACGTCGGCGTCGGCGGCCAACCAGCCGTCGATCGTCGCCTTCCACGGCTCCAGCACCGGTGACACCCGGGGTGGGGACTTGCGGGGCGGTGGCACCGCCGACTCCAGCGCCTGGCGGACGGTCCGCCGATGCACGTTGAACTTCCGTGCCAACGCCCGCACCGAAAGGTCCTGGCGTTCACGCGTCTTGCGGATCTGTTCGAACAACTCCACCTTCGACCTCGTCGTCATGGACCACACGGTCGAGCCCGCCGCCCCGCCGGTGGTGGACCCTCGCCCGCACGAGGTCCCACCCGGGGGGTGGGGCCAAATCAGATGAGCACGAGGCTCACAGGTGGGGCCAGATCAGATGAGCACACCCAAGGCGGAGTAGTGGTGGGCGACGACGTAGGAGCGGGCGGCCGCGTCGGCCAACGGCTCGACCCGGTAGCGCTCCGGCTGGAATCGGGCCGCTTCGGACAGGTGGCGCCAGCTGTGGCGGCCGTCGGCCCAGCGCTGGCACCACTGCGAGCTGGGCATGACCTCGGCCGCGACGGGGAACAGCCGGCTCACCACAGCGCCCCTTCCGTCTCCAGCCGGCGGAGCCAGCCGGCGAGGCGAGCGCCGTTTCGGTCGGGGCCGAAGGCCAGGTAGGTGCCGTCGACGGAGTCGACGTCCCAGGCGGCGACGTGGCGCAGTCGGCGCCACGAGTTGACCCGCCCGACGTGGACCCACTTGCCGAGGAGCCGGGCCTCGTCGACGCAGAGCCTGGCGTCTGGTGACAGCTTCCACTCGCGCAACGAGCATGAGCACCGTGGGCACAGGCGGCTGTGGTCGGCGGGGTCGGAGCGGATCCAGCGACACGACGGGCACTGCGGCGCGCCGCCGACGAAGAGGACGTCCCACTCGTCGGCCGCATCCCATGTGGGGGCGTGGGTCTCGACGCCGTTCTGGGCCACGATGGCGACAGGGATCCCGAGCGAGCGCACCGCAGCCAGCCAGGGTCGGCTGCGCCGCCAGGTGGCCTCGGCGTCGCCGAGGACGTCGGGCGCTACGGCGAACAGGCAGCGCCGGCGGACGGCGACGTCTGGCAGCGCGGCCAGCCAGGTGAACCAGGCGCCGGCGTCGAAGGACTCCCCGGCGCTGAAGCAACCGTTGTCGGCCGCCCAGAAGCGGTAGCCCTGGGCCCGGCCGTCGAGGCCGGAAGCCGGCTGCAGCATGAGCCCGACGTCGGCTGCGACGGCCTCGAGCTGGCGGGTCGCGGAGCACTCGACGCCGGACAGGAAGACGGGGCGTCGGGCCCGGATCTCCGGCCAGTGGGCCTGGACGACGCAGGGCCCCGAGCCGTCGCGGTAGCACCACGGGCAGAAGCGGGCCGTGGCCTCGGCCGGCGCCCCGTACGGGAAGGCGCCGGCCGAGGAGGCCGGTGAAGGCTCGGGGGCCATGTCAGGCCCACCGCCGCAGCGACGTGGACTCCGCCGCCCGCTCCCGGCCCAGTCGCTCGTTGTCGTGGCTGGCGAGCAGCGCCGTGTGGATGCGGCGCAGGTGGGGGCTGAGGCGGCGCAGGTGGCGGGCCGGTGCCGGCGGGATGCGCCGGCGGACGGCGCAGGTCTGCTCGTCGACGAAGATGGCGAGCTCGAACATGGCCAGGCGGCGCAGGGTGCGGGAGATGATCGAGTGGCCGCCGGTGCCCACCCCGAGGCCCAGGTCCTGGGCGAACTGGGCGACGTCGAGGTCGAAGCCGTCCGGGCTGTGCTCGAGCAGCTGCGCAAGGCGGCGCCAGGCCAGCGTCGCCGCGGGTCCGGTCGCCGGGAGCCAGACGAGCTCGCTGTAGGGGTGGTGGGGGGGGAAGCCCAGCCGGTCGATGATGGGGTCGGGCCAGCCGACGATGCGGAGCTGGGCGGGAAGGGGGGTGCGGGACGTGGCGTTGCTGACGTCGTTCACGGTGAGCCTCCTGTGGCGAGTCCCCGGGAGCGGTTCTCGGGGTTGTTGGCCCACCCAGCGGCGCCGGGGCCAGGGTCAAGTCCCGTCTTCGGGGCGGCCGCAGCGAAGTTGAGGCGGG
>JAXDMK010000147.1:0-13231 GCA_034666105.1 Actinomycetota bacterium | reverse complement strand
GCCGGGGAGCGCCCCGGCGTGAGGGATCCCACCGTGGACGTCTCCCACATCGGCAAGTACCTCTTGGTGGCCGCCCTCGTCCTGGCCGCCACCGGCCTCGTCCTGCTCCTCGCCGGCGGTCTCGGTGTCGGACGGCTCCCGGGCGACTTCGCCTTCGGGAAGAAGAACGTCCGGGTCTACGTGCCGATCGCCACATCCGTCATCCTGTCGGTGGTGGCGACGATCGTGCTCAACCTCCTGTTCCGTCGCCGCTGACGATCTCGAGCAGCGACCCGTCACCGCCGCCACGGGCCGAGGAGTCACGTGCGCCGGCCCACCATCCCCGCCACCCGCCGCACCAGGCCCCGGGGGGCGTGGCGGGCCAGCGCCACCAGCAGCCGGTAACTGGCCCGGGGGACGCAGATGGCCTGGCCCCGGGCCACCGCGGCCAGGGCGGCGGCGGCCACCTCGTCGGCCGTGATCCAGAAGGGCTTGGGAATCGAGCGGCCCATGTCGGCCCGGTCGTGGAACTCGCTGCGGGTGAACCCGGGCAGCACCGCCGTCACCGCCACCCCCTGGCGCCGCACCTCCTCGTGCACCGACTCGCTCAGGCTGGTGACGAACGCCTTGGTGGCGGCGTAGGTGGCGACGAAGGGGATGGGCTGCTCGCCCGAGATCGAAGACACGTTGACGATGCCCCCCGAGCCCCGGGCCACCATGGCCGGCAGGGCGGCCGACGTCAGGCGCATCAGCGCCACCAGGTTGAGGCGGACCATGGCCTCCACGTCGTTGGCGGCCAGCGAGGCGAACGCTCCGTGCCCGCCGGCGCCGGCGTTGTTCACCAGCAGGTCGACGGGCCGGACGGGGTCGGCCAACCGGGCCTCGACCAGCGCCAGCTGGGCCGGGTCGGTGAGGTCGGCGACCAGCGCCTCCACCCGCACGCCATGGGCCGCCTCCAGCTCGGAGGCCAGTTCGTCGAGCCGGTCCCGGCGGCGGGCCACCACCACCAGGTCGGATCCGGATGCGGCCAGCCGGCGGGCGAAAGCGGCGCCGATACCGCTCGACGCGCCCGTCACCAGCGCCACCGGCCACCGCGGACCAACGTCGCCGTCCGCCGTCTTCCGGGAGCCGGGTGCCATCCCCTTCGCAGGCTAGCGGGGGTGCGGCACCCTTCCCGCGGCAGACGCAACACGCCGTTAACACATGAGAAACGTAGGTGTCAGCTTTGTTCCGTACGGTGCCAGCCACCAAGGGGCGTCGAGGGAGGCATCGAGACGATGGACACTGGGGACACCGCGTGGGTACTGGCGTCGTGTGCGCTGGTCCTGTTCATGACGCCGGGGCTGGCCTTCTTCTACGGGGGCATGGTCCGGTCGAAGAACCTGCTGGCCATGCTCATGCAGAACTTCTTCGCCATGGGCCTCATCAGTGTGATCTGGGTGCTGGTCGGCTTCAGCCTGGCGTTCGGGCCCGGTAGCGGGATCCTCGGCGATCTCAGCTTCTCCGGCCTGAAGGACATCGCCAACGCCGACTTCGGGTTCGCCGCCCCCCTCACCATCCCCGCGCTGGCGTTCGTCGCCTTCCAGATGATGTTCGCCATCATCACCCCGGCCCTGATCACGGGGGCCACCGCCGACCGGCTCAAGTTCGGCGGGTGGGTCGCCTTCCTGGGGGCCTGGAGCGTCCTCGTCTACTCGCCGGTGGCCCACTGGGTGTTCAGCCCCCACGGCTGGCTGTTCAAGAGGGGTGCCCTCGACTTCGCCGGCGGCACCGTGGTCCACATCAACGCCGGGATCGCGGCCCTGGTCCTGATCCTCGTGATCGGCAAGCGCAAAGGCTGGCCCAAGGAGGCGATGCCGCCCCACGCCCTGCCGTGGACGCTCATCGGCACCGGCATCCTGTGGTTCGGCTGGTTCGGCTTCAACGCCGGCTCCGCCCTCGGCGCCAACGCCACCGCGGCCACCGCGTTCATGACCACCAACACCGCGGCGGCGGCGGCCATGCTCAGCTGGCTGGCGGTCGAGAAACTCAAGAGCGGCCACGCCACCACCCTGGGCGGGGCGTCGGGGGCGGTGGCCGGCCTGGTCGCCATCACCCCCTGCGCCGGATTCGTGAACCCGATGGCGGCGCTCGCCATCGGCCTCATCGCCGGGGTGCTCTGCTACCTGTGCTGCCAGCTCAAGTTCCGGTTCGGCTTCGACGACTCGCTCGACGTGATCGCCGTCCACCTCGTCGGTGGCATCACCGGGTCGCTCCTCCTGGGCGTGTTCGCCAACGAGGCCTTCGGGGGGCTCTTGTCGGGGGCGGGGGCGTCGCTGCTGGGCAACCAGGCCCTGGCCGTGGGAGCCACGATTGTGTACTCGGGCGTGGTCTCGTTCATCCTGGCCAAGATCGTCGACAAGACGATCGGCCTGCGGGTCACTCCCGACGACGAGGCCTCGGGTCTCGATCTCAGCCAACACGCCGAGTCCGCCTACGCTGCCGGTGAATTCGGGTCCATGGGAAGGGTCGGCTGACAATGAAGCTTGTGACCGCAATCATCAAGCCGTTCAAGGTCGACGACGTCAAGGAGGCGCTCCGGGCCCTGGGCGTCCAGGGCATGACCGTGTCCGAGGTGCAGGGCTTCGGCCGCCAGCGGGGCCACACCGAGGTCTACCGGGGCGCCGAGTACACCGTCGACTTCGTCCCCAAGGTGAAGGTGGAGGTGGTGGCCGACGACGCCGACGCGGCCGCCATCATCGATGCCATCGTCACCGCCGCCCGCACCGAGAAGATCGGCGACGGCAAGGTGTGGCTGACGCCGGTCGAGAACCTGGTCCGTATCCGCACCGGGGAGATGGGACACGACGCCCTCTGACCGGGTCCTCTGATCCTGATGTGCCCGTGAGGGTCCGCCAGGAGCGATCGGCGCTCCTGGCCGACTCCTCGCTGAAGGGGACGGACTTCTGCCGGGCCTACACCGCGCTGGCCGACTCGTGGCTGGCCGGCCTGCTCGGATCGGGGGCGCCCGGGGTGGCCCTCGTGGCCGTGGGCGGCTACGGCCGGGGCGATCTGTGCCCCGGCAGCGACCTCGACGTGCTCCTGATCCACACCCGCAAGGACCGGGACCTGGCCGAGGTCAAGCAGCTGGCCGACCAGATCTGGTACCCGCTATGGGACGCGGGGCTGAAGCTGGGCCACGGGGTGCGGTCGGTGAAGGAGGCGTTGTCGCTGGCCCACGACGACCTCGACACGGCCACGTCCCTCCTCGACACCCGGTTGATCGCAGGCGACGCCGCCATCGCCGCCGACCTGCAGGAGCGGGCCACCGCCGCCTGGCGGAACAAGTCGTCCCGCTGGCTGAGCGCCCTCGGGCAGGGCGTCGACGCCCGCCACGCCAAGTCGGGCGAGGTCGCATTCCTCCTTGAGCCCGACCTCAAGGACGGGCGGGGCGGCCTGCGCGACGTCCACTCCCTGCGGTGGGCGGAGGCGGCCCGCCGCATCCTCCTTGACGACGACCACCAGGCGCTGGCCGCCGCCTCCGACGTCCTCCTCTCGGTGCGGATCGAGCTCCACCGGCGCACGGGCAAGGCCATCGACCGCCTCCTCCTCCAGGAGCAGGACGGGGTGGCGGCGGCCCTCGGCGACACCGACGCCGACGCCCTCATGGCCCGGCTGGCGGCCGCCGCCCGCACCGTGGCCTGGACCAGCGACGACACCTGGGACCGCATCCGGTCGTCGCTGCGGGGTCCGATCGGACGGGCGGCGGCGAGGGACCGGTCGCTGGGGCCGGGCCTGGTGCTGCGGGACGGACGGGTGGAGCTGGCCCCCGACGCCGACCCGGCCCACGATGGGGCCCTCGTCCTGCGGGCGGCGGCGGCCGCGGCCACCGCCGGCACCGCCCTCAGCCGGTCGGCCCTCAACCGGCTGGCGGCGGAGGCCGTCGGCCCCGGCGACCCCTGGCCGGACGAGGCCCGCCCGGCGCTGGTGTCGCTCCTGGGCGCGGGCCGGGCCGCCATCCCGGTGCTGGAGGCGCTCGACCAGAAGGGCCTGCTCAGCCGGGTGCTGCCGGAGTGGGAGAAGGTGTCGTGCAAGCCCCAGCGCAACGCCTACCACCGCTTCACCGTCGACCGGCACCTGTGCGAGGCGGCGGCCAACGCCGCCGCCCTGGTGGGCCGGGTGTCCCGTCCCGACCTCCTGCTGATCGGCACGTGGCTCCACGACCTGGGCAAGGGCTTCACGCCCGAGCTGGGCACCGACCACAGCCTCACGGGCGTGGCGGTGGTCGGCCCGCTGGTCACCCGCATGGGCTTCCCGCCGGCCGACGTGGCCGTGCTGGTGGCCCTCGTCCGCCACCACCTGCTGCTGGCCGACCTCGCCACCCGCCGCGACGTGGAGGATCCCGCCACCGCGGCCGCGGTGGCCACCGCCCTCGGCGACCCGATCACGGTCGAGCTTCTCCACGCCCTCACCGAGGCCGACTCCCTCGCCACCGGCCCCGCCGCCTGGAGCCCGTGGAAGGGCGGCCTGGTGTCCGACCTGGTGGGTCACGCGGTGGCGACGCTCACCGGCGGCGAGCGGCCCCGCCCCCAGGGCGTCTTCCCCTCCGAGGACCACCTCGACCTGGTCACCCAGGCCCGGGAGGCGGGCGAGGTGGTGGTGCGGGGGGACGGGTCGAACGTGACCATCGCCGCCCACGACCGGGCCGGGCTCTTCGCCAAGGTGGCCGGCACCCTCACCCTCCACGGCCTCGACGTGCTCAGTGCCCGGGCCTGGTCGGGCGACGAGGGCCAGGCCCTGGAGGAGTTCCACGTGCAGCCCGTCTTCGGCGACCTGCCCGACTGGGCCGACGTCGAGGCCGACCTGCGCCGGGTGCTCGAGGGCCGGCTGTCGCTGGAGGCGAGCGTGGCCGACCGGGCCCGGCGCTACGCCGACAGTCCCCGTCCGCCGGGGTCGGTCTCCGCCGTGCCCGCCCGCACGTCGGTCATCGTCGACAACCGGGCGTCGGCCACGTCCACCGTGGTCGAGGTGCGGGCGCCCGACCGGCTGGGCACCCTCTACCGCATCACCCGGGCCCTGGCCGACCTCCACCTCGACATCCGCCACGCCAAGGTCGCCACCCTCGGCCACGAGGTGGTCGACAGCTTCTACGTGGCCGACGCCCACGGGGCCAAGATCGCCGACGGCGACCACGCCCGGGAGATCGAGCGGGCGGTGCTGGTGGAGCTCTCGCGAATCTGAGCCGTCCGAATCGGGGCCGGGCCGGCGGGGGAGTAGAAACGGGACATGACAACCCTCGCCTTCGTCGGACTCGGTCAGATGGGCCTGCCCATGGCCGCTCGCCTGCTCGACGCCGGCCACGACCTGGTGGTCTGGAACCGCTCGCCCGACAAGGCCGCGGCCCTGGTGGAGCGGGGGGCGCGCCTGGTCGCCACCCCGGCCGACGCGGCCCGGGAGGCGGAGGCCGTGTTCACCATGCTCGCCACCCCCGAGGCCTTGGAGGACGTGGTCTTCGGGCCCGGGGGACTGGTCGAGGGGATGGAGGACGGGCACACGCTCATCGAGATGTCCACCGTCGGCCCCGATGTGATCCGCGAGTTGACGGAACGGGTGGCCGACGACGTCGATGTGATCGACGCCCCCGTGCTGGGCAGCGTCCCCCAGGCCACCGAGGGCACGCTCAAGATCTTCGTGGGCGCCGAGCCCGACCTGTTCGACGAGTGGAAGCCGGTGCTGGAGGCGTTCGGCCGGCCGATCCACATGGGTCCGCCGGGGGCGGGGGCGGCCATGAAGCTGGTGACCAACTCGATCCTGGGGGCGCTCATGGCCGGCCTGGCCGAGGCCCTGACCCTGGCCGACGCCTTCGCCCTCGACCAGGCGACGGTGCTCGACATCCTGTCCGAGTCCCCCATCGGAGTGACCGTGAAGAGCAAGCGGGACAACATCGAGTCGGGCCGCTTCCCCCCCAACTTCAAGCTCTCGCTGGCGGCCAAGGACCTGCGCCTGGTGACGGGGACAGCCCAGAACGCGGGCCTGCAGCTGCCCCTGGCCATGGCCGCCCGGGCCTGGTTCGAGATCTCGGAGGCGGAGGGCCTCGGGTCCTTCGACTACTCGGCGGTCACCGCCCGGGCCCGGAACCGTCCCGTGAAAGGCTGATTGCCATGGACCCCCATCATGGAAATTGAGAAAGCGCGGGATTTCATCCGCGAGAACCACTCGGCCGTGCTGTGCACCTTCCGGTCCGACGGCCGGCCCCAGATGTCGCCCGTCGGCGCCGTGATCGACGACGAGGGCCGGGTGGTGATCAGCAGCCGGGAGACGGCCTACAAGGTCAAGAACCTCCGGCGCGACCCGCGGGTTTCGGTGCTCGTCACCAAGGCCAACTCGTGGGACTGGGTGCAGGTCGACGGCACCGCCACCACCCTGTCGCTCCCCGACGCCATGGAGCCGCTGATCGAGTACTACCGGCGGGCGGCGGGCGAGCACCCCGACTGGGACGACTACCGGGCGGCGATGGAGCGCGAACGACGCCTGGTCGTCCTCGTCGACATCGATCGGGCCGGCCCCGACCGCTCCGGCTGATCTGGGCCGGCTGCTTCCCTCTGCCCTGACCGTCGGCCCGGGCAGCCCGCTCCTGCACGTGGCACGGTTGGATCGTGGACGCCCCTGACCGCGACCTGCCCGGGGCATGGCGGCCGGTGCCGGGGCCGGTCGACCGCGAGGGCTTCGACCGCGCCCAACGCCGTCACCGACGAGCCAGCTGGCGGTGGACCCTGGCGTGCGCCGGTGCCGTAGCTCTCATCGGTGTCCCGCTCAGCGCCGGTCTGTCCCCGCTTCTGGTGGCGGTGGCCGTGGTCGTGGGTGACGTCGCCAATCTGGTGGTGCACACGCCCGACCTGCTCGGGCCCTTCCGCGACGCCCTCTCGGGAGACGAGGTGGTCGACGTCCCTCGGCTCGTCGTGCCCGTCGTGATCGTCCTGGTCGTACCGGGCGCGCTGGCCCTGACCGGCTGCTGGATCGCCGTTCGCCGCCTCTTCCGCCACGCCGGTACCGCGGCCGAGCTCCTGACCATGGGCGCGCGCGACCCGCGCCCGGCCGATGTCGAGGAGCAGCAACTGGTGAACGTGGTGGCCGAGATCGCGCTCGCCGGTGGTCTGCCGCCGCCCCGCGTGTACGTGGTCGACTCGCCCCTCACCAACGCGGCCGTCACCGGCAGCTCGCCCGCCGACGCCGCGGTGGTCGTGTCACGGGGCCTGCTGGACGGGCTCGGTCGGAGCGAGACCCAGGGGGTGATGGCCCACCTGGTGGGGCGGGTCGGCAACGGCGACCTGGCCATCGCCCGCACCATCGCCAGCCTGTACTACACGCTCGGCCTGTGCTCGGCGGTGCTGACGGCGCCGACAGACCGCCGGGCCCGCCGGGCCCTGGGGCCCATCCTGCGACTGGTGGCGCGGCCAAGCTCCGCTCGTGAGCACCCCGAGAAGGCGAAGGAGGCGGCGCTGGCCCTCCTGGAGGCGCAGGGCGGCGGTGGGGGTGAGACGGTGGAGGCCAAGGGCTGTCTCAGCGTGCTGCTGCTGCCGCTGATGGCGGCCCAGCTCGCCTTCGTGATGAACCAGCTCCTTTTCACCATGCTCCTGGTGAACCCGCTGCTCAAGCGGGCCTGGCGGGCCCGGTCCGAGCTGGCCGACGCCACCGCGGTGGAGCTCACCCGCTACCCCGATGGGCTGGCCGCGGGCCTGGTCGCGCTGGCCGACGGCGGCATCCCTCCCGGTGCCGAGTCCGTGGCCCACCTGTTCGTCGTCGGGTCCCACCGATCGGGACAGGCCGACTCCGGGCACACGTCGCCCCTCGCCGGCTTCCACCCCAAGCTGGACCGCCGCATCTCCCACCTGCGGGCTCTCGGTGCCACCGTCGACGTCGCCGGCGGCCGGCGACGGATGACGACGGGAGCGAGGCTGCTGCTGGTGCTGATCGGCGGCCCCCTGGTGCTGCTGTTCTACGCCCTCATGCTCGGGATCTCCGTCGCCATGACCGGGATTGCCTTCGCCCTGTACATGATGTTCCTGGTCGGGCCGGTGGTGGTGATCGACCGCCTGATGCGGGGTGAAGGGTGAAGGGGCCGGCCGAGGCGGCCTCCGAACCCCGACGGACGGACGGTCGTCGCGCTGGCGGCCGAGGGGCGCGGCATCGAGAACGTCGACGAGGCGATCGCCCGGCGAACCGGCCGGGTGCCTGGCGCCGAAGCCCCCCGCCCGGCGCCGACCGGCCCTGATGTCGCCATCTCCCGGCCGGTAGAATCCCGGCGGAGCCGATCAGGGTGGAGGACCGATGGCGGAACCGCCGAGTCATGGCACGCCCCTCGCGCCGCACAGGCGCCGGTTCCGGCGCGTCCTCGGTTCCGGCGGGTACCGGGCCTAGCCGTCCCAAGGCCCGGCGGCCAGGCCGCGGCGCGCCCGAGGTACCCACCCCCGACCGTCCGACCGCCGGCACTGACCGGCCCGTCGACGACGGCCGTACCCACGACCAGCCGGATCCCGCCCGGCGTCAGCCTCGCCGCCGCCGATCCGCATCCGACGGCACCCCCTCCCGGCCGCAGCCCCGGCAGGCGATCCAACGGGTGGGCAGCACGGTGGGCAAGGTCGGCACCACGGTGGTGGTGCCCATCCGTCAGGCCCGGAAGGTCGTGCGGCCCATCGACCTGTCCCGGCGTCTGCTCGCCCTCCTCGGCCCCAGCACCGACGGCGCCCGCCAGAGCCTGATCTCCCTCTGCCTGAACAGCACCACCAGCCTGGTGGCGGGGGCCGTCCTCGGATCCATCACGGGCACGTTCGAGCGCCTGCCCGGCCTCCTCGTCCTGGTGCCGGCGGCCATCGGGTTGCGGGGCAACGTCTTCTCGTCCCTCGGCAACCGCCTGAGCACGGCCATCCACCTGGGCACCTTCCGCCTGTCGCTCCGCCCGCACACCCTGGTGGGTCAGAACATCACCGCGTCCCTGGTGCTCACCCTCGTCCTCTCGTTCCTCCTGGCCCTGGTGGCCAAGCTGGTGAGCGTCGCCCTGGGCGTGGCCCACACCATCTCCGTCCTCGACCTGGCCCTCATCTCGATCGTCGGTGGGCTCCTCGGGTCGCTGGTGGTGCTGGTGGCCACCATCGCCCTGGCCGCGGGGTCCGTGCGCCACGGCTGGGACCTCGACAACCTCACCGCTCCCCTCGTCTCCACCCTGGGCGACGTGCTCACCCTGCCCGCCCTGTGGGTGGCCAGCCTGCTGGTGATCGACGTCCCCCAGGGGTCCGAGGTGATCGGCTTGATCGTGGCCGCGGTGAGCGTGGGCGTGTTCGTGCACGCCTGGCGCTCGAAGGAGAAGGTCCTGCGGCGGGTGGTGCGGGAGTCGACGCCGATCCTGCTGGGCGCGGCCTGCCTGAGCACGATGGCCGGCATCACCATCGAGAAGCGCATCGAGACGTTCTCCACCTACCCCGCGCTCTTCATCCTGTTCCCCGCCTTCATCAGCAGCGCGGGGGCGTTGGGCGGCATCCTGTCGAGCCGGCTGTCGACCAAGCTCCACCTCGGCCTCATGAACCCGGCCCCCATCCCCAACCGCGACGCCCGCCTCGACGGCCTCCTGATGCTGCTGCTGGGGCTGCCCGTGTACCTGTTCAACGGGGTGGGCGCCCACTACGTCGGCCGGGCGCTGGGCCAGGCCAGTCCCGGTCTGGCCCAGATGGTCGGCGCGTCGCTGCTGGGCGGCTTCCTGGCGGTGGCCTTCGTGGTGGCGGTGGCCTATTACGGCACCATCGCCGCCGTCCGCTTCGGCGTCGACCCCGACACCTACGGCATCCCCCTGGTGACCTCGTCGGTCGACTTCGCCGGCGCCCTCTTCCTCATTCTCATCATCGTCGCCCTAGGTGTGGCCTAGGCTCAGGAGGCACCCCTTCATGGACGAACGACCCCGAAATCTCAAGACCATGCTCTCGGAGGCGAAGGACACCTCCGAGTTGATGATCGACCTGGGCTACGCCGCGGTGTACTTCGGCGATACGGCCATGGCCGAGGAGGTCGAAGAGCTCGAGGACCGCCTGTCCGACCTGATCCACGAGATGCGGGCCATCTGCGTGCTGGCGGCCCGGTCGCCCCGCGACGCCGACGCCATGGCATCCGTCCTCCAGGTGGTGAGCGCCATCGAGCGGCTGGGCAACGCCGCCGTCGACATCGCCCGCATCGTCACCCGCCGCCTGGGCATCCCCCGGGCCCTGGTGGCCGACCTGTCGCAGGCGGAGGAGATCTCCCACCGGGTGCGGGTGAGGGAGGACTCGGCCATGGCGCGCCACACCCTCGCCGACCTGGAGCTACCGGTCGAGGTCGGCATGCGGGTGGTCGCCCTGCGCCGGGGTCGGGAGTGGAACACCGAGATCGACGGCGACATGGTGCTGCAACCGGGCGACGTCCTGTTCCTCCAGGGCGCGGCCGCGGGCATCGCCGAGCTGCGGCAACTGGCAGGTGCGCCCGTGTGGGAACCGCCCCAGGCGGACGAGGCGGAGGTCTCCGACCTCGACCGGGCCATCGACGTGCTGGTGGAGATGAAGAACATCTCCGAGGTGGCGGTGGGGCTGGCCTACTCGGCGTTGGTGCTGCGGGACCAGGGGCTGGCGGCCGAGGTCAACCATCTGGAAGACCGGCTCGACGAGATGATGGAGCGGCTGGAGCTGTGGGTGCTGCGGGCGGCCCAGGAGCGGGTCGACCCCTCCGGCCTGCGGGGCCTGATGCACCTGGCCCAGGCGGCGGAGGAGATCGGCGACGCCGCCCAACAGATGGTGTGGCTCATCGAGCAGGGCGAGGAGCTCCACCCCATCCTCGCCCTGGCCCTGGGCGACGCCGACGAGGTGGTCGTGCGGGTCCCGGTGGCCGAGGGCTCCCCGGCCGACGGCCGCACCCTCCGCGACCTGTGCCTGGAGACGGAGACCGGGTTCTTCGTGCTGGCCATCCGCCGGGGCGGACGGTACGTGTACCGACCCCGGCCGGCGGTGGCGCTGGCGCCGGGCGACGAGCTCATCGCCACCGGCCCCGACGAGGGCCATCCCCACCTGGCCGCCCTCTGCGGCTACGAGCTGATCAGCGACGACGAGACGGGCGAGGACGAACTGGTGCCGACGGGGTCCGCCGGCCGCTGGTAGAGCCGTTGGGCGGCCGGCGGGGACGGGCGGCCGGCGGCCGGCGGCGGTGGGGGCCGGGCGGGCACCGGCCGGCGGCGGCGGCCCCGGGGTAGGGCTAGGCGACGGTGAGGCGGCCCCGCATGCCCTTCTGGTAGTGGGTCTGGCCGTCCGGGTCGTTGACGAGGCAGAACAGGGTGTAGGTGCCGGGCTTCAGGTCGAAGGTCGCCTCGCAGCTGAGTGCGGGGCCGAATTTCTCCAGCTCGAAGGCGCCGGCGGCGGTGAGAGCGTCCTCGTCGGGGTGGCCGGCGGTGGTCAGGGGCACATCGCCGCCGCCCGGAAGGACGGCCAGCTCGTGATTCTGGGTGCCGGCGTTGGTGACGGCGAAGGTGACAACGCCCGGTGCGACCTCGATCGTCGACGGGGTGAAGGAGTATTCCTTGAGTTCGATCCCGACGGTTGCGACCGCGCTGGCCTTGAGGTCGGTGCCCGCCGGCTCACACGGTGCCGGCGCGGTGGCTGAGTCGTCGGCCACGTCGGCGTTGTTGCTGTCCGAAGATCCGCAGCCAACTAGGCCCACGGTGAACAACGCCACCATTCCCAGTCCCACCAGTCGAGTCGCTCGCACCCTGTCCCCCCCCCGGTATCCGAGGTGGAATGTTGGCCGATGGGACTCCTCTGCGTCAAGCTCACCTAACAGGAGATATGTGGCAAACCTTAGAAGGAGTTAGAGCCACTCCTTGCGCTTGAAGAGGCGGTAGCCGACCAGGGTGATGATCACCATCAGGCCGAGAGCCCAGGCGTACCCGAGGCGCCAGTGGAGCTCGGGCATGTGGTCGAAGTTCATGCCGTAGATACCGGCCACCAGGGTGGACCCCAGGAGGATGGCGCCCCACGAGGTCATCTGCTTCATGACGTCGTTGACCCGGTTGGAGATGATCGCCAGGTGGGCGTCGACGGCATTGCCCATAAGCTCGCGGTGGCTGTCGATGACGTCGACCGCCCGCAGGATGTGGTCGTAGACGTCCTGCATGTGGGTGGCGGTGAGATCGTCGACCCAGTCCGCCTCCCGCCGGAGGAGTACCTGGACCACGTCGCGGAGCGGGACGACGACCCGGCGGAACTCGAGCAGCTTGCGGCGAACCTCGAACAGGTCGTGCTGGATGTTCTGCTCCTGGGGCAGCTCCTCACTGAAGATGCGCTCCTCCAGCGCCTCCAACGCGTCCTCTATGTCGTCGGTGGCGTTGAAGTAGCCGTCGACGATCTCGTCGAGCAGGACGTAGACGAGGTACCCCACCGTAGGCTTGTCGATGTGGACCCGCTCGAACCGGGCCCGGACGCTGGCCGTCGAGTAGCCCTCGGGCCCCACGGTGACGAGCCAGCCGTGACCGACGAACATCTCGATCTCGAAGCGTTCTCGGGTGTAGGCCACGAGGAAGGAGTGACTGGGGTAGGTCTCGATCTTGGGCCGCTGGTGGCGCTCGCGGATGTCCTCCATGGCCAAGGGGTGGAGCGAGAACTCCTCCTGGACGCAGGCCAGGTCGTCCTCGGTGGGATCGACCACGTCGACCCACAGGATCCGGTTGTCGACGCCAAGCAATTCGGAGACGTCGGCGCTCGGGATCTCCTTGAACCCATCACCCTCGCATGCCCACGCCGTGATCACCGTCGCGACGCTACCCATGCTGGCCGAATGGCTTGCATCGCGGTGGGTGGGTGGGTAGGGTACGAACACCAGTTCGGTCTGGTGCCTGGACTCGCTTCCCCTCGGCAGTCGCTCGGTTTTCGGACGGTAGGCACGGCCATGGGCGTGGGAATCGCGGAGCTGCGGGAGTCGCTGAGCGGGTACGCCGCCGGATTCGACGCGAGCGTGCTGTCGCCGGCCCAGGCCGGGGAGGTCCTCGACCAGGCCTCGCGCATCGAGAAGATCGCGGCCACTCTCAAGGGGCTGGCCGCGGCCCGCCTGGCCGAGACCAACTCGTGGCGGGCGGAGGGCGACCGGTCGGCGGCCCACCAACTCGCACGCCGGACGGGGACTTCGGTTGTGCAGGCGGCGGCCGTCATCGACACCGCCCGTGGTCTGGGCGCGCTGCCGGCGACGGCGGCCGCCGCCCGCCGGGGTGAGC
>JAXDMK010000146.1:0-34934 GCA_034666105.1 Actinomycetota bacterium | reverse complement strand
CCCAGGTTGGAGTGGCCCACCATCCCGAAGACGGTGTCAAGCCCCCACTCGCACAGCACGTCGACCATCTGGTCCATGAGCGAGACGTGGTCCTCGGCCACCGGCAGCTCGACCCACAGGCCGTCGTCGCCCCGATCCTCGACGGCGTACGGCGTGGCCCCGTCCTTGAAGCCGGGCGGGGGCTTGCCCGTGGCCGGGTCGTACTCGTAGGCGTGCCACGGGCAGATGACGTAGCCGTCGGCGATCTGGCCGTCACCCAGGGGGCCGCCCTGGTGGGGGCAGTGGTTGTCGAGGGCGCCGTAGCCGGCGGCGGTGCGGGCCAGGCAGATGGCCCGCCCGGCGGCGACCACCGTCGTCACCCGTCCGACCTCGAGCCCGCCGGGGTCGATCCTGACCCAGGCCGCCCCGTCGTGGCCGTTGCCGTTGCCGTTGGTCTCATTCACCGGTGACCAGCACCTTTCCCTGTCGGAGGAAGTCGAGGGGATTCGCTCCCCGCCGGATGGCGGCGTGGGACAGTGAGGCCCCGAAGGGCTCGTTCCAGAAGTCGTCCGTTCGCGGGCGGCTGTCCCAGGGGCCGACGTAGAGGTAGGGCTCGGGGTGCTCGGCGTCTCCCGGGGAGCCGCCGAAGTTGGCCCGGTGACCGTCGGGGCCCAGGTCGACGGCGATGTCGAAGTGCTCGGGCCACAGCTGCACCCGCGCCGGCGAGTCGTCCTCGCCCGCCTCCTCCCGGAGCTGCTCCAGGACAGCGGTGACGAACCCGAACCAGTCGCCCACCGCCCGGCCCGCGGCCAGGTCGACGACGAGGGGGGCGTCGGGCTCGCAGGGCGTGGTGGGCGTGTAGACGCCGGTGCCCCGGCCCAGCTCGACGCCGAGAAACTCGGCGCCGGCGGCGAGGGTGGTGAGCGGCCGGCGCCGGTTGCGGTCGACGAGGTCGCCGTCCTCCACCCGGACCTGGTGGTCGTCGTCGAAGAAGGGCGTGCCGAAGCCCCGGTAGGTGTAGCGGAGTCCGATCTTGCCGTTGGCCAGGTGGCGGCGGGGGGCGACGAGGTGCTCGGCCACCCGGTGGAGGGAGTCCCGGGTGTCGGCGAACTTGGGCGGCAGGGGGTCGAGTGGACGGGGGACCAGCCACCGGTACTCGCACCACGTGCGCAGCTCGGCATTGCCGATCTCGGCGCAGAAGTCGTCCCACGGGCGGGTGCCGGGCCGGACCACGGGCACCAGCTCCCCGCCCTCGACCGGGTCGTCGGCGAACCACGGCCCCTCGTTCACGGCCGGCGGCGAGGGTTCGAGGACACGCGCGTCGTAGCGATAGGCGATGCGGATCGCCGCCTCGGCCCGGGGATTCCTGACCACCATCAGCGCTCCCTCACGACGGACCGTCCGCCGGGGGGCGAGGGCCGTTACACCGAGCGTGTCACGGCCCGGCCGGATGGATCAGGTTCTCTTGGAACGGGTGGCGTCGAGATGCTGGAGGAGGTCGTGGGCGGCCAGCTCGACCGCCTTGTGGTTCCATTCCGAGGCCCGGAAGACGCAGGCGATGAGGGCCGACCGGTGCACCCGCCGGAAGTCGCCGAAGACGAAGGCGTAGCGGGCCTTGGTCTCGTCGTTGGCCCCGTGGGTGAGCCCGAGGTGCCACTCGGCGTACTCCTCCCACGAATGGGACTCGAGGAACTTGTTCTCGTCCTCGGCGGTGGGCTGGACGTCGCCCCACGTGCTCCGGAGCACGTAGCGGCGGGCGTCGATGAGCCGCCGGGCCTTCGCCACCGCCTTGTCGTTCACTTCATAGGACGCCATGGGTCCGTTTTGCCCAAATCGGGTCGGGTGAAGTCGCGGGAGGGAGCCGCCTGCCTCCCCCATCGGCCACTCGACGCGCAACCGAGCACTACGGCTCGCTCTGAAGAACTGCCGACGTCACGCACGGGCATCGGATATCGGATATCGGATCGTCTCAAACGTCAGGAGTCGGCGATCCGACCTTGGTCGTCAGGCGCCGCATTCCGTCGGCTTCGGCGGGCCCGGTGAATGACGATGGCACCGATCAAGCCGACAACTGGCAGGTTGCACATCGCATATGCCCATGAAGGACCGGGGAAGTTGCGCTCCGTGAACTCCTCCCAGGTTCCACCGGCCATCTCGTTCTGCTTTCTCATGGTGGCCTGGTTGGCCGCGTCCCATTTCGCCAGCCTGCGATTAAGTCGATCGCCCACGCCTTCACGTGTACCCGGACGGCACGCCCTCAATTCGGGTACCCGGTGAGGAATGCCCGCGCCACGCCGTTCTCGGAAGGCCACCCCGGCGCTCGGTTCCGTGCAGTGAGGCTCTTAGCGCCCTTGCGAGCACATGAGAGAATAGAGAAGCCCGAGGCCAGCCCCGGAAATGACAGTCACACCAGCCACTATCGCCCCGGCCACACCCGCGCCGTTCACGATGGTGCCGAAGGTCGCCGCGCCACCCATTTCGACGGCCCCGATGACGGCGCAAATCACCGGGTGCCGAGCCATCCAGCGGCGAAGTCTCGTCCTGCGCATATCCTCAGTCTGACCCCTCGGCCCAGGACGCAAGCCGGTTGGGGCCGGAAGCCGGCGACCGCTAGGTGGGCCTCGTCGAAGAGCGGCGGCGGCGGGACGACGGTCGTGCTGGCGGACATGGGTACCTCCATTCTCGAGGTTCCCATCCGCTCTGGCGGCCACCTCCGGCAAGGAGTCCGTCCCCCGCCGGCCAGAATTAGTGCCGGGTGCTTCTCGCCCGCCACTTGGGGCCAGACGACCTTGATCGGCGACCGCCGGCCACCGGGAGCGCATGCCCCGTGCTGGGTAGCCTTCGGACATGGGCTTCGTGGTGACGTTCGTGCTCGTCGCCCTGACAGTGGCCCTGGCTGCTGGCGGGCACTTGATCGGCGCAGCACTTGGCGCGGGGACTGGTGCTTGCATCCTGTTGCTGACGCTTCGCGATCACCGAGAGCGACCCCCTACGGGGCCCTCCTCGCCATCGCCACGGCACTGACTCCTGGCTCTGATCGCCAGCCCGAGAGCAAGTACGGCCAAGGGCCAGCCCAGGAGCTCCAGGTTGTGGCGGAGACCGCGGTGCTGGCTGGCGACGAAACCGCTCAAGAGGAAGCAAGCGGCAGGCAGCAACCAGAACCACCACCGGGGCGAGCCGGTGCCGCCTCGATCTGGGTCATCGTCGGACACAGGCAATCCATTCCCTGATGGACGGATCACCGAAAACTGTCTCAAAATTGTCTCAGGAACCATCGGAATGCATCGATACTGTCTCAGGGTCCTAGTAGTATCGAACGTATGATCGGTTATGAGGTCGGCGAGCTGCTGGCGGGGATCGAGAAAGTGGTCAAGGTCCTCGACCCCGAGGCGCTGAGCGGACCGGAGTCGTTGGAGCTGTTCTCGGCGTTTCACCGCATCGAGCGGCTGGCGGCGGCGGGCAAGACGTTGTGCTCCCGGCAGGTGGCGGCGACCCAGGCCTGGTTCTCGGGCGGGCACCGCTCCCCCTGTCACCTCATGGCCGAGGCCACCGGCTGCTCCGTGCGCCATGCCGTCGACCTGCTGGAGGCGGCCGAGGCCATGAAGGCTCTGCCCGCCACCGAGGAGAAGTTCCGCTCGGGGTCCCTCACCGAGGCCCAGGCCATCGAGGTGGCATCCGCGTCTGTCGTCGATCCGGCGTCGGAAGCCGAGCTGCTGGAGCTGGCCGCGCTCGAGTCCTTCGTCGAGCTGCAACGGGCTGCAGCCCGGGTGCGGGCGGCGGCCACCGACGACGAGGAACGTCACCGCCGGGCCCATCGGCGGCGCCACTTCCGGCACTGGATCGACGTCGAGGGGTCGTTCCGCTTCTCCGGCAGCCTCACCCCCGAAGCGGGGGCGGTGCTGATGGCGGGCATGGAGCCCCACCGCCAGGCGATCTCCCGGCGGGCGGCCGAGGCGGATGCGGGCCGCAAGCGGCGGCGGGACTGCGACGGGGCGGTGGCGGCCGACGCCCTGGTCGAGATGGCCAGGAGCGCAGCCGCCCAGCCGGGCGACCCGTTGCGACCGACGCCGTCGGCGCTGATCCACGTGCGGGTCGATCACGCCGCCCTGGTTCGGGGACACACGGAGCGGGGCGAGGTGTGCGAGGTGCCGGGGGCGGGACCGGTCACCGTCGCCTGGGTCCAGAGCCTGCTGACCGACGCGGTCGTGGCCGCCTTGCTGGTCGAGGACGGCGAGGTGCTCAAGGTCGCCCATCTGGGCCGGGTCATCCCGGCCAAGGTGCGCAGCGCCCTGGTCGAGCGCGACCGGGTGTGCGTGGTGCCGGGCTGTTCCGTCGACTGCGACCTGGAGATCGACCACATCCGGCCCGTCGCATCCGGGGGGCGCAGCCAGTTGGCCAACCTGTGCCGGCTGTGCCGGTTCCACCACTACCTCAAGACCCACCACCGCTGGCGTATCGCCCGCCAGGGCAAACGATGGCTGTGGGAGGGCCCGCACGGGCCACCGCCCGATCCGAATGCCCGCCAACCAGAACTTGCCGCCGCCCGACCCTGACCCGCGGCTCCGTTCAGGCCGAGGGGCACCGGCGTGTAACGCTGGATCCCGCCATCCGGACGAGGGTGGTGAAACGAAGAGACGGGTAAGACGCCGGGAAGGTCCACCGTGCCGCACAGGGTCGCTGTCATCAGCCGAGACGCCGCAGTCGAGCACGCCGTGGGGCGGGGCTTCTCTCCGACGCGGTCCGACGGCCCTGATCAGGTGGGCATCGAGTTGGAGATGCTCCCGATGGGGCTCGACGGCGAGAGGGCACCGCACGAGGTGGTGCGGGCGGTGGTGGAAGCACTCGGGCCGCTGGCCAGCGGCACCAGTATCACCTTCGAGCCCGGCGGCCAGCTCGAGCTGAGCACGCCGCCGGCGGCCGACGTCGACGCCGCCTGCGCCCTCCTGGAAGCCGACTTGGCCCGGGTGGCGACACCCCTGGCCGAGCGGGGCATCGTGCTCCTGGGCAGCGGCATCGACCCGTCGCCCACCGTCGGACGGGTGATCCGGGGGCCCCGCTACGACGCCATGGAGGCGTACTTCACCAGCCCCGACGCCGACTGGGCCAATGCCGGGCGCACCATGATGTGCGCCACCGCCGGCCTCCAGGTCAACCTCGACCTCGACGCCCGGAACCCGGCCTCCGACACCCGCTGGGGGCTGGTCCACCTGCTCGGACCGACGCTGGCCGCGACCTTCGCCAACTCCCCGCTGGTGGCGGGCGTGCCCAGCGGCTGGAAGTCGTACCGGCTGGCCACGTGGTGGCGGCTCGACCCGTCCCGCACCCGGTCGGCCGGGGGGCCGGGACCGTGGCCGGGGAAGTGGGGCGCCTACGTGATGGACGCCCAGGTCATGCTCATCCGGGGCCCCGACGGCGAGTGCGTGCCGGTGCGCGAGTCGCTGACGTTCGGGGAGTGGGTCGACCGCGGCCACCCCCTCGGCTTCCCCACCCTCGACGACCTCGACTACCACCTCACGACGCTGTTCCCGCCGGTGCGGCCCCGGGGCTGGCTGGAGCTGCGGATGGTCGACAGCCTGCCCCGGCCCTGGTGGCGGGTGCCGGTGGCCGTCGCCACCGCCCTCGTCTACGACGACGAGGCGGGCGAGGCCGCGGCCCAGGCCGCCTGGGACACGGCCGACCTGTGGGTGGCCGCCTCCCGCTCCGGGCTGGCCCACCCCGACCTGGCCGTGTCGGCCGAGGCCTGCTTCCGGATCGCGCTGAAGGCCCTGGAGCGGATGGGTGCGGAACGGGCGACGATCGACGTGGTCGCCGCCTACCTCGACCGTTACGTGGTCAGGGGCCGGTGCCCGGCCGACGACGTGCTCGACCACTGGCGCCGCACCGGCGGCCGCTTCCTCCCCGGCGAGCAGTCGTGGGCGGCGGCGCCTCCCGCCGGCGTTCGACCGTGACGGGCCGGGTTTGATCGGCCGCCGCCGGCCGCGGCCCCTGGGCTGCCAGGACGTGGTGGAGCTGGTCACCGACTACCTGGAGGGGGCGCTGACGCCGGCGCTGCGGGCCCGCCTCGACGAACACCTCCGGGCGTGCCGGCACTGCGCCGCCTATCTCCGCCAGATGCAGACGATGGTCCGGGCCATGGCCCGGCTGGCCGCCCCCGCCCTCGACCGCCGGGCCCGGGAGGAGCTAATCGCCGCCTACCGCCGGTGGACCGCCGCGTGACGGGCGACGGAACGGGAATGCCGTGACCGAGCCCCCGGTTGGACTGATGTTCGACCGACTCTTTGACGCACGGAGGACCCTTGTGTCCACACTCACCGCCGACCCTGACATCGCAGACGCCGCCATCGCCGACCTCGACCTCGCAGAACGTCCGACCCCCCGCCGTACACTCGTGACCATCGAAACCGTCGACCGGGCCACCATGAACGAGCGCTTCTTCATCCCCGTGGCCGACCAGCTGGCCAACGTCCGCCGGTGGAACGCGGCGCGCGGCTGGGGCTTCACCGACGCCGATTTCGACGCCATCGACACCACGCCCGTGGTCCACGACCAGCCCCTCGTGGTCGACGTGGTTGCCGTCTACCTGCCCGAGAAGGACGGCATCGACGGCATCCGGCGCACGTTCGAGGAGCTGTGGGGGGCGGCCTCGGAGGGCGTCCCCGAGAACTGGAGCTGGCGCCAGCACCTGGAAGGCCCCCGTCCGGTGCGGCTGCTCCCCGGGGCCAAGCACGTCCCCGGCATCCGGCGGGTCACTCTCGACCTGGGCGCGGGCTGGGACCCCGTCGACGGCGTCCGGGCCATCGAGATCCGCGGCCGGCGGTCGGCTTCGGCCGAAGTCCTCGCTGCCGCCGCCCACTTCCCGGAGTGGATCCAGGCCATGGAGGGCGTCAACGTGCCCTTCGTGTACCTCGGCGGCTACGTGGTGTCGCTCCCGGAGAACGAGGCCTGGCGCCACACGCCCTGCCTCAGCTGGAACGAGTTCCTGGGCCGGGTCAACCTGATGGACCACTGGGTCGACCACCACCAGCGCCGGTGGGCGGTACCCGTGGTTTCCGCACCGGGGGCGTAGTCCCCGGCTCCCCCCTCGGCCCGGCGGACGGGCGGGTAGCTGCGGTTTGGCTAGGGTCCCGGTCGCGGCAGACATTGGCAACCAGCCCTGTCGCGAGGAGGATGCATGCCGGCTTCAGCCCTCGTACTGCTGATCGTCCCGGGCAAGATGGACGCCTGGCGCGAGCTGATGGCCCAGTGCAACGACGACAACCCCGACTACGTCGACTCTCGTCAACGCCTGGGCATCACCCGGGAGCAGGTCTTCCTGCACGGCAACGAGGGCGAGGAGTTCGTCATCTACTACATCGAGGCGGAGAACCTCGACGAGGCCATGATCGGCATGGGCGTGTCCCTCGACCCCTTCGACCAGTGGTTCCGCATCCAGGTCAAGGCCATCCACGACCTGATCCTCGCCGACCCGCCCCCCTGGCCGGAGCAGGCGCTCGACTTCCAGGATTAGAGGGCAGGACTAGCGGCTCCCGGCGTCGGGTAGGACCACGGCCATGGCCATCGACCAGCCCACCGCCGAACAGGTGCGGGACGCCACCGCCTCGGTCGAGGACGAGATGCGGCCCCAGCCGGTGCCGGTGAACGTGTACGAGACCACCAACGCCCTGGTGGTGGTCGCCCCCCTGCCCGCGGTCACCGCGGCCGACATCACCATCGAGCTCCGTCCCGGCTGCCTGCGCTTCTGGTCCCACGTGCGCAGCGCCGGCCCCCGCGAATACCTGGTCCACGAGTGGGAGTACGGAGGCTACGAGCGCGAGTTCGACCTGCCCGAGGGCTTCGGGTCGGGCGTCGAGGCGTCGCTGGCCAATGGCCAACTGGCCATCCGCGTCCTGCGGGGCCAGTCGGCGGAGACGCTCACGATCCACCCGTCCACCCCCGGCTGACCGTCGCCGCGGTCCGCCGGGTCACCCTCGGCCCGGGCGCCCGGGCGCCCGGGCGCCGGGTCCCGGGGTCAGAGGCGGGACTCCCGGCAGGGGGGCACCCCGCCGGAGCCGGGAGGATCGGTGCGGGGGTAGGGCTCGGTGAAGCCGGAGCCGGGATCGCCGGTGTTCAGGTAGCGGAGGATCCCCCGGGCCACGGCCTCGCCCTCCGCCGCCTGCACGTCGGGCCGGTCGAGGAGGGCGGCCTCGGGCGGGTTCGACATGAAGGCGCCCTCCACCAGCACGCTGACCACGTCCTGGGGCAGGCGGAGGACGGCGTAGTAGTCGCCCCGCTGGCCGGGCCGGAACTTGGCGCCGGCGTCGCGGTCGGCCACCCACGGCACGTCGTAGGCGGACAGGGCCCCGACGACCTCCTCGTAGATGAGGCCGGCCAGCCGTTTCGAATCGGGGGAGGCGATCTGGTAGTAGGTCTCCGTTCCCGGCCCGTCGTGGGGACCGTCGGGCTCGGCGTTGTGGTGGATGGACACGAAGGCCCTGGCCCCCAGGGCCCGGGCGATCTCGGCCCGGGGAGAGAGCTCGACGTCGTAGTTGCCGGTGCGGGTGAGGACGACGCTCACGCCCGCCGCCTCCAGGGAGGCCTGCGTGTGGCGGGTGACCTCGAGGTTGACGTCGGCCTCCCGCAGGCCGGAGGGGGAGATGGCGCCCGGCTCGGTGCCCCCGTGGCCGGGGTCGAGGACGATCGTGGCCGCGGCCACGGGCGTGCCGTCGGTGAGGGTGGCGGTGTCGCCGCACGGCGTCCGCACGACCCACCCGGTGTCGGTGTGGGACACGACCGGGACGACGATCCCGTTGGCGGTGATGACGGCGTTGGCCTCGGCCTTGGTCGGCGGGGCGGCGGTGGTGGTGACGGGTGTCGCGGCGGTGGTCGTCGTCTCCGGGGGCCGGCCCTGCACCGCGGGGGAGCCGTCCCCACCCCCGCTTCCACAGCCGGCGGCGAGGAGGGCGAGGGCCGTGGCCAGGGTGAACGTCGCCGCCCGCGACGAAGTCCGGCATCGGAAGGGCACGGGTCGAGTGTCCCCCGTTCGGAGCCGGAACATCCGTCGGGGTGGTCCGCCGGCGGGGTCGGCAGCGGGTACGGTCCCGCGGGTGGACCGGCCGCGCGACAGTCAGCGGGCCCGCCTGTACCGGGCCGAGAACGAGGTCGACCCCGGCCGGGCCCTGCCCACCGTCGCCGTCATGCAGGCCTACGTGGACGGGGTGGCGGCCACCGGGTGGTTCACCGACCGCTGGGGCGCCCGCACCTTCGACGTCCGCCCCGGCTACGGGCACAAGCGGGCCACGGCCGACGCCGACGGGGTCCTCCAGATGCCCCGCTGGGCCCGGCGGGAGATGACGATCCTCCACGAGGTGGCCCACTGCCTCACGCCCGTCACCTTCGCCGCCCACGGCCGCGAGTACGCCGGCGTCCTGCTCGCCCTTGTCCGCCGGGCCATGGGTCTGGCCCCGGCCCAGGCCCTGGAGGACTCGTTCGATCGCCACCGGGTGCGGTGGTCGACCGCGGCCGTCCTCCGCCGGTGACGGGCCGGCGCCACTTCGCCCTCGTCCTCGCCGCCGCCCTCCTCACCCTGGGGGCCGGAGCCGGCGGCGGCCAGTCGACCACCACCAGCACCAAGCCGCCCCCCGACATCGGCCCGGTGCCGTTCACCGTCAGCCACGACGTGAAGTACGGCCGCGCCGGCGACCAGGACCTCCTTCTCGACACCTACGTCCCCGACGACACCAACGCCGAGCGGGTCTCCGTCTTCCTCATCCACGGCGGCGCCTGGCGCACGGGCGACAAGCGGGACGTGGTCGACGTGGCCACCCGGATGGCGCAGCGGGGATGGGTGGTCTTCGCCGTCGACTACCGGCTGGGCGAGCCGGAGGCGTTCCCGGCCGAGATCGACGACGTGCAGACGGCGGTGAAGTGGGCCCGCCTCAACGCCTACGACTACCGGCTCGACCCCGGCCTCATGGGTGCCCTCGGCTTCTCCGCCGGCGGGCACCTGGCGGCCATGCTGGCGACCCTGGGCGACGGGCCCCCCGACCGGGGCGCCCGCGTCCTGGTGGCGGCGTCGTGGTCGGGGCCGATGGACCTCACCGCCCTGGCCGGGGGCGAGATGGCGCCCCTGTCGGGGCTGCTCCTGCCCTGCCCGCCCGCCGCCTGTCCCGACCGTTGGGACGCGGCGTCGCCGATCACCCACGTCGACCCCACCGACGCGCCCCTTCTCCTGGCCAACAGCACCGACGAGCTGGTGCCGGTCGACCAGGCCCGGTCCATGGCCGACCGCCTGGAAACGGCCGGTGTCGCCCACCAGCTGATCGTCGTGCCCGGCCACCGCCACGGTGACGACCTCGTCGGCGACGTGTGGCCCCAGACGGTGGCGTTCCTCAGCCACTACCTGACCCGGCCCGAGGACCTGCGCGACCCCAACCCCTACGGTACGTGGGTGCTGATCGTCGCCATCGTGGTCGTCGTCACCGGCGGGGTCATCGGCGGACTGCGGGTGCGGCGCCGGCTCAACCGGGAGCAGGCGCCGGCGGCGTGAGAGCGATGGTGACGGCCAGTCCGAAGTGATCGGACGGGAACCGGCGGGGGTCGTCGGGCGCCGGCTGGTCGAAGGCGACGCGGGCGTCGAGCACCTCCACCCGGTCGTTGACGAAGACGTAGTCGAGCACCGGGCCCGTCCCGGTTTCGCTGTCGCCGACGACCGTGCGGGGCGGCTCCGTCCCGTGCACCTCGGCGTAGGCCGACCGCAGCCGGGCGGTGAGGATCCGGATCGGGGCCGAGCCGAGCCGGGAGTTGAAATCGCCCGTCAGCACCGCCGGCCGGTCGGGGCGCTCGTCCGTCCACTCCAGCAGGCGCCGGGCCTGCCGCGAGCGCACCGTCTCGTCCCCATCGGCCAGGTGGACGTCGTAGACGTCGAGCGTCGCCCCGCCCGGCACCACCACCGTCACCCGCAGCGCCACCCGGGACTGCCCCCGCAGCCGAAGGCGGCCGGTATCCCCGTCGAGAGGAAGCCGGCTCAGAACCGCCAGCCCCTCCCAGAGCCGCTTGGGGCCGGTCTTGTACGCCGTCCGCATCCCCCATGGGGGCTGGTCAGGGCGCCGGCGGGACGCCTCCCGGGCGATGCCGCGGGCCTGGTCGGGGAAGCGCCGCACCTCCTGGAGGGCGATCACGTCCGGGTCGAGGGCCACCAGTTGCTCCACCAGCAGGGGGCCCCGGTCCCGCCACCGGTCGGCGGTGTTGCGGACGTTGAGAGTGGCCACGACGATCGCCCCCGTCAACGGAGTCCACCCATGTCGGGCAGGGTAGGGGGCAGGGTGAAGCTTGGACGTGACAGCCGGGAAACCTCCCGTTCACGGTCACGAGGGAGAATCAGAACATGAAGGTCCGCGTCGGTTGTGAGTTCGAGTGGGATGCGGCGGGGCCCACCCCATCGGTGTGGCAGATCCGCGCCCGGCCCGAGGAGCAGATCATGTCCGCCCGCTGGGTCACCGACCCCGAACTGGGCCGGGCCTTCTACTGCGACGCCTTCGGCAACGTGTGCGACCGCCTCATCCTGCCCGCCGGCACCACCACCCTCACCTACGACGCGACCGTGGAGGTGTCCCCCTACCCCGACCCGATCGACATCTACGCCCAGCAGGTCCCCGTCGAGAACCTGCCGGCCGACGCCCTGGTGTTCCTCCTCCCCAGCCGTTACTGCCAGTCGGACGTGCTCTTCGACGACGCCTGGAAGCTCTTCGGGCACACCGAGCCGGGCTGGAACCGGGTGCAGGCGGTGTCGAACTGGGTGCACGACAACGTCGAGTGGCTGGCGGGCACCAGCAACGCGTCCACCACCGCCTGCGACGTCTACTCCTCGGGCGAGGGGGTCTGCCGCGACTTCGCCCAGCTGATGGTCACCTTCTGCCGGAGCCTGAACATCCCCGCCCGCTACGTCTTCGGCTACCTGCCCGACATCGACGTGCCGCCGCCCTACGACGACATGGACTTCTGTGCCTGGGTGGAGGTCTACCTGGGTGACCGGTGGTGGACGTTCGACCCCCGGAACAACACCCGTCGCGTCGGCCGGGTCCTGATCGGCCGGGGCCGCGACGCAACCGACGTGGCCATGGTGACCACCTACGGCGCACCCCGGCTCGAGCGGATGAAGGTCTGGGCCGACCAGGCATGACCGGCGGGGCACGATGACCGGGGCCCGATGACCCCGTCGGGGCCGGCGACGGTCCTGTATTCCGTCGCCGAGCCCGACCCCAAGGCGCCTGCGGTGCGGTCCGACCTGGAGTGGGTCGGGCGCATGCTGCGGGAGTCCCTCGACCGCCAGGAGGGTCCCGCCCTGTCGGCCCTCGTCCAGGAGGTGCAGCGGGCGACCCGGGGCAACCGGCCCGAGGGCCCCGACGATCCCGACGACCCCGATGGCGACGACCGCGACGAGGCCAAGACCGGCGCCCGGCTGGCGGCGGTGCTGGCCGGCGTCGACCTGCCCACCGAGATCCTCCTGGTACGCGCCTTCTCGGCCTGGTTCCACCTGGCCAACGTGGTCCAGCAGGTCCACCAGGCCCGCCACCTCGAGCGCACCGCGGGACGGGGCGGCCTCCTGGCCGAGGCCGTCGACCGCATCGCGGCCGACGGGGTGCCGTCGACCCTGGTCGACGACGTCGTCCGCCGGCTCGAGCTGAGGCCGGTGTTCACGTCGCATCCCACCCAGGCCGCCCGCCGGTCGGTGCTCTCCAAGATGCGCCAGGTGGCGGAGCTGCTGCGGGCCCGCCAGGACGCCCCCCCCGCCGAGCGGGAGCGGATCGAGCGTCGCTTCGCCGAGGTGGTCGACCTCATGTGGCAGACCGACGAGCTGCGCCAGGGCAAGCCCGAGCCGTCGGAGGAGGCCAGCTCCATCCAGTACCACCTCCAGGAGCTGTGCCGGGCGGTCGTGCCCGACATCCTGGAGGACCTCAGCCGGGAGCTGGCCCGCCTGGGCGTCGACCTGGGCGTGGGCGCCCGGCCCCTGCGCTTCGGCACGTGGGTCGGCGGCGACCGGGACGGGAACCCCAACGTCACCCCCCAGGTCACCCTCGACGTCCTCGCCATCCAGCACCAACGGGGCATCGCCGACCTTGTCGCCTCGGTCGACGCCCTCGTCCGCGACCTCAGCATCTCCACCCGCATCGCGGCGGTGTCCGAGAACCTGCTGCTGAGCCTGGCCGAGGACCGGATCGTCTTGCCGGACGTCTACGAACGCTCCCTGCGCCTCTACGGCGAGGAGCCCTACCGGCTCAAGTGCGCCTATATCCGCCAGCGGCTGGAGAACACCGGCCGGCGGGCGGCCGAGGCCAAGCCCCACGTCGACGGCCTCGACTACCGCGACCGCTTCGAGCTGCTGGGCGAGCTGGCGGTGATGGCCACGTCGTTGCGCACCAACCGGGGCGGCACCGCCGCCTCCGGCATCGTGGCCCGGATGATGCGGACCGCGTCGACCTTCGGGTTCAACCTGGCCACCATGGACGTGCGGGAGCACGCGGCCAAGCACCACGCCGCCCTGGCCGCCCTCTTCGACCCCCTGGAGGACCTGCCCGTCCCCTACGGGCGGCTGTCGCGCCCGGAACGGATGAAGGTGCTGGCCCGGGAGCTCACCGGCCGCCGCCCCCTCATCGCCCCCACCACCGTCCTGCCCGACGGCCCGGCGGCCACCATCGCCACCTTCGAGGCCATCCGTGAGGCCCTCGACCGCTACGGCGACGAGATCGTGGAGAGCTACATCATCTCCATGACGGGCGGGGCCGACGACGTGCTGGCGGCCGCCGTCCTGGCCCGGGAGGCGGGCCTGGTCGACGTCCGCTCCGGCCTGGCCCGGATCGGCTTCGTCCCCCTGCTGGAGACGGTGGAGGAGCTGCGGCGGGCGGGCGAGATCCTCGACGAACTGCTGTCCGACCCGTCCTACCGGCGGCTGGTGGCCCTGCGGGGCGACGTCCAGGAGGTGATGCTCGGCTACTCCGACTCCAACAAGGACGCCGGCATCACCACGTCGCAGTGGGAGATCCAGCGGGCCCAGCGCCGGCTGCGGGACGTGGTCCAGCGCCACGGGGTGCTGCTGCGCCTGTTCCACGGCCGGGGCGGCACGGTGAGCAGGGGCGGGGGACCGGCCCACGAGGCGGTGCTGGCCCAGCCCTACGGCACGCTCGAGGGGCAGATGAAGATCACCGAGCAGGGAGAGGTGATCTCCGAGCGCTACGGCCTGCCCGGTCTGGCCCGCCACAACCTGGAGATCCTGCTGGCGGCGGTGCTGGAGGCGTCGCTGCTGCACCGCGATTCCCGGCAGCCGATGGACGTGCTCGACCGGTGGGACGGGGCCATGGACGACGTCTCCGACGCCGCCTTCGCCGCCTACCGCTCACTGATCGACGGGCCCGGCCTGGTCGAGTACTTCCTGACGGCCACGCCGGTGACCGAGCTGGCCGACCTCAACATCGGGTCGCGCCCCGCGTCCCGGGTCGAGGGCGGCGGGGGACTCGACTCGATGCGGGCCATCCCGTGGGTGTTCGCGTGGAACCAGTCCCGCCAGATCATCCCCGGGTGGTTCGGGCTGGGGACGGGCCTGGCCGCGGCCCGGGCCGACGGCTTCGGCGACGTGCTGGCCGAGATGCACGAGCACTGGCACTTCTTCCGGGTGTTCGTGTCCAACGTGGAGATGACGCTGGCCAAGACCGACATGGCCCTGGCCCGCCACTACGTGAACACCCTCGTCGACCCCAGCCTCCACCACCTGTTCGATCGCATCTGCGAGGAGCACGAGCGCACGGTGGCGGAGGTGCTGCGCCTGACCGGGGAGCGCCGGCTCCTCGACCGCCAGCCCGAGCTGCAACGGGCCCTCGACGTCCGCCAGGCCTACCTCGACCCCCTCTGCCGGCTGCAGGTGGGCCTGCTCGGGCGGCTGCGGGCGTCCGACGACCCCCCGCCGATGCTGCGCCGGGCCCTGCTCCTCACCGTCAACGGCATCGCCGCCGGCCTGCGCAACACGGGGTAGGAGGGCCGCCCACCCCGAACCGGTGACGTTCTGGTCCCTGTGGGGGCTGTTCGTGTCACCAGTTCGGCAGGGGGTGGCCGAGGCGGACGGCGCGCGCGCCGGTAGCCTCGTCGTCGATGCTCTGGCGCCGCGCGGCCGACCTGGTTGCTCTCACCCATCTCACGGTGATCGGGTTCATCCTCGGCGGCGGGTTCGTCGCCCGCCGCCACCCGCGGGTCACCAAGGCCCACGTGGTCGTCCTGGCCGGTACCGCCGCGGTGTACGCCGGTGGCCTCGACTGCCCCCTCACCGACTGGGAGAAGGGTTTCCGCCGCCTGGCCGGCGACGACGTCTACTCCGGCGGCTACCTCGAGCACTACCTCGTGTCGTCCTGGCACCCGGCGGGGATGAACCCGGCCATCGGCCTGGGCATCCTGGGCGTGGCCGTGGCCACGACGGCCGTCGCCTACCGCGGCCGCATGCTGAACCGGGCCCGCTAGCGCCTGACCGGCACCAGGATGATCTCGGGATCGACCGCCGGGTCGGCTGCGGGATCGACCTGGCGGTTGAAGGCGACGGCCCCGCCGTCCCCCGTGAACAGGGGCCGGAAGTAGCGCCCGGGGGGGCCGGACACGGTCGTCGGCCCCTCGTCCGTGAGCCCGATGACGAACACCGACTCCACCCCTTCGGGGCCGGCGGTGTACACGATGGCCTCGCCGTCGGGGGAGAACTCGGCCGTCCCCACGGTGATGCCGTCCCGGTGGTGCACGACCGTGTGGGGAATCCCACTGACGAGCACGATGATCCCGTCGCCGTACACCGCGAAGGACGGCCCCGTGCCGAGCGTGAACCCGGCGCCCTTGGCCCGGGCCAGAGAGGCGCCGGTGCGGTCCCGGAGGACCACCTCGCCGAAGCCGGCCACCACCAGCGTGCTGTCGGGCAGTTCGGCGACCCGGGTGACGGCCTTGGCCTCGGCCCCGTCGAGCGCGAACAGGTCGGTGATCACCCCGGTGGCGGGGTCGATCGACACCACCTCGGCCGGCGTCGCCTGGGTGAGGTCGTTGCGCCCGGCCAGCAGGTGGCTGCCGTCGTCCGACCAGCCGAAGCCGGCGAGCACTCCCTGGCCCGCGTCGAGGGGTACCCGGTGGAGGTCGGCCAGGGTGCCGTCGGCCGTCTCCGCGCCGACCCAGACGTCGGAGACGAACTCCTCGCACGCCTTCACCAGCGCCACCCGCCCGTCCGGTCCCCGCACCACCGCGCCCCGGATGGTGGCCCCGTCGACCAGCACCGGTTGCCGGGCGCTCCCGTCGGTGGCGGTGGACATCCGGAACATCACCGGCTCCGGCTGCCCCTCACAGCCCGGCGGTGACAGCTGGGGGTCGACCGCCTCCACGAACAAGGCGTTCCCATCGGGGCTCGCTCGGCTGAGGTAGCCGGTGCCGAGGGGGCGGGCGTCGCCGACGGGGTGAGTGGCCGCCACGGAGGTCGGTGGCCGGAGAGGAAAGGGCTCGGTGGTGGACCCGGCGGGCGCCGGCGGCGACGGACCCCCGCACGCGCCCAGCAGCACCGCCGGCAGGCCGAGGGCGACCAGCGTGCGGCCGAGGCGGACCCGGGCGCTCAGGGGCCGATCCAGCGGGCGCCGGGCAGGGACAGGTCCTCGAAGTCGGACCAGTACTGCTGGCTGGCGTCAGCGAACTCCTCCCACGACAGGGTCCCGTTCTCGTCGGTGTCGAAGCCGGCGAAGGCGCTCGGGATGTCGGTGTCGCCGGCCAGGCCGAGGACCGACAACCAGTCGGCGTACTCCTCCTCGGTGATGCGCCCGTCGCCGTCGGCGTCGATGAGGCCGTAGAGGGCCCGGATCCACGGGGTCAGGGGGTACTCGCCGCCGGCGGCCGCCGTCTGGCGCACGACCTCGGTGATCCCGATGCAGAAACCCCGCCACTCGTCCCGGCTGACCCGGCCGTCGTGGTCGCTGTCGGCCACCATCACCAGCTGGTCCCACCACACCCGCAGGCCGTCGCCCAGGTCGACCACCGCGGGCGAGTCGGCGGCCTGGCCCCGCATGCTGGCCAGGGCGTCGATGTGGGCCGAGAAGCTCTCCCACGTGAGGTCGCCCTCCGGCCCCTGGTAGGCATCGAAGACGCGGTCGTACCGCGCCTGCTGGACGTCATCCATGAACGCTCCCTTCGCCAAGCGATCCCCGGTCCGGGGAGCGACACCATACCGCCGGGCACCCGGCGCCGGGCGCCGACCGTCGGTCGCCACGGCCGAGGTGTCAGAGCGTGGGTTCGGTGGCGTCGACCTTGTCGGCGGGGGACTGGCCGGAGTACTCCTCGTCGTGGGTCCAGTCGGGCTGCTTGCCGGCGTGGTCCTCGTCGAGCGTGGCGGTCGCACCCTCGAGGTCGTCGCCACCCAGATCCAGGATGGGGACGATCAGCTCGGGCACCACCTCCGTCGCCGACTGATCGGCATGGGCTCGGACGCTGTCGGGGAACAGGCGCAGCACGCTCTCCACCACCACCTGGTGCTGGGTGGCGAGGTAGCAGCGGGCCGAGTCGGTGACGGTGGACAGCCGGCTGCGGAGGGCGTCGAGGTCGGTGCCGTCGGCCTGGTTGCGGCCGAGGCGCTCGAGCAGCCCGGAGATGACGAGCCCGTCCTGCTTGCACGGCGTGCACTGCCCGCACGACTCCACCGACAGGAACCGGGACACGCCCGCCCCCACCGCCACCGGGTCGTTCGTCCCGTCGAAGACGATGAACCCGGCCGAGCCCAGGCCGCTGCCGGCTTCCTGGAGGTCCTCGTAGGTGACGGGCGTGTCGAGGAGATGGCCGGGGAGCAGGGCGTTGGCCACGCCCGACAGCACCGCCCGCACCCGCTCGCCCGGGCGGGCCCCGCCGCCGAGCGTGTCGATGACCTCCCGCAGGGGCGTGCCCATGGGGAACTCGCCCACCCCGTGGCGGCGGGTGGCACCGGTGACGGTGCATACGATCGTGCCCGGCGACTTCTCGGTGCCCACCGACCGGAACCAGTCCGGCCCCTCGACGACGATGCCGGGGACGTTGGCCATGGTCTCGACGTTGTTGACCAGGGTGGGCGCGGCCGCGGTGTCGGAGGTCTCCGACGCCATGGCCTCGTCGGCCGCCGACCGGGTGTCGGGGCCGAGCTCGTCGGTGCCGTGCCGGAACGGGGGGGCGATGCGGGGGAACGGGTTGCGGCCGGCGATGACCTCCAGCAGGGCCGTCTCCTCGCCGTAGAGGTAGTGGCTGGGGCCCTCGACCACCACGATCTCGAAGCCCTCGGGCAGCCACGCCGCCCGCCGGATCTCGTCGATGGCGGCCCGCACCCGGGCCAGCTCCGGGGTGAACGACGCCTTCATGGCCACGATGACGGTGTCGGCTCCCACCGTGGCCGCCGCCACCAGTGCCCCCTCGAGCACCCGGTAGGGGTTGCGACGGAGGATGGCCCGGTCCTTGAACGTGCCCGGCTCGCCCTCGGCCGCGTTGACGACGACCGTGGCCGGGAGCTGCTCGGAACGACTGTCGAACACCGTCCGCCACTTGGTGCCGGTGGGAAAGCCGGCTCCGCCCCGTCCCCGCAGTCCGGACGCCTCCAGCGCCCCGATCACACCGTCCGGCTCGACCTTGCCCGCCAGCGGCAGCGCCCGCCCCCCGCCCGCGGCCAGATAGTCGTCGAGGGTCCGGACGGGGGCGTCATCGAGGACACGGCTGTGCGGGGGCATGCCTCCGTTCTATCCGTTCCAGTCGGACCAGGCCAAAGGCGGCTCGCCGGCCGCCTGGCGGGCGAACTCGCCCAGGAACCAGCGCCGGAAGGCGAGCGCCTCGGCCGGAGTGGCGAGGGTCAGCAGGTCGCCCGTCCGGCAGAACTCGTCGGCCTCGTCGAGCAGATCGCCGAGGTCGGCCGCGGCCTGGATCGCGTCCGGGGGGAGCCGGTACTCGAGGTCGACGACGTCGACACCCCGGGCGGCGGCGTCGGCCAGCGCGGCCTCGGGTTGCAGGGTGAAGCCGGCGAAGCGGCCCCGCATCTCCTCCACCACCGCCGTGAGGCGCGCCGGCACTTCGACGTCGCCACGCGTCCCGGCGCCGGCGCCGGCGCCGGACGCGGCGACGAGGGCGAACTCGCGCATGAGCTCGTCGCCGTGCTCCGACGCCCGCAGGTAGACGGGAACGGGCATGCCCCGGATGACGATGGTCACCAGCCCGTCGTTGTCGGCCACCGCCATCAGCCTTTCACGGGGTGGTCGGCGGCGGCGAGGTCGAGCTCGAACCACACGAACTTGCCCGCGTCGGTGACCACCGTCCCCCAGTCGCGGGCCAGCTCCTCCACCAGCATCAGCCCCCGGCCGGTGCCCGACAGGTTGGAGTACTTGCGGCGGATGGCCCGTCCTCCGCCGTGGTCGTGCACCTCCACCGCCAGCCGGTCGGGCAGGATGCGCACGACGAGCTCGAGCTCGGTGCCGGCGTGGAGCACGGCGTTGCTCACCAGCTCGCTCACCAGCAGGACGGCGATCTCGGTCACCTCCGCCCGTCCCGCCTCGGCCAGGGCGCCGGTGACGAACCGCCGGGCCCGGCCCGCGCTCTCGGGCACGCCGGGGAACGTGGCCCGGGCCTCCGACCCCATGCCCGGCATCAGGCGCCGCCCCCCCGGCCGCACGACGGACCGAGCACCCGCACGACCACCACCGCCATCACCGCCGCCACCCCGTCGTCCACGAGGAACCGCCGGCCCTGGTGGCGCTCGACGATGCCGCCGGTAAAGGTGACGAGCGCGTCGCCCGCGGCCAGGGTCACGGTGACGTCGTGCAACTCGACCTTGCGGTCCACGCCCAAGAGGCTGCCCGCCCGACCCACTGTCTCAATCGTGCCGTCGGCCCGGGCCACCAGGGACAGGGGGCAGCCGCCAATGGATCGTCACCAGCCCATCGGCGTACCCCGCCTGCGGGACATGCCCGCCCTCCTTCCTAAACCGACCTCCCAACCCGGGCCTCCCGCTCGAAACCGGCCGTATCCTTCGGTGAAGCCGGCTACCAGGAACCTCCGCCACCCCCGCCGCCACCGCCGCCGGAGAACCCCCCGCCACCGAACCCGCTCCCGCCCGATCCCGACGGCGTGGAGGAGATGGTGCCCGACGTGGTGGTGGAGAAACCGTCCATGGAGTCGGAGAAGCTGCCGACGGTGAAGTAGCCGGGGCCCGAGTACCAGCCCGTCTCCGGCAGGCGCCCGTCGATGTCGGCGAAGGCCTTGGCCCACTTCTCGGTGGCCCCGAAGACGATGGCGTAGGGGAGGTACTCGGAGAACAGGTTCTTGCGCTCGGCGAACCGGGCCCGTTCCTTCTCCGACTCCTCGATGAACCGGCGGAAGCCCTGCACCCGGCGCAGGGTGCCGGTGCCCTTGGCCGTGCGCCGGGGCATGCGCTTGGCGCCCAGGAGCAGGATCAGCCCGCCCGCCACCAGGGGGATTCCGACGAGGCCGAAGTGGGTGGTGGCGGCGACGACGGCGGCGACGGCGATCGACCCCACCAGCGCCAGCACGCCCAGCACCGTCCACAGGGTGCGGGTGCGGTCGGGACGCCGGGCGAACCAGCCCTGGGCCACCGCGTCGTCGTAGAGGAGGTCCTCCACCTTCTTGAGGTCGGTGGCGAAGGTGTTCTTGAGGGCGGACAGCTTCACCTCGCTCCGTCCCCGGAAGATGGCCGACAGCAGGCTGTGCTCGTAGTTGCGCAGGCCGGTGGCCTCCTTGAGCTCGACCAGGTTCCAGTCCTTCTTGCCGAACCACCCTTCCTTGGGGATCTCGTCGATGCGCAGGAAGCCCCGCACGGCCAGGTCGACGATGGTGGCGGTGACGTCGAGGGTGCTGGCCGTCTCATCGACGAGCGTGCCCACCTGGCCCGGCCGCAGGTCGTCGGGGGGAGCGAACTCGACGGGCGTGAGCGGACGCTCCAACAGCGGCACCTTCTGCTCCGCGCCGGAGTCGCTGCCGAAGGCGATGTCGACCGCCGACCCGGCAAAGCGCTGGTCGCGGCCGGTGCGCCACAGGAGCGCGCCCACGCCCCCCACCACCAGGACGAGCAGGCCGGCGGTGGCGCCCATGGTGCCGGGGGTGAGGGCGAAGGCCCGGTCGAACGCCCACCGCTCGTCGAGCACGGGTGTGGGCGGGGGGACGAACCCCTTCTGGAAGCCGACCACCACGGTGAAGGCCTCGTGGGGCTCGAGCCGGCCGGTGGCGAAGGTGGCCACCTGGTCGCCGGCGTCGGACTGCCCACAGGGGAGGAGCGACCGGATCGGACCGCTGAAGCAGGTGATCTCGGTGAGGGGACCGGGCGTCGACACGTGGGCCGTGCCCTGCTCGACGGGCACCCCCCACTCGGTGCCGATGGCGTTCCAGTACAGCTCGTCGTGCTCGGGGAAGCCGTTGAGGCCGCCCTTGACCACGTAGTCGATCGTGTAGCGGTGCGGGCCGGTGACGGTCTTGTCGGGATCGCCGATCTTGAGGACCTTGTCGCCGCCCTCGTTGCTCACGTCGAACTGGTCGGGCGTGCCCGGCGAGCCCACCACCGACCGGATGCTGACCGGGTAGACGCGGTCGAAGCGGTCGTCGTAGTGGAGGCGGACGGGGATGTTGCGGAAGATGCCGTGGTGGGACGTGACGCCGAAGTCGTAGTCGATCACCTCGGTGACGGTGAGGTCGCCCGATCGCTCGATGGTGATGCTGACGTCGTAGTTGGTGATCCGCTCGCTCCCGGACTGGGAGGCGGCCGACCCGCCGGCGGCCGCCCCCGCCGGCCCGCCGCCGGCGACGGCGAGGATGGCGGCGGCGACGGCGAGGAGCAGCCGCCTGGCTCTCACCGGACCTGCCCTCACCGGACCGGCCCTCACTGGAGCTGCCGGACGAGGTCGTCGTGCTCGGCCCGGAGCCGGACCACTTCGTCCTGCAGGGCCTGCAACGCCGCCTCCAGGGCGGCCAGCCGCTGCGACGTGGGGACCCCGATCGACGAGGCGGGCGCGGCCACCGCCCCCTCCAACCCGTCGCCCGCCCCAGCCACCGCCGCGGCCACCGCCACCAGCGACGGCGCCTCCGCCCCCGGCAGCTCGCCCCCCAGCAGTTGGGCCCACCGGTTCTCCTTCTGCCCCGGCTGGCGTTCGAGCTTGGCCACGAGGGGCTCGTCCCGCCGGGCCAGCCGGGCCAGGGTGTCGTCGACGTCGTCCTGGTCGACGAAGGGGTGCAGCCGCTCGCTGCGGGCCCGCAGCTCGCTCGCCGTCTGCGGACCCCGGAGCATGAGCAGGCAGGATACGGCCGCCTCGCCGCCGTCGAGGCCGAGGGTCTCGTCGAGGACCTGGCGGAAGCGGTCGGCCCGGTTCGACCGGCTGTAGACGATGCGCACCAGGTTGAGGCCCCGCAGGTTGAGGAGGGCGTTGCTCACCGTGGCCTCCTCCAGCTTGCTCACCGGGTGGCGGTTGGTGGTCTGGTTGCAGGCGGCCATCAGGGCGTTGAGGGTGAGGGGGTAGTTGTCGGGAGTGGTGCGTTCCTTCTCCATGAGGCATCCGAGGATGCGCACCTGCACCGGCGTGAGCGCCATGGGCCAAGGTTAGAAGGTGCGGCGACCCCTCCCGAAGGGTCGCCGCACCAACCAGTCCGAGCCGGCGAGTGGTTACCGGCGGCCGGCGGTGAGCTCCTCGCTGGCCAGCAGGGTGGCCAGCTCGGCCTGCACCGAGGCTTCGCCCTCGATGTGGACCTCGGGGAGGAGTCGGTCGAGCCACCCCGGGATCCACCAGTTGGCGTTGCCGAGCAGCTCCATGGTGGCCGGCACCAGGATCATGCGGACGATGGTGGCGTCGACGAGGACCGCCGCCGTCAGCCCGAGGCCGATCTGCTTGATGAAGACGTTGGGGTCGAAGATGAACACCCCGAAGACGAACACCATGATGGCGGCGGCGGCGGTGATGACCCGGGCGGTGGCGGCCAGGCCGTCGGCCACCGCCACCCCGTTGTCGCCGGTGCGGAGGTACTCCTCCCGGATGCGGCTGAGGAGGAACACCTCGTAGTCCATCGACAGCCCGAAGAGGATGGCGAACATGATCATGGGGACGAACGCCGGGATCGGCGTCTCGGGGATCTTCAGCAGGTGGCCGAGCCACGAGTCCTGGACGGCGTAGGACATCACGCCGTAGGCGGCGGCGATCGACAGCAGGTTCATGATCCCCGCCTTCAGCGCCACCAGCGGCGAACGGAACACCGTGGTGAGCAGGAAGAAGGACAGGAGCACGACCGAGCCGATGAAGATCGGCAGCCGCTTGGTGATGTAGTCGGTCTGGTCGATGGAGATGGCGGTGAAGCCGCCGACGTCGACGGTGGCGTCGGTGCCGGCGACGGTGGCCGGGATCACCGTGTCCCGCAGCCGGTGGACCAGCTTGGCGGTGGCCTCGTCCTGGGGCTTGTTCTCGGGGAAGACGTTGATGATGGCGGTGTCGCGGGCCTCGTTGAACACCGCCGGGGCCACGAAGGCCACGCCCGCGGTGGACCGGGCGGCCGCCGTCAGCCGGCCGACGGTGCCGTCGCTGGTGGCCGCGTCCTTCACGTCGACCACCATCAGCAGGGGACCGTTGAACCCGGGTCCGAAGCCGGTGCTGAGCAGGTCGTAGGCCTGGCGTGACGTCTCCTGGGGCAGGTTGTTGCCCTCGTCGGGGAACCCGAAGCGCAGCGACAGCAGGGGCAGGGTGATGATGAGCAGGACGATGGCGCCGCCGGCGAAGGCGAACCACGGCCGCCGCTGCACCACCCGGCTCCACCGGTACCAGAAGGCGTTCGTCCCCTGGTGGGAGCTGCGCCCGGTCAAGGGCACCTTGAGCCGGTCGATGTTCTTGCCCACGAACCCGAGCACCGCCGGAAGCAGGGTCAGCGATGCGGCCAGCATCGTCAGCACCGCCAGCACGGCCGAGGTCGCCACCCCGTTCAGGTAGCTGAGGCCCATGGTGAGCATGCCCAGCAGGGAGATGACCACCGTGCCGCCGGCGAACAGCACCGCCCGCCCGGCCGTGCCCATGGCCGTGATGTTGGCCTCCCGGGGCGACATCCCCGAGGCCAGGCCCTGCCGGTAGCGGGTGATGATGAACAGGGCGTAGTCGATGCCGACGCCCAGGCCGATCATGGTGGCGACGGTGGCCGCCCATTCCGGCGTCTCCACGAATCGGGAGGCGATCCCGCCCAGGGTGGCGCCGATGCCCAGCCCGAAGAGGGCGGTGACGATCGGCAGGCCCATGGCCAGGGCCGATCCGAAGGCGAGGAGGAGGATGAAGGCGGCGAAGATCAGCCCGATGAACTCGGAGCCGAGCGTCTGCTCGGCCACGAAGGTGCTGACCTCGACGTCGAGGGTGGGCGTCCGGCCGTGCTCCACCGCGTCCAGGAAGTTCTTCTGGAACTTGGGATCGGAGTTGGCCAGCTTGTCGAACGTCTGGTCGAAGTAGACCTCGGCGTAGGCGACGTGGCGGTCGGCCGACACCTGCGACGCCGCCTCCGGCGCGTAGGGGTTGCTCACGCCGGTCACGTGGGGCCGGCTCGACGCCTGGCCGATCACCTTCTCCACCTGGGCCTTCACCGCACTGTCGTCGATGGCGCCGGCGAAGACGATCTTGATGGAGTCGCCCTTACGGGACGGGAAGCGCTCGTTGAGCAGGCTGTAGGCCTTCCCCGATTCGGCTCCCGGGGTCTGGTAGTTGGCCCGGTGCTTGGCCGGGAGGGACCCGCCGGCGACCATCACGCCGACGAAGACGAGCACCCACAGGCCGAGGACAGAACGGCGCCGTCGATAGCAGAAATCAGCGAGTCGGATCACAGCACGCCTCCGGGTTCGGGTCTTGCCTGGTCGTCTGATCCACCTGGGCACCCATCGCAGCGGCGCCTGCCCCCCGGCCGTGGGTCTTGTGTTTCTGCGAACAGTGATAACAACGAATGTGGTACTTGTCAAATACTTTCTATCGGGACTATCGTTGTTCTCATGGTGTTCACGGAACGGTCGACCGAGCCCGAGGCGCATCCCGGTAACGTCCCGTCCACCGAGGACCTCGTCTCCGCCTTCATGGCCGTGATGGGCCGCCTCACCCAGCACTTCTTCCAGCGCTCGGCCGAGTTCGACTTCTCCGGCCAGCAGGCGAAGGCCTTCCACGAGTTGGGCGAACCGCGGTCGATGGGCGAGCTGGCCGATCGCCTGTTCTGCGACGCGTCCAACGTCACCGGCATCGTCGACCGGCTGGAGGCGCGGGGCCTGGTCGAGCGTCAGGCCGATCCCGACGACCGCCGGGTGCGGCGGCTCGTGCTCACCGACGCCGGCCGGGAGCTGTGGCAGGCCCATCACGACCGCGTCTTCGACGGCGTCCCGTGCCTCACCAACCTCACCGACGACGACCGCCGGGTTCTCTGCGACCTGCTCCGCCGCATGGCTGGCGATCCGGGCGGGTCCACCGAACCCTGATCACGTAATTCGAAGCACGCGGCGACGTCCGTCGCCGACCATGGGGGCGAACCGGAAGAGGGTGACTGGAAATGGATGCGTACACCGACGCGATGATGAGACTGTCCGACGCACGGCTGGCCGACCTGTGCCGCGAGGCGGCGCGCGACCGCCTGGCCGCCGGCTTCAGGCGCCGGACCACCCGGGCCGCCGCCCGTCTGGTCGACGCCCATCCGGTGGCCGGGGTGTCCCCGCTCCCCGCGCCGTCCGCCGCCGAGCCCCTCCGCCGCACCGCCTGACCCTCAGTTCCCTCCTGGCTCCCCGGCGGCGGCGGCGAAGAAGGCGGTCACGTCGGCCCGGTCCCGGGTGCGGCGCATCGGCGGTAGCGCCGACAGGATCACGGGCCGGTAGGACGACTCCGCCAGCCGCCGGTCGAGCACGGCCACCACCCCCCGGTCGGTCGTGCTCCGGATGAGCCGGCCCGCGCCCTGGGCCAGGCGGGTGGCGACGTGGGGCAGGTCGACGGCGTTGAAGGCGTTGGCGCCCGCCCGCTCCCGCCGGGCCTGGGCCACCGGGTCGTCGGGCCGGGGGAACGGCAGGCGGTCGATGACCACCAGCGAGCACGCCGATCCGGGCACGTCGACCCCCTGCCAGAAACCCATGGTGGCGAACAGGCACGACGTCTCGTCCGTCCGGAAAGCGTCGATGAGGGCGGGCTTGGGCAGCTCGTCCTGGGCCAGGATGCGGTAGGGCAGGCGGTCGGCGAGGGCGGCGTGGGCGGCCCGCATCGCCCGCCACGACGTGAACAGGGCCAGGGTCCGGCCGCCGGCGGCGGTGACGAGGAACTCGAGCTCGGCGTGGGCCGCGGCGTCGTGGTCGGGATGGCGGGGGTCGGGCAGGCGGGGGACGTAGAGCAGGGCGTGGCGGCGGTAGTCGAAGGGACTGCCCACGTCGAGATCGACCGTCTCCTGCCCGAGTCCAAGCTGAGCGCCGAGGCCGATGGGGATCGTGGCCGACGTCAGGATCGCGGTCGCCGACGCCCACGCCACCCGGGCCAGCTCGGCCCCGACGTCGATCGGCGCCACCCGCAGCGCCCGCTGCGATCCCGACTGCTCCACCCACGTCACGTCGTCCTCGCCGGCGTGCACCATCGTCTCCAGGTCGGCGGCGAGGGAGTCGAGGGCCTTGGTCGCCCGTTCCCTCCGGGCCTTGAGGGCGGGATCGGGCGGGAGGCGGCGCAGGGTGGCCCGCTCCGACCGCAGGGCCTCGGCCAGGTCGGTCAGGGCCTCGCCCACCTGGGCGTTTCCGCGGGCGCCGGTCGGCAGGCGGGTGCCGACGAGCGGCTCGAGGGCACGGTCGAGGCCGTCCCGGTGGCGACCCAATCCCGCCGCCGACGCCAGCCGGGCCACCGCCGTCACCCGTCCCGGCGTGAGGGTGACGCCGAGGGCGCCGGCCATGACGTCGGGCGCCTCGTGGGCCTCGTCGAGGATCACCACCTCGTGCTCGGGCAGGACGTGGCCGCCGGAGGCGACGTGGGCGCCGAGCAGGTGGAGGTTGACGACGACCACGTCGGCCTCCCGGGCCCGCTGGTAGGCGGCCTCGGCGAAGCACGTCTCCCCGCTCGGGCACTCCTTCGCCCCCGGGCACTGGTCCGACCCCACGCTCACCGACGACCACGCCGCCGGGGTGGGCTCGAAGTCCAGCTCGGCCCGGTCGCCGGTGAAGCTGGTCTCTCCCCAGGCCAGGAGCCGGGCCACCTCCCGCCCGACGGCCCGTCCCGAATCGTTCGCGCCACTGAGGGACAGGGCGGGGGCGTCGGCGTCGCGGTCGGCTTCGGCCGCCGCCTGCCGGCACAGGTAGTTGCTCCGACCCTTCAGCACGGCCCAGGTCAGCCCCGGCCGGATGCGGGCGTCGGCCAGCGCCGGCAGGTCCTTGCCCGACAGCTGGTCCTGCAGGGCCTTGGTGGCGGTGGCGACCACGATCCGCCCGCCGGTGCCGGCCGAGCCGAGCAGGGCCCCGACCAGGTAGGCCCAGGTCTTGCCCGTGCCCGTCCCCGCCCGCACCACCAGCGGCTTCCCGTCCCGCACCGCCCGGGCCACCGCCTCCGCCATCGCGATCTGGCCCTTCCTGACCTCCCCGCCCCCGCCGAGCGCGTCCGCCAGCCTCCCGAGCGCGACCGCAGGATCCACTCCGCCACTTCACCACGTGGGCGCCCCGGGCTTGTGGAGGAAAAACGACCTGGGATGTCGTCTTCGCTCCAGAACCTCGCCGGGCCAGGTGGAGTCCATGGAGTCGCCCCGGCCGCCATGCGCAGCTCGGCCCCCCGCCTCGAGCGCTCCCTGGCCCCAACCCAGGCCCGGTTGGGGGCCACGCCGGGGGTCGGGCGGACCGTCGATGGTCGACGGTAGGGACATGCCCGACGCCTCCGCCCTCATCCCCTGGGTCACCGCCCACGCCACCCTCCTCCTGGCCGCCTCGGTGGCGGTCACCGTCGGCGGCGAGCTCGTCTTCGGGACCCTCCGGCGCCGGCTCTCCGGCTCGGCCACGTCGATGACCGCCGGCCTGGCCTACCTGGCGGTCAAGGGCGTGGTGTCCAAGGCCCTGATGTTCGGGGTGGCGCTGGCCGTCTACGAGCACCGCCTGTTCACCCTCGACTGGACCAACCCCCTGGTGTGGCTGGGCATCTTCGTCGGCCGGGACTTCGTCTACTACTGGATCCACCGGGCCGAGCACCGGGTGCGGGTGCTGTGGGCGTCGCACATGATCCACCACTCCCTGGAGCGGTTCACCTTCACCTCCGCCGTCCGCCTGCCGTGGATGGAGGCGATCTACAAGCCCGCCCTCGCCCTGTGGGTGCCCCTGCTCGGGTTCCACCCCGTCGCCTTCGCGGCCATGGGCGCCCTCGTGCTGATGGCGGGGCAGCTCCAGCACACCGAGCTCGGCCGCCGCCGGACGCCGCTCGACCTGGTCTTCGTCACCCCCGCCGCCCACCGGGTGCACCACGGGTCGAACGCCGAGTACCTCGACAAGAACTTCGGGTCGATGCTGATCGTCTGGGACCGCCTGTTCGGGACCTACGCGGCGGAGACGGTCGCCGTCCGCTACGGCCTCACCGGCGGCAAGCGGGTGACGACGCCGGCCCACGCCCTCACCGGCGGCTACCCGGCCCTGCTGTCCGCGGTCCGGACCCAGGACGGCATCGCCGCCGCCGCCCGCTACCTGGTGGCGGCACCGTGAGGCGGCCGAGCGAAGTCTGACCGCTCGTCAGCGGTTCTTGCCGAACCGCTTCCACCAGGGCATGCGCTCGTCGCGCGACCCCTTGGCCCGCAGCTCGCGCATGATCGAGGGGCCGGCGGCGTTGACGATGTCCTCCGCCTCGTCGAGCAGGCGGACGGCGTTCTCGTCGAGCCCGGGCGGCTCGGGGGGGGTCGGCGGGGCGAGCAGGTCGCCGTGGGCCCAGTTGACGTCGGCCAGCCGGGGGGCGAAGGCGGAGCAGTTGGCCGGGCAGCGCCACGGCGCTTCGGGGGCGAGGTCGAGGTTGCACTTGCGGACGGTCTCGCCGCCCGGATACGTGCGGCTCTCGTAGTTCTTGCATTCGATCCGCATGGGCATGGACCGATTGTCCCAGGAATTCTCGTAAATAAGTTGACGTGGGGCCGTCGGATGGCGACCATGTTGCCGTGCTGTTGACCCCCACCACCCCGTACGCCACCCGGAGCGATTGCGTCCTCGACGCAGCGCGTCCGTTCGCGGCGATGGGGTCGAAGGTCACGTGGCCGATTGCCAACGGTCACGTCGTGCGGCCGAGGGGCTTCGGAGGTTCACCGGGATAACACCGGACAGATCTCCAAGCAGGGCCCCTCGAGCCGCCGGCAACAGCCGGCGGCTCTTGGTTTTCCAGGAGAGGTTCACAACACAAGAGAGGAGCGGAGCGATGTTCGCCGAGCTGCAGGAAAACGACGAGGAGCTGTGGGCCGAGGCCCGGTGCAAGAGCGGCACCGGCAACCTGGTCGCGCTCTTCTACTCGGAGCAGCTCGACGACATCGGCCGGGCCAAGGCCATCTGCGGCGAGTGCCCGGTGCGCGAGCTCTGCTTCGAGACGGCCCTCGCCCGCCGGGAGCCGTACGGCGTGTGGGGTGGCCGGCTGTTCTTCAAGGGCAAGGTGCTGGCGGTCAAGCGGCCGCGGGGCCGTCCGCCCAAGGTGCGGCCCGCCGTCACCGCCGAGGAGCTCGGCTCTCCCACATCCATGACCGCCTGAGGACGGGCGCACTGACCCCGGGTCGCCGGGCGTCGGCCGATCTCTATCCCCTTTAGATCAGCCGGCGCTCGGTGGCCCAGCGGGTCAGCTGGTGGCGGTTCGACAGTTGCAGCTTGCGCAGCACCGACGACACATGGGTCTCCACCGTCCGGGCCCCGATGTTGAGCTCCCGGGCCGCGGCCTTGTAGGCGTAGCCGCGGGCGATGAGGCGCAGGACCTCCTGCTCCCGGGCGGTGAGCTGGTCGACTTCGGGATCGCCGCCGTCGGGCAGGCCGGCGGACGTGCCGAAGGCGTCGAGGACGAACCCGGCCAGCCGGGGCGAGAAGACGGCGTCGCCATCGGCCACCCGCCGGATGGCCGACGTCAGCTCCGGCCCGGAGATCGTCTTGGTCACGTAGCCCCGGGCGCCGGCCCGGATGACACCGATGACGTCGTCGGCCGCGTCCGACACCGACAGGGCGAGAAAGCGCACGTCAGGGGCTATGGGCGCCACCCGGGCGACGACGGCCCGGCCCCCGCCACCGGGTAGGTGGACGTCGAGGAGGACCACGTCGGGTCGCCGCTCGAGGATCATCTCCACCGCCGCCTCCACCTCCGACGCCTCACCCACCACCTCCACCGCATCGCCCAGCTCGGCCCGCACGCCGGAGCGGAAGAGGTGGTGGTCGTCGACGAGGAACACCCGCGGCCGGGGCGGCGGCGCCACGTCCGTCATCGGGGCATCCGCAGTTGGATCTCGGTGCCCTCGCCGTCGGCCGTGTCGCCGCCGGTGCCGGTGCGGACCACCGCCTGGCCTCCGTGGCGGACCATCCGGCCGGTGATCGACTCCCGCAGCCCGTGGCGGTCGTCGGCCACCGCCGCCGGGTCGAAACCGCAACCCCAGTCCCGCACGAACACCTTCACCTCGTTGTCGGCCGCTTCGACGTAGACCGACACGTTGGCCGCCCCCGACCACTTGGCCGCGTTCACCATGGCCTCCCGGGCCGCGGCCACCACCGCGTCCAGCCGGTCGTCGAGGGGCGCGTCGCCCACCGCCACCACGTCGATGCTGACCTCGTGGTCGATCTCCACTTCCTCCGCGGCGCGGGTGATGGTGGCGGCCAGGCTGCCGGCCGCGGTCGGCGGCTCGTCCCCCCGGTAGAGCCAGCTGCGCAGCTCCCGCTCCTGACGGCGGGCCATGGTGACGACGGTGCGGGGGTCGTCGGCGTTGCGCTGGATGAGGGCCAGGGTCTGGAGCACGGAGTCGTGGAGGTGGGCGGCCACCTCGGCCCGCTCCTCGGATCGGATCCGCTCCCGCCGCTCCCGGGTGAGGTCACGGCCCATCCGCACCCACCATGGCCCCGTGATCACGGCCACCCCGGCCACGATGCCGGCGGTGGCGAGGAGGCCCTGGCGGAGGGCGGAGAAGGCGTCGCTGGCGGCCAGGAAGGAGCCCACCCCGCCCACCACCAGCGCCACCCCGATCACCACCCGGGCCAGCGCCGCCCGCCGGCCCCGCACGTCGACCGCGGCCGGGAAGCGGCCGACGACCCGTTGCAACGACTGCCGATCGTCGTCGCCCGCCTGGCGCCAGATGACGGCCAGGCCCACTCCCGACAGGAGGATGGGCCACACCACCCCGTCCCCGAACCACAGCCCCGACTGGCGCAGGATGAGGAGGACGCCCAAGACGACGGCCCCCACGGCCACGATCTCGGCCGGGTCGTAGCGGCGGTCGCGGACCGCGGCCTGGGCCAGGGACTCGTCGGTGCCCTCCTGGGGGAGGAGCAGCCAGCCCAGGACGTAGAGCAGGGCCCCGCTGCCGCCCGCCGCCACCATGGCGACCACCAGGATGCGCACGACGATCGGGTCGAGGCCGAAGGCGCGGGCCACCCCGGCGCACACACCCCCGAGGACGCGCCCTTCCCGGACGCGGGTCACCGTCGTCCACCGCTTCGCCGGTTGGGCGTTGCTGCTCGCCAGCTGCTCGTTCACCTGCTCTGATGATCCCATGACGCCCTGGTGGCGGCTACGGGCATCGTCCCGAGGCGCCGGTCGGGGGTGCCTCCGGGTGCGGTCCGGGACGTCACGGATAGTCGGCGGCGGGCGGCGGGCGCATGCTGGCTCCATGAACACAGCACACGACTCCCGCCCCCCCGGAGGACCGCCTCCGCCGGGGTACCGTCCCCCGCTGGGGGGACTCACCCGGGCCACCGACGACAAGGTGATCTCCGGCCTCTGCGGGGGCCTCGGTCGCCAGTTCGGGATCGACCCCCTCGTCTTCCGGATCGCCTTCGTGGTGATGTCGCTGGCCGGGGGGACGGGCATCCTCCTCTATCTGGTGGGATGGGCCCTCGTCCCCGACGACGAGGGGAAAGCGTTCGGCGCCCAGTGGCTGCCGGGCAAGGACCGCAGCCACAAGCTGTTGGCGGCGGGCCTGGCCGGGGTGGGGCTGATCCTGCTCCTCGACCGGCTCACGAGCGGTCACGGGGACGACGTCCCCCTCGGGCTGGTGCTGGTCGGACTGGGAGCGGCGGTGCTGTGGTCCCGCCGGTCAGGGCAGACGCCGGCGGTCCCGCCCCCGCCCCCGCCGCCGCCGACGGGCGGACTGACCGCGCCGGCCCCGGTGGTGCCACCGGCCCCCCCGTTGGCGGCCGAGCCGTCAGCCGACCTGGCGACCGGCGAGCCGGCGACCGGCGATGCCCCCACAACCGACGTAACCCCGACCGACCTGACGACCCCGCTGCCGGCGGGGTCGTCGTCGTCGTGGACGACGTCCGCCGACACCCCGCCGTGGCCGCCCGAGGTGCCGGTGTACAGCCCTCCCGCCCCCCGCCGGGCGGTCAAGGTGCCCAAGCCGCCCAAGCCCCGGTCGGCGTTGGTGCCGGCGACCTTTAGCCTGCTCGCCATCCTGGCCGGCGTGGTGGCCCTCGCCGGCCTGGACGTGGTGGTGGGCCTGGCCCTGGCCTTGTTCCTGGTGGCGGGGGCGCTGCTCGCCGGTGCCTGGCGGGGGCGGGCCCGGGGACTCATCCCCGTCGCCATCCTCTTGAGCGGGGCCCTGTTCGTCGCCTCCCTGCTCGACGTGCCGGTCAAGGGGGGAGCGGGGGAGCGCCTGTTCGTTCCCACCTCGGCGGCGGAGATTCACTCCCCCTACCGGCTGGCGGCGGGCGAACTGCGCCTCGATCTGCGCCGGGTCGACCTCGGCGGGACGACGGTGCCCGTCGTGGTCAGCATGGCTGCGGGCAACATCATCGTCACTGTCCCCGCGGGAGCTGCGGTCGAGGTTGACGCCCACGTCGGCGCCGGCGACATGCTGCTCTTCGGGCGGGACTGGTCGGGCGTCGGCGTCGACCAGCGGATCGTGGTGGGTGGCCAGGAGGGCGGCGGCCGGCTGGTCCTCGACGCAAGAGTCGGACTCGGACAACTGGAGGTGCGACGTGCCGCGGCATGACCTCGACGTGCTCTCGCTGATGGCGGGGGTGTTCTTCGCCGGCGTGGCCTTGCTCGGCCTGCTCGACCAGGGTTCGGGCGACGCCGCCGGATGGGTGTGGCCGGGCCTGCTCATCGTGGTCGGCCTGGTGGGCCTGCTCGCCACCCGGGCCCGCCACACGGCCCTCCACCGGGACGACGACGGCCCCGCGGGGTAGTGACCGCCCATGACCGACACCCCCGAGAAGAGCGCGACGCCCGACCCCGCCGGCGCGACGGACCCTGCAGCCACCGACTCTGACGCCGGCGACGCCGCCGAGTCGACCGACACGGACACGGACACCGACGTCGACCCCGAGTCGGCCACCACAGACGACGACGACAGCGGCGACGACTCCGACGACGACGACAGCGGCGGCGACGACGACGACAGCGACAGCGAGGACGACGACGAGGTCGGGTCGGGACCCGACCCGCGGTTGCTGGAGGAGCTGGACCAGCACATCCGGGAGGCCCGGGCCGCGGCCGAGGAGGCGTTTGCGAACGATCCCGAGCAGACCTTCGTCGAGAGCGGCGACGAGCAGTCCGAGGCCGAGGACGACCAGACCATCGCCCCTCCCGGCTGATGCCGTCGGCTAGAGCCCCAGTCCCAGCTGCCGCTCGGCCGGCTTCCGGGGCGGGCGGGATCGGGGCTTCGACGTCGACGGTCGGCCGCCGCTCCCGGGGGGCCGGGCGGGCCGGCCGCCGTGGCGCTCCACCAGCTCCGACACCATCCGCGACACCCGGTCCTGGGCCGCCTTCGGCGCGTACGACCGCGGGTACATCGCCTCATAGGAAGCGACGAGGTCGGGCCGGGCCCCCGCCAGCCAGTCGAGGTAGTGCTCCCGGACGCCGGGCCGCAGGTGGAGCAGGATCGACGCGATCGGACGGGCCCCGGCCTCGACGCACGCCTTCACCACCGCCTCCAGCTGCTCGGCGGAGTCGGACAGCCCGGGCAGGACGGGAGCCACCAGCACCCCGCACGGCACCCCGGCCGCGTTGAGCTTCGCCACCGCCTCCATCCGCCGCATCGGATGGGGCGTGCCCGGTTCGGTGAGCTTCCACACCTCCTCGTCGAGCGTTCCGATGGAGAAGCTGGCCCGCACGTCGGCGTGGGCCGCGGCCCCGGCCAGCAGGTCGAGGTCGCGCAGGATGAGCGTGGACTTGGTGAGGATGGAGAACGGGTTGCGGGCCCCGGCCAGCACCTCCACGATGCCCCGGGTGAGGTGGTACTTCCCCTCGCACCGCTGGTAGGGGTCGGTGTTGGTGCCCATGGCGATGTGGTCGCCCGCCCACCGCCCCGGCGCCAGCTCGGCCCGCAGCCGCTCCACCGCGTTGACCTTCACCACGATCTTGCGCTCGAAGTCCTCACCGATCCCCAGATCGAGGTACCGGTGGGTCGGACGGGCGAAACAGTAGGTGCAGGCGTGGGAACAGCCCCGATAGGCGTTGATGGTGAAGCGGAAGGGTAGGTGGGAGGCGGCGGGGACCTCGTTGATGATCGTGCGCGCGTTGACGTGGAAGAACTCGAGCCCCCGGAACTCGCCCTTGCCCACGTGCCGCTCGACCTCCTCCTCGAACAAGGCGGCCTGGCCGTCGTCACTGTCGTCAGCCAGGCGCCACCGGAGACGAGGGACGGTTCCCATGAACACCATCCTACACGAACATATATTCGTATTTTGCTTGTATTCCAAACATATGTTCGGGTAGAGTGGGTGGCACTTCCCCTTGGTCATGCCCCTCGTCGTCGAGGAGCTGCGTGTGGTGGACGGGGTGCGGGCGCTGGTGACGGCGGTCGACGGGCTGTGT
>JAXDMK010000145.1:0-32389 GCA_034666105.1 Actinomycetota bacterium | reverse complement strand
GGCCGCATCCAAATCCCACAGATGGCCGGCATCGAAGTCTCCCACCGCCACCGCGAGCCGGGCCTCGAGACGATCCCTTAGGGCCAGGACCTGCACCAACATCGCCCCATCGAGCGGCACCCGCAGACCCTCGATCACCGATGCCAGGTTCTCCAACACGTCCTAATCGTACACCTGTTCGATCAATGGCGCAAGTCAATTCAAACAAATGGTCGAGGATCCTAGCGCTCGGGAGTACCTCTATCTGAGACCGGGTTATCGACCACCGACGGCGTATCGTCCACCATCAAGGGCGCCGCCGCGCCAAGTTGCAGGGCGGGATCGGCCAAGGGCGGGCCAGGCTCCGCCGCCGCCGGCGCCGCCTTCTTGACTGCCGGGGACCGTCGCGGTCCGGCGCCTTTCTTCACCGCCGGTCCCTTGGCCGCCCCCGCCGCCGGCGCCTTCTTCGCCGCCGGCGCCTTCTTCGGTGCCGCTTTCTTCCTTATCGTCGGTGCCTTCTTCGCCGCCGGCGCCTCCGCCGGTGCCGGCGCCTCCTCGACGGCACCGGCCGCATCCCCCGTCCCGACCGCCGGCGGCGCCTCCTCCACCAACGCCGGCGCGTCCTCCGCCAGCGCCGGCGCATCGTCCACCACCGCCGGCGCGTCCGCTCCGAACGGCGGCGCGTCCTCCGCGAACGGCGTGTCGAACTCCTCCGGCCGACTCCCCGGCAGGTGGACCACCTTCTCCACCGTCTCCACGACCTTGGTCACGGCCTTCTTGGCCGCACCCTTCTTGGACGACACCTTCTTGCCCGCCGTCTTGGCCGCCCCCCCGACGGCGCCGAACTTGGGCCAGGAGACGTGCTCGCCCTTCTTGGCCGCCTTCTTGGCGATATCGAAGAAGGCATCGAGGACCTTCTCCGCCTCCCGCTTGGCGACACCCGCACCGTCGGCCACCCGGGCCACCAATTCCGACTTCTTCATGGTCAGGCAGGATAGAGGCCGTGGTGAACATCCGGTCCCTCGTGGCCGTCGCCGTCCTCGCCCTCACCGTGGGCGCCTGCAGCGACCCGCCGCCGTCCAACTACCGGCCCCCCGACCTGGGCGTTCCCGCCACCGGGGCCGACATCACCGGCATCTACCGGACCATCCACCAGGGACTGCTTCAGCTCCGGGGCAACGGCGAGCTCAACCTGATCATCCCCGAGGGCATCGGCGCCACCTCCGGCACCTTCGCCGTGAAGGACGGCCACGTCACCGTCCACACCGACGGGTGTGGCGACCAGGTGGGTGCCTACAACGTCGAGGTGCTGCCGGGACCGGTCATCAGCCGTTCGACCCTCATGTTCGAGGCCGTCGACGATCCCTGCGCGGCGCGGCTCAAGTACCTCACCATCGACCCCTGGGTCTACGCCGACTCCTGAGTCACGCCCAGCCGCTCGGCCACCAACGTGGCCAGGTCGGCCACCACGTACTCGGGGGGGTCGTCACGGGGGATGGCCTCCTCCCCCGTCACCCCGCTCAGCACCAGCGCGAACGGCACCTCCAGCCGCCGAGCCATGAGCCCGTCGGTCGACGGCCGGTCGCCGACGAGGATGGTGTCGCCACCCCCGCCGCCGGCGCCAGCCCCGCCCCCGCCGCTCCCCCGCTCGTCGGCCAGCCGCAGCCGCTCCGCCAGCAATGCCGCCATCGGCGCGTAGGGCTTGCCCGCCACCTCCGCCTCGACTCCCGCGGCCGCCACCACCGCGGCCAGGATGGCGCCGCCGCCGGGGATGGGGCCGTCGGGCGTGGGATAGGTGGTGTCGTCGTTGGTTCCGATCAGCCGGGCACCGTGGTGGACGGCGAGGAAGGCGGCGGTGAGACGGTCGTAGTCGAAGTCGCGATGGAAGCCGACCACGACCGCGTCGGCGTCGCCCTCCCGCACCACGTGCACGCCCCGCGCGTCCAGCGCCTCCCGGACCCCGGCGCCGGCGCACAACAGCGCCGTGCTCCCCGGCTCCAACAGCGACGCCGCCGCCTGGGCCGACGTGACCACCTCGTCGGGCGTCGCCGGCACGCCCATCCCCTCCAGCTTGGCCACCAGCTCGGCCACCCGGGGGCCGGCGTTGTTGGTGAGGAAGATCACCCGGTGACCGGCCTCCCGCAACGACGCGATCGCCTCGGTGGAGCCGGGAATCGGTTCCTCGGACAGCCACACGACGCCGTCGAGATCGAGAATCCAGGCCACGGGAGGCCCAGTTGTAGCAGCCGGGCCGTCCGCCCCCGGACGGCCGGCACCGTCCCGCCCCGTCAGGCCGGTGCCGCGGCGAGGAACCGGGCCGCGATGGGCGCCGCCACCTGCCCGCCGACGCCGCCCGCCTCCACCAGCACGGCGAAGGCCAACGTCCCCCGGAAGCCGATGAACCAGGCGTGGGTGGCGGGAGGGTCCTCGTTGCCGAACTCGGCGGTGCCCGTCTTGCCGGCCACGTCCTGACCGGGGACGGCGGCGGCGGTTCCGGTGCCGGTGCGGACCACCTCCCGCATCAGGTCGCCCAGGACGGCCACCGTCGCTGCGTTGAGGGGGATCGGCGCCACCGTCGACGGCGGGCCGGTGATCCGGGGGGCCCGCCACGCCCCCGAGGCCACCGCCGCCGCCACCGAGGCCATGTGGAGGGGACTGGCGAGAACCCGTCCCTGACCGATGGCGGCCGATGCCCGCTCGGCGCCGTCGCGGGGGTCGGGGAACTCCCCGCCCGACGCGCCCACGCCGGCGTCGTAGTCGACGCCGAACCCGAACCGGCCGGCGGCGGAGGTCAGGGCCACGTCGGAGAGGCCATCGGCCAGCGTCACGAAGGCGGTGTTGCACGACTTGGCGAACGCCGTCCGGAACGGGATCGGGCCGAACGACTCGTCCTCGAAGTTCTTGAACCCCTTGCCGTCGACGGTGGCGATGGGCTCGCAGGGGACGGTCGTTTCCGGACGCATGCCCCCGGTCACCAGCGCCTCCGCGGTGACCACCTTGAAGCTGGACCCGGGCGGGTACTGGCCGTCGAGGGCCCGGTCGAAGGGTTGGTCGAGGGGACGGGCGGACACGGCCCGCACGTCGCCGGTGGTGGCCTCGATGGCCACGATGGCGGCGGGCTGGACGACGCCGGCCAGGGCCTGGTCGGCCGCCTCCTGCACCCGGGGGTCGAGGGTGAGGACGAGGGGCTCGGGCGGGGTCCCCGGGAACTGGGCCACGACCCCGACCTCGACCGAGGAGGCGTCGACCAGGCGCACCTCACCTGACGGCAGGCCGGCCAGTTGCCGCTCGTAGGCCGCCTCCAGGCCGGAAAGGCCCACCTGGTCTCCCGCCGCGTACGGCAGTCCGAGCTGTGTCAGGCGCTCGGCGGTCACCTCGCCGACCCGGCCCAGGACGTGGAGGGCGAAGTCGTCCGTCGGCGCCACCCGGCCCGAGCCCTGTTGGAAGAACACGCCCGGCACCGGCTCGAGCACGGGCCGGATGGCGGCGAACTTGTCCCGCGGCACCTGGGCCACGGCCACGAAGTGCCCGGGGCCCACCCCCGGCGCGCCAAGGGCCGACGCCACCGCGGCCGGGTCGGTGCCGAGCTGCTGGGTGAGGAGGGTCTGGACCTGGGCCAGGTCCTGGATGCGGTCCGGCTGCAGGCCCACGGACACCGTGTCGGCGGTGGACACCAGGATGGCGCCGGCCGCGCCCACGATCGGCGCCCGGGTGGGCCACACCAGGCCGATCTCGAAGTGGACGTCGGGGCGGAGGGAGGGATGGAGCGCCGACGGGTCCCACACGATCCGCCAGTCCTTGTCCCGGCGGACGAGCGGCAGGTGGCCCTCGTACTGGAGGTGGCCGATCCCGCCCACCTCGAGGTCGGCGCTGTAGGTGGCCTGCTCCTTCTCCACCAGCACCGTCCGGAAGGTGGCCTGGGTGACCCGCAGGTCGTCGTGCATGGCGGTGACGGCCTCGGCGAACCCGGCCGGAGCACCGTCGACCACGGTGGCCATGGCCGCGGGGTCGAAACGGGCCCATGCCTCCAGATAGCGCGACACCTCGGCCGTCGCCAACCGGGGCTCCTTGGTCCGCGTCAGATAGAACGCCCCGCCACCGGCGAGCAACGCGACGACGACCACGAGGAGCAGGAGCTTCCGCCACATGGTCGATAGTGTGCCCCGGCCGAAACCCACGGCTGACGGACGCCGTTGGGACGGACAGCACGGCCGTCGTCGTCAGCCGCAACTTTGGTACGGTGAGCGCCCCGTGAGACACGGCGGTCTCACTCGGAAAGAAGGGGCAGGCTGATGACCTCTCCGAGACGGTATGCGTCCTTCCGCATCGGCATCGTCCTGGCCGCGGTGATGGCGGTGGGCGGGATGTCGGTGTCGCCCGTGAGCGCGGCCGCGGCCACCCATGTCGTGCTCGTCGGCGTGGCCCCGGCCATCAACGTCGGCGAGGCCGACAGCATCTTCGTCGCCCTCCGGGACGGCACCGAGGCCAACGACACCGCCTATGCGGGCACGGTCACCTTGGTCGCCGACTGCGACACCTGCTTCACCATCACGCCCAACAACGGGGCCGGTGCGCCCCGGTCCTACACGTTGGTACCGGCGGACGGCGGCCAGAAGAACCTGACCCTGACCTGGACCGCGGCCGGCACCCACAGCCTGAACGCGGTGGCCCCGCTGGCCGGCGGCGGTTTCGACACCGACACCGTCAGCGGCATCGTCGTGGGGGAGGCCCCGACGACCACCAGCTCGAGCACCAGCAGCACCAGCAGCACGAGCACCAGCAGCACGTCCACGACCACCACGACCACCACTGTCCCGCCGGCCGGCGCCGGCCAGGCCCGACCGCTGGTGGTGCGGGCCGACACCTGGTACCTGCGCAACAGCCAGACCTCGGGCCTGGCCGACACCGTCTTCGTCTACGGCAACCCCACCGGCGACGTCCCCGTCACCGGCGACTGGGACGGCAACGGCTCGATCACCCCCGGCGTGGTGCGGAGTGGCACCTGGTTCCTGCGTAACGCCAACTCCACCGGCGTCGCCGACGCGTCCTTCATCTACGGCAACCCGGGCGACATTCCGGTGGTCGGGGACTGGGACGGCAACGGCACCGTCACCATCGGCGTCGTCCGCGGCGGCACCTGGTACCTGCGCAACTCGAACACCCAGGGCGTGGCCGACCTGTCCTTCATCTACGGGAACTCGGACGACGTACCCGTGCCCGGCGACTGGGACGCGACCAAGTCGACCACGCCCGGTGTGGTGCGCAACGGCGTCTGGTTCATCCGCAACTCGAACACCCAGGGGGTGGCCGACAGCAGCTTCAGCTACGGGAACTCGGGCGACAAGCCGCTGGCCGCGGATTGGGACGGCCTGCAGTCGATGACCCCCGGCGTGGTGCGCGGAAGCACGTGGTTCCTGCGCAACTCCAACACCTCCGGCGTCGCCGACCTCACGTTCAACTACGGCAACCCCACCGACACGCCCCTCGTCTGGAGGCCGTAGCCGGTCAGGCCAGACTGGCCCCCAGGTGGAGGTGGATCCAGGGGGTGAGCTCACGAGTGGCCGCGGCCGGGCAGGTACCGGCGGCACTGGTCCGGGAGTCGGCCATGGTGGCCTGGGCCGTAGCCCCTCCGGCGTAGCCGACGGGCGGGTAGAAGTAGGCGTCCGTCGACGGGAAAGCGCCGCAGGTGGCGCCGGCGGGGCCGAACCAGATGACCTGGGTGACGGTGGCGGGCGAGATCCTGCCCAACGGCACGGGGAGGTTGACCTGGCCGACAAAGGTCCAGCTCGCGGCCGTGTAGTCGTAGACCCATCCTCCGAAGGCAGTCGGGTTCAACTGGGCCACGAAGAGGTAGTACGCCCGTCCCGCGAGCCAGTCGAAGGGTAGGCCCACACTGTGGGAGTTGCCGCCACCGTCGACGATGCCGAAGGCGGCCAGCTTCGTCCCCGCGCTCGTGACGAGCCCGACGACGCCGAGGGCCGAGGGCGACTGTGTGAAGTTGAAGTAGTGGGCGTAGAGGTACGACGGCGGGAGTTGACCGCCGGCCGCGACCGGGACGTTGGCCGGCACCACCCACGTGCCGACCGCGTCGAGGGCAGCCGCCGTGGGCTGGGACCACACCGCGTAGGCGCTCCTGGGGGTGATTGCGGCCGAGACGGCATTGACGACGCTCAACCCGCTCGAAGTGAGCACGGCCAGTTTGGCCCCGTCGGCCGTGATGGCAACTCTCCCGGACGCACTTCCGACCGGCTCGGGGAGAGGGATCGATCCGACCTGGAGAAGCCCGGCCAGGTCGAGCACGTCGATGGAGCCGTCCTGCACCCGGTAGCCGGTCGTGCCCGAGGAGTTGACGGCGACCGCCCTGCCCCCGCCGGGGATGGTCCCCTGGACGACCATGTCCCGGTCGTAGACCGTGGATCCGGGGAGGGCCAGGACGCGAGAGCCGCCGGCGGCAGCCGCCACCGTGCTTCCCGGGGGGAAGTACGTTCGCGGCGAGATCGAGTCGGTCGCAGAGGTGTAGAGGGTCACGAACCCCGATGGGGCCGAGGTACCGAAGTCGGTCCACCCCGTGATGAGGGAATGATCGGCGCTCGACTTCACGATCGAAGGACCTTCGGTCTGCTGCGCGAGAAGATCGAAGTCGGGCCGGGCCCGCAACGTCCCGACGACCAGGTCCAGCTGCAGGAATCGGCCTCCGCCGTACATGCCGCGCAAGCTCGTCGTGAGCAAGGCGGTGCCATTATCGGCCACCGCGATGGAAAAAACCCCGTCCCAATCCGGATGCGGGTGGCGTGGGACAGTGATGCGACGGACCTCCTGGCGCGCCGAGATGTCGACCACTGACACCTCGTTGGAACCCCAGTCGGCCACATAGAGGGTGCCCCCGTCAGGACTGAGGGCCAGCCCCCGCGGTTGCGAGCCAACGGGGATCGGGGTCTGGAGCGCACCCGTGGCGAGGGACACGACCTCGACCTGGTCACGGTCGGCATTGGTTGCGTAGGCGAGCCCGTGGCCACCGACCACCACGTCAGCCACCCGCCCGCACACCCCGGAGACCATCGGAGCGGGCGACGAGGGCGTACATGCCGGCGTGGGAACGGCCGCCGCGACCGGCGCCACCAGGATGCCGTGGGCGGTCAGGCCCACGACGGTTCGCCCATCGGAACTGATCGCCAACTCCCAGGTGTCCACCGGTTCGAGGATCGGGATGGTGGCCGTCACGCGGTCGAGGGAGAGGTCGAGGACCTCGAGGGTGTTGCCGCGGGCCCGGTACGCCATGGCTCCGGCGTCATCCACGGCGATACCCGCGCCTGACCACAGACCCGTCTGGGGAATCGTCGCCACGACGTCGAGGTGCTCGTTCATGACCCGGGTGCCGGGATTGAAGAGGATTGTCGAACCGTCACCGTCGAGGGCGGCCGGTGCCGACCCGAAACCAAAGCTGCGCGGCTCGACGAATGCGTCGGTGGCCGCGCTGTAGACGGACGTGGCGCCACCGAACACGACGATCCGGGAGTGGTCCCGGCTCGATCGGAGGAACTGGGCGGTGAGGATCGGGTGAGCGGTGCCAGCCGTGATGAGGCCACGGTCGGTCACGGTCCCGGTGACCAGGTCCAGTTGCACCAGGTACAGCCAGGACGTGGCGTTACCACCGTGGACGAGGATGGTGCCGTTGCTGGCGACGGCCAGGTTGCGGGGTGCGAACCCGACGTCGTAGCGGCGAACCTCGACCGCCTGGGCCACATCGACCACGGCGACAGCATTGGCGGCGGGATCCCCGACGTAGAGCAGGGAGCCGTCTGGGCTGACGTCGAGGCCGGCGGGTCCGAATGCCAGGGGGATGGGAGCTTCGAGCGTGCCGGTGCTGATCTTCAGGACCTCGATGCGCCCCGGTCCACTGGCATAGGCATGGTCGCGGTTGTCCGTGACCAGTACGGAGAGGGGAGCATCGGCGATGGTGATGAGGCTGGCGACGGGCGCGGCGGAACTGACCGACCAAGCCGGCCGTGCTGTCACGAGCATCGAGGCAGCCATGGAGGCGCCCGCGAGCAGACAAATCCACCAGCTCGCAATCCGCCGCATATTCCCTTCTCGGCCGGCGGAGGCCGCTCCTTGACAGTCAGTTGTTGAGCAGGCGCGCCGTCGCCCGGCGGCCGGGGAGCTTGATCACCTCGATGGCGTTGGGGAGCTGTTCCTTGATGGCGACGTCGTGGGTGACGACGAGGACCTGGCGGAAGCGGTTCTTGAGCCGCTCCAGGGCCAGCAGCATCCGTTCCTTGCGGTCGTCGTCGAGGGGGCCGAAAACCTCGTCGAGGACGAGGAGCCCGACGGCCCCGCCCGCCTGGAACTGCACCTGCTCGCTCACCGCCACCCGGAGGGCGAGGTTGGCCAGGTCGGTCTCCGAGCCGGAGAACCTCGTCATCCCGTAGAGCAGACCGGCGTCGCGGAGCTGGATCTCGTACGTCTCCGGGTTGACGATGAGCTCGTCGTACTCGTGGTCGGTGAGCTCGGCGAAGAGGGCGCCCGCCTTCTCCGACAGCCGGGGTCCGACCGAAGCGACCAGCTCGTTGCGGAAGGCATTCAGCATGTCGGCCAGCCGGCTGAGGTGGCGGGCGTCGTCGCCCAGCCCGGCCAGCTGCTCGTGCTGGGCGAGGGCCTCGGACAGCCGCCGGGCCTCGGCCTCGGCCTTGACCCGGGCCTGCACCGCCGCCACCCGGGCCTGGCCCGCGGCGAGGGCGGCCTCGTCGGCCGCCACCCGCAGGCGGTCGCGCACCGCCACCGCCTTGGCCACGTCGTCGGGCCGGTAGTCGAGGCCGTTGGCCTTGGCCCGCAGGTTGTCGAGACGGCCCTTGCTGTCGTCGGTGGCGGCCCGCTCCACGTCGAGCTCGGCCTTGGCCGTCACCCGCCGCTCAAGCCGCCCGGCGATGCGCTGACACTCGTCGGCCGCCTGGCGGCGCCGGTCGACCTCGACCGCCAGCGCGGTCACGACCCCCCCGATCACCCCTTCGGCGGGCACCGGCTGGCCGTGGGCCGCTTCGGCCCGGGCCAGGGCCGCCTCCGCCTCCGCCCGCCGGGCCCGGGTGGCCTCGTACGCCTTCCACCCGTCGCGGGCCAGCTTGAGGTCGATGAGCAGGGCGTTGGCGGCCTCCGCGGCCACGCTGGCCGCGAACCCGGCCCGGCGCCGGTCGAGCTCGGCCTCCACCAACGCCCCCTCGGCGGCGGCCAGTTCCTCCGCCCGGTGGGCCTGCACCGCCTCGAAGGCGCCGCCCAGAGCCTGGCCGCACAACGGACAGTCGGCCTCTCCGGTGAGATCGGCCGACCGGTCGACCGCGGCCGCGGTGCGCTGGCGCGTGGCCCGGGCCGCGTCGAGCACGGCCTGCACCCGGGACACCTCGGCCCGGGCCCCGTCGAGCTCGGCCCGGGCCGCCTCGTAGCCCTCCTCGTCGGGGGTGGGCGGATCCTCCACCGGCGGGAGCGCGGCCACCCCGGCCCGGGCCGCCACCACCGCCTCCACCCGGCGCAGGCGGGCCTCGGCGTCGCGCCACCCCTCGGCCTCGGCCTGGAGCGACGCCAGCCGGTTGGCGGCCACCTCCAGCCCGTGGAGCTCGTCGTCCAACTTGGCCGCGGCCGCCTTCGACCGCTCGTACTCCACCCGCACCGCCCGGCCCTCGGCCACCAGCCGGTCGTACTCCTGGCGCACCCCCTCCAGCCGATCGGCGGTGCGCAGGGCGGCCTCGAAGTGGACCCGGGCCGTCTCCAGGGCGGTGTCGAGCTCGGACGCCGTCCACTCCAGGGCCGTCGCCATCGACATCGCCTCCTGCAGCTCGGCCTTGACCCGGTTGAGGTCGGGGAGCATGTCGCGCAGGCGCTCGTAGGTGGCGGCCGCGGCCCGGGAGTCCTTGCGGGCCAGGTCGCGGGCCCCGTCGAGGGGGGTGATCCCGAGGAGTTGGAGGACGAGGCGCCGGCGTTCGGCCGGGGGCTGGTCGCTGAAGGCGGCCAGCTGCTTCTGCTCGGCGAAGACCGACGCCCGGAAGGCGGCGTCGTCCATGCCCAGGATCGACTGCACGTAGCGGGCGGTGTCGCGCACGCCCTCCGCCACCTGGTAACCGTCGCAATGGGCCTGGGCCTTCACCGCCGACCCGGCGCCGGCGATGGTGCGCCGCACCAGGTAGAGGTGGCCCTCGTGCTCGAATTCCACCTCGCTCACGCAGTCGGACTTGAGGCCGGCGGTGCGGATCTCGTCGATCGAGGTGCGGGAGCGGCCGAAGAGGGTCCACCGGATGGACTCGACGATCGTGCTCTTGCCGCCGCCGTTGGGCCCGTAGATGCCGACCAGCCCGGGCGGGAGCTCAAGGTCGAGCGGCTCCTCGTAGACCCGGTAGTTGCGCAGGTGGAGCCTGGTGATGCGCATACCTAGTCGGCAGTCATCAGTCGGCGGCCGACTCGACCGCCCGGGCCAGGTAGTCGTCGCCCATGGTGCGGATGCGGTCACGGTCGAAGCCGACCAGGTCCTGGCCCTGGACGTACTCGCCCCACTGCGCCGGCAGCGACTGGAGCTCGGGCAGCTGGGCGTGGCCCTCCGACTCCCGGAAGCGGGGCTCGAGCTTCACCAGCAGGGCCCTGGCCGACGCCTCCCGCACCGCCTCCCGGTCGAGCAGGTGGAAGGCCTCGGGCTCGACCTGCTCCAGGTAGAGGCGGGCCACCGCGCCGTCGGGCACGGCCGCGGCCCGTTCGAGCACCGCCGCCTGCACCTCGGCCGGCGACAGCCCGAGGGCGTGCACTGACGGCAGGGTGACGAGCGGGCGCTGGCCGGTGAGGGCGTGGTGCCGGCACACGCCCGTGTCGGTGTCGAGGGTGACGACGCCCTTGGCCTCGTCGGGGCTGTCGGCGAAGGAGAACGTGTCGGTGGACCCGGCGTACCAGATCCCCTTGGAGACCTCGGTGTGGAAGTGGTAGTGGCCGAGGAGGACGAGGTCGGCCTTGAGCTCGGACGCGTCGACCTCGATCTCGTTGATGTCGGCGTGCCGGGGCTCGACCTGGGGGACCCGGGGATGGGTGAGCAGGAGGTTGGTGCGGTCGGCGCTGCGGTTGAGGTCGGCCCGATGGAGGGCGTCGAGGGTGTCGGACACGGTGAGCATCTGGGGGACGGCGTGGATGGTGAGGCCGGCGAACTCGAACCGCTCGTACTGGAGGCGGTGGGCGAAGTGGATGTCGGACCGGGCGAACGTGTCGGCGAGGGCCGAGTAGGGGCTGCCCGTGCCCGGCAGGCGGGGCGTGTCGTGGTTGCCGGTGATCACCACGAGGGGGACGCCGTGCTCCCGCACCCGCGCCATGGCCCGCTGGGCGATGCGGAAGGAGCGGTAGGTGGGACGGGGGTGGTCGAAGATGTCGCCCAGCCAGATGACCATGTCGGGCGCCTGGGCCAGGGCCAGCTCGACCGCCGCCTCGAACGACACCTCGAAGTCGCGCTCGCGCTGGTTGACGCCCTCGGGCGTGGTGAACGAGTAGTACGACCGCCCGAGGTGGGCGTCGCCCAGGGCCGCGATCTTCACCCGCCCGTCCTCCAACTGGTGACGCGGAGCGCCCTCGGGGGGCTGTAAGTGTCACCGGTTCGCATGGTCAGTCGACCAGGGCGGCGATGTTGGGCGGCACCACCGGCCGGGGCACGGGTGGGGGCGGGCAGTCGCGCACCACGTGCGACCAGAGGTGGACCTTGGCCGGCACCGCGAAGGGGGCGTGGAGGTTGGCCACCAGGCATTCCCCGGGCATGAGCGTCTGGATCTCGGGACCGAGGGCGGAGATGTCCTGCTTCGACGACGAGCGCAGGATGGTGCGGTCTTTTTCGTCAGCCAGACCCAAAATGAAGAAGGTGTTGAACTGGCTCAGCAGTTCACCGTCGAGGAGCTTGGGCTGCTGGGTGACGGCGCACAGCCCGACCTTGAACTTGCGCCCCTCCCGGGCCACCCGGGGGAAGACGTTGGACTCCTTGTCCTTGTTGGCCGACAGCACCCGCTGGGCCTCCTCCAGCACGACGGCCACCACCGGCAGCCGCTCGTGGACCTCGGGATGGTCGAGGTAGGCCGACGACCACTCGTCGAGCACCTTGCGGGTGAGGAAGGACGCCACCAGCACCTCCTCGGTGGACCCGAGGCCGCTCACGTCGATCAGGACGACCTTGCCCTGGCGGAGGTCGCGCAGCACGGCCGACCCGACCGACACATGGGCGTCGGCCGCGATGCACGGCAGCTCCACGATGCGCCGGGCCCGGCGATGGACCACCTGCAGGGTGTTGAGCGCGACCCGCGAGTTGAGCTCGACGTCGCGGAAGCCGGGCAGGTCCTCGACCGCGGCGAACTCGAGCAGCCAGGAAAGCCCCTCGCCGCCCTCGCGGGAATAATGGCGCTCCAACTCGAAGAGGGCCTCCTCCTGGGGACGGCTCCAGTCGTAGGCGGTGCGCAGGTCGTCGACGGTGAGCTCGCCCAGCCCGACCCGGAGGGTGGACGTGTTGGGCAGGCTGCGGGCGGCGTAGGTGCGCAGCCGCTCCCCCGCCCACGGGTGGCGGGCGAGCTGGGTGCGGTACTCGCCGTGGGGATCGACCAGGAGCAGCCCGTAGCGGCCCTGGGCCCGCATGACCCCGCCGGCCAGCACCATCATCAGGTTGGACTTGCCCATGCCGGTGGTGGCGAAGATGCCGACGTGGGTGGCCAGGCTGTCGCCGGGGATGCCGACCTCGAAGTCGACCACCGTCTCGCCGCTGCGCAGGTTGCCGACGGGCAGGTCGCCCATGCGGGTGCGGAGGAAGGCGAAGTCGGCCGGCTCCGGCGCCACCACCTTGGAGAACTGGGTGGGCAGGCTCTTGGGCTTGCGGAACTCCAGACCATCCGGCGTGAGGTACCCGAGACACCGGCAGGTGGCCACCCGGTAGGTGCGGCGGGCCTGCTCGTAGAGGCGGTGGGCGCCGTCGTCGCCCCGGTCGTCGTCGGCCAGGAGGGTGCCCGCGACCCGCTCGGCCCACCCCGGCTCCCGGTGCTCGCTGCCGTAGGTGACGTCGACGATGCGGAACAGGTAGCGCCGGCCGGTGGCTTCGTCGACCGCCACCAGCAGCTCGCCCAGGAACAGGTCCTCGTCGGGCCCGGCCCGGAACACCCCTTCGAGGACGTTCTTGCCGAACAGCCGGCCCCGGGAGTCACCCATCAGAACCGCTCCATGAGGCCGTGGCGGTCGGCGAAGGCCCGCTCCCGGACGTCGTAGGGCACGCCCACCCGGTCGAAATGGCCCTCGACCTCGAGCCACGCCTCGTCGCGCAGCCAGCCGGGGCAGGCCGCCAGCCGGTCGGCCACCGTGAGCGGGTACGGGTAGCCGGGGAAGGCGGCGTCGTCGGACAGCCCGGCGAGGGCGGACAGCACCCGCTCGGCGTCGACGTCGCCCGGCAGGTCGACGCGGAAGGCGAACCGGGCGTCGGGGTCGAGCCGGGCGGCCATCACCTGGATGCCGGCCCCGGCGCTCATCGGGTCGAGATCGGGCCGGGTGCGGGCCACCGGCGTCCACCACATCGACCGCGACCCGAGAAGCGCCTCCGCCTCCAACTCGAGCTGGCCGAGCAGGGGCGCCCCGCCCCGCGCCAGCGACGACCGCTTGGTGATGCCAACCAGGGTGATACCCGCGGCCTCGGCCCGCGCCAACAGGCCCTTCAGCCAGCGGGACGGGATGCGCCAGTCGGGCACGAGGTCGCCGTCGACCAGCACCACCGCCCCCCGCTCGGCTTCGGCGAGGCACTGCTCGACGGCCACCCACTCCTCACGGTCGCGGAGGAGGTTGAGGTCGACCTTGGCGTCGGCCCGGATGTCGAGGCCGAGGTCGGCCGCCACCGCCCGCTCCTCGCCGCAGCCGACCAGCCGGGCCTGGAGCTCGCCTTCGAACTCGAGGCACTCGCCGTCGCGGAACCGCACCCGGGCCGCCCGGGTGACGACCAACTGCAGGCAACGGGCGTCGGCCACCAGCGCCTGGCCCCCGTCGACCGCCCACACCTCGTCGGGCGCCGCCGCCCGGGCCAGGGGCCGGGGCGAGATATCGGACGAGAAGACGAGGTCGGTGCCGGTGGGGTCGCTCAGGGCGCTGCCCCCGCCGGTGAGCAGGACCGCCAGCCGTTCGGCGGCGATCGCCAGTGTCGCAGGAGCCATGGACCACCAGCCTGCCAAGCCGGTGAGACAGTTACAAGCTTGTAAGTCGCCCACCCCCCGAACCGGTGACGGAAACCGCCCCCAGAGGGCGCCAAGTGTCACCAGTTGGGGACCCGGCGCCCCGCGCGAACTGGTGACGGAAAGCGCCCTGTGAGGGCGCCAAGTGTCACCAGTTGGCGCGGCGCCGCGAACTGGTGACGGAAAGCGCCCTGTGAGGGCGCCAAACGTCACCAGTTCGGGACCCGGCGCCTACTTCTTCTTCTTGGCCTTGGGGGGTCGGGCACCCACCCAGGCCAACGACTTGGCGATCCACGGGTCCGCCTCGGCCGGCGCCGTCCGCCACGCTGACGGCAACGTCACGTAGCCGCCCATGGGGCGGGCCGCGGGCCCGAACGGTCCCCCGCCGTGCTCGGCGGTCAGCACCTCCCGGTCGGCCTCGTCCAGCTTCAACCCAACGTCCGCCCCGAACAGGCCCATGAACATGTTCCCGTTCACGAACGCGCCCAGGTTGCCGAACATGGGCTTGACCTCGACCCGCGGGTCGACAGGGACGAGCGAGCGGAAGAACTCCTTGTCGTCTTCAGACGGCTTGGGCATCTCCATGTCCCCTATCGTGGCGCGAATTACACCGACGTAGCCCGTAGGATCGCCGTGGATGCCGGAAACCCTCGAGCTCCCGCCCCGGCTGGACCTGCCCCTCTTCGCCTACGGACTGCTCCGGCCCGACCAGCCGGCCTACGGCGGCGTGGTCGCGTCCCTCGTGGCCGACGCCACCGCCGCCCGCTTGGCCGACGGCGGTCTGCGCTACCGCGACGGCCTCCCAATACTCGACCCGGAGGGTTCGGTCGGCGTCCAGGGCACCGTCCTTCGCTTCGCCCACGGCCAGGAGCGGGCCGCCTACGACGCCGTCTGCGGCTTCGAGCCCCGCCACCACTACCGGTGGTACATCACCGACGCCCGGGTGGGCGACGGGCCGTCGGTGCGGGTCAACGTCCTCCAGGGCCGTCACCCCGAGCGGGGCGTGGCCGACGAGTGGTTCACCTCGTGGTCGGCCGACGCCGATCCTCTCCTGCGCTACGGCCTCCACGCGGTCCGCCGGGCCGCGCTCGAACACGCGGTGGCCGCCTTCCCGTCGCTCCCGGGCGACAACCCCGCCCTGTGGGAACGGTTCTACGGCCTGCAGTCGGCCTACCTCCTGCTGTGGTCGGCGGTCGAGCGCTACGCCGCCATCGCCTGCTCCCCGGCCGACGATCCACTGGCCCGCGTCTACCGACTGGGCGACGACCAGTCGTTCAAGGAGAGCGTGGTCGCGGCCGGCGTCGCCCCCCTGGCCAAAACGGCCGACTCCCGCGACCCCGGCCGTTCGCGTCGGATCCGGGAGGACGGGAGCGGTGCCATGTACGCCTGGGAGTCGGTACGGGCCACCCTCGGGCACCCGGGGCGCACCGCGTTCACGGAGGGGACGTTGCTGCGCCGGTCGCTGGTGGAACTGCACGACACCCTCCGCCTGCTTCTCCTCAGCCGCCTGCCGGGCGTGGCCGACACCTGGCGCGAGCTCGACCCGGACGGTGCCGCCCACCAGTGGCTGCTCCGCCCGGTGGTGTCCTCCGACGGCCTGAGCCCGTGAGAACGTGAGCCGCGGTTCGAACGTCGGTCGCTCGATGTTCGTGCTGGCCGCGGCCGCGGGTGTCGCCGGGCTGTTGACCTACACGCCGCCGCCGACCGACCTGCAGGCCGCGGGCTCAACCCGGCCATGGTCGCGGCCGATCGTGGCCGGCCCGTTCACCGCCACCCCCGCCAGCGTCCCGCCGATTCCCGTCGCAACCACGTCGGCCAGCCGGGCGCCGGCGGTGTCGACGCCGGTCACGGCCGCGCCACCGCCGCCGCCGCCCGTCACCGAGCTCCCCCCACCGCCACCCGAGGTCGAGGCGCCGGCGGATGCGCCCTACGTCCCCCCGACCTACCACCCGGCGCCGAGCGCCACCGAGCCGGCCCCGGTCCAGCCCGACGTCGCCCCGCCCGAGGACTCCGGCGGACCCTGCGCCCTGTACGACAACCTCCTGACCGTCCTCGACGACAAGGAGCTGCGGGCCGCCGTCGCAACCGTCGGTTGCGGATGACGCCGGCGGCGGCGGCGCCCGCCGGCGCCGGCGCCCTCAGCGGGGATCGGGACGATCGAGGTTCCAGTGCCGGATCACCGAGCAGAACCATGTCGTCCCGTCCTCGGAGCTGCGGACCACCCCGAAGCGGCTGATCGTCGCTTGCCCGCCCTCGTGGTCGCCGTAGAGCAGGTCGACGATGACGCGATCCCCGGAGGCGATGGCGTCGACGATCGCCTCCCGCCCCGGATCGTCGGCGCCCCGCAGGGCCGCCTGCCAGAAGCTCACGTCCCCCGGGGGAACGTAGAGATCACGGCCCTGGGGCCGGAATTCCGCGGGATCGGGACGGACGGTGCCTGCCCGCCGGTCGTCGGCCGCCGCCGTCGGGCTCATCGGGTCGTCCATCACCTCGATGCGCCAGCCCCGGAGCACGGCGATCCCCGAACCCACGTTGCGGAGCGAGATGGCGAGGTAGACGATGCCGTCCACCACGTCCATGATCGCCTGCTCCCCGCCCAGGCTGGCCAGATGGTGATCGCCCCACAGGAGCCGCTGGGCGATGTCGTTGGGTCGGGAGGGGAAGAGCACGGGCCGCAGCCCGACCCGCAGCGCGTTCTCCGCGATGCGAGCGGCCTGGGTGCCCGAGCGCACCGATGCGAAGGTGGCCACCGCCAGCACCAGCGTGCCGCCCGCCGTCGCCAGGGCCGAGATGGTCGCCCAATCGGCCACGGCCGCCATGCTACGCACGACAGTGTGAAGAGACGCTTAGCGGCGGACCCGCCCGTAACGGCAGACTTGGACGCCGGTGCCCGTCGTGGTCGCCGACAGCAGCTCGAAGGGTCGGGCGGCGCCGTCGTCGGGGAAGATGCCCTTCCCGCCGCCGAGGATGATCGGCTCGATCATGAGGCTGAGCTCGTCGACGAGGTCGGCGGCGAGGAGCGTCCGCACCAGCCGGGCGCTCCCCATGATGTTGACGTTCCCGCCCGGCTGCCGGCGGAGGTCGGCCACCGCCTCGAGCACGTCGTCACCGGGGATGAGCTTCGTCGGTGCCCACGTCAGGTCCGATTCGGACAGCGTGCTGGACACGACGTACTTCTGGACGCCGTTTATCCAGTCGGCGAAGGGATCACCCGCCCGACCGGGCCACGCTCCCGCCATCACCTGCCAGGTGCGCCGGCCGTAGAGCAGGGCGTCGGTCTGTTCGGTCATCGCCTCGAAGGCCGGGCCCATCACCCCGGGGTCGAAGAACGGCATCGACCAGCCGCCGTGCTGGAACCCGCCGTCGGTGTCCTCCTTGGCCCCGCCGGGTGCTTGGACGACGCCGTCGAGACTCATGAACTCGCTGATCACGATGCGCATGTCCCTCCGACGATGCCACAGCCCGGAACTCATCGCGCCCCGGGCGGCCCCGAGCCCGGTGTGGTCCCACCGCCCCGGACGGGGCAGCCTGTTCGTCGACCCGGCGACAGAGCAGACGGAGGCGTGGATGACCGAGACCATGCGGGCGATCGTCCTCGACGGGCCGGGACCGCCCGCGGCCTTGACGATCCGCCACCTCCCCGTTCCGACGCCGGCGGAGGGCTCGGTGCTGATCGAGGTCAAGGCGTTCGGATTGAACCGGTCCGAGCTGCACACCCGCCAGGGGCTGGCGTCGGGGGTCACGTTCCCCCGGGTTCCGGGCATCGAGGCGGTCGGCGTCGTCGCCGAGTGTCCGGGTCGCGAGTTCCCCGTCGGCCACCAGGTCGCCACCATGATGGGGGGCATGGGACGCACGTTCGACGGGGGCTACGCCGAGTACACCTGCGTCCCCGCCACCCAGGTGATCCCGTTCGCCAGTGATCTCGACTGGTCGATCCTCGGCGCCGTGCCGGAGATGCTGCAGACGGCGTACGGCTCCCTCACCGTCGGTCTCGACGCACAGCCGGGGCAGTCCCTCCTCATCCGGGGCGGCACCTCTTCGGTGGGCATGGCCGCGGCCGTTCTGGCCAAGCAGCGGGATATGACCGTGCTCTCGACGACGCGCCGGGCCAACAAGGCGGCGGCCCTGACCGACATCGGCGTGGACCACGTCCTGATCGACGACGGCGACGTCGCCCGGCAGGTGCGCGAGATCGTCCCCACCGGGGTCGACGCGGCGATCGAACTGGTCGGAACGCCGACCCTGCCCGACACCCTGCGCGCCACCCGGCAGCACGGCGTCGTGTGCTTCACCGGGATGCTGTCGAACGTCTGGACGGTCCGTGACTTCTACCCGATCGACTACCTGCCCCGAGGGGTACGCCTGACCGCCTACCACGGCGAGGCCGACGACCTGCCCCAGCCGGTGCTGCAGGAGTTCCTCGACGCCGTCGCCGCCGGCCACGCGGTCGTGCCGATCGACCGTGTCTACCGCTTCGATCAGATCGTCGAGGCCCACGAGGCGATGGAGGCGGGAGGGGGAGCCGGGAAGCTGGTCGTCACCACCTGACCCACCCGACCAGTCGACCGACCCGGGTCAAGTGATCGGTGAAGCCGTGAATCCCCCGTCGGATACCACCCGAACACCTGCGCCCTTGGCCAGGGGACCGATGATCCGTCCGGTCAGCCCGAGCACCGCCGCCTCGTTCGTGGGGCTGTGACCCACGACGAGGGCTGCCCCGCCCTCGTCGAGCAGGTCGAAGACCCGTCGCAGGGCCAGGCCGAGCGAGGCCGCCTCTTCGTCGACGAACTCGGCGTCCACCGCCCGGAAGGCAGCGAGACCACTCCCGGACGCCTTCCCCGCCAGGGCTCGCCAGCGGTCTTCCGCGGCTGAGCGCAGCCCCGGCTCGACGACCACACCACCGGGCACGCCCCGTCCGAGGCCGGCGAGCATGCAGGCCAACGCCTGGGTGGCCCGTTGCGCTCCAGTCGAAACCGCAATCTGGTAATCGCCGACCAGGCCCCGACCGATCTCCAACGCGGCCGCCACGCCCTCGAACGACAGAACGTCGCCGTCGTTGTCGGTGTGCCGGCGCAGCTCAACCGTCTTGGCCATGACCGAAGACGCTACCGGCGCACTTGACCCGACCAGCCAAGACCCGCCGGCGTATGGGACAATGGCCGGGCGGAGGAGGTGGTGGGCTACCTCCTATTCAAGAAACACGAGGCGAGGGCGATGGCTGCGACCCGTAGGTTCCGGAAAACCCCTGTGGCGCGGCAGGAGGTGGCAACCTGCCGGTGCGGCTCGGCGTGGTTTCACCTGCGCGACGACGACGGTGGGCCGGGAGTGGTGGTCGCGTTCACCGGCTCCGGCGATGAGATGACGTCCACGGGCACGGCCTATTGCCGCGAGTGCGGCGAGGCCTGGGCTTCCGCCAGTCGACGACCGCAGCTGGTAGGTGCCGCGGCGCCGGCGACGCCGCCGCCGCCCGCCGCCACCGGTCAGCTCCGTTCACGACCTTCGGCACGGCGACCAGGACCGGCCGTAGCCTGACGTCGTGGGTGTGGGGGCACGGAAGCGCTCAAGGCCGGCCGCCCTCGTGACGACAAAGGAGTGATCGGCGCGGATTTCCTCGCCGGCCGGCGTCCCGAGAGGGCGTCCCGACGGGCCAAACCGATTGCCGGACCGACGTCGTGCGCTGGGAACTGGGGACACCCGCGCCGACGGCGGCCGGGCACGCAGGCGGGGCGGCGCTCCATGAGGAGCCCGCTACAGCCGCAGCGGCCTGACCGGCGCGAACACGGCGGCGGGGTCGTCGCGCCATACCTCGGGTTGGACGTCGATGTAGAGCTCGATCTCGTTGCCGTCGGGATCCTCGATGTACAGGCTGTGGGTGATGGTGTGGTCGGAGGCACCGACGACGCGCACACCCGCCTCGGTCAGCCTTTGCCAGGCCTCACGGAGCTCGTCGTCGGAGTCGCCGACCTTCAGTCCGAAGTGGTACATGCCGACCCGCCGCCCCGCCGGAATCGGCGCCGCGTCCGAACCGACCTGGATCAGGAGCAGTTCGTGGTGCGTCCGGCCCGACGAGAAGGCTGCCGCCGGGATGGGAAGCGGCATGTCGCCGCGTACCTCACGCCAGCCCAACACGTCGCCATAGAAGCGGCGCGACCGCTCCAGATCGCGCACGTACAGCACCAGATGCCCGAGCTCCTTGACCTCCACTGGCGCACCACCCTTCCGGCGAAGGGGAGGTTAGCTTCGCCCACGCGCTTGACCGAGGCAGCCCGCGGGCCCCTTTGGCCCGTCCCCCCTGACGCCTACGACGTCGGGTCGGCGTTCCAGGGGGTTGCGAGCTGGAAGTAGTTGCCGTCGGGGTCGGCGAAGGTGCACATCAGCATCCCCGCGCCACCGCCGGGCTCGTAGGGCTCGGAGATGACTTCGGCGCCGGCGGCCTTGATGCGCTCGAACTCGGCCTTCACGTCGGGGGTCGAGAAGTTGAGCATGATCCGGCCGGGCTGCTGGTTCTTGCCGGTGACCTCGCTGTGGGGTCCGATGGCCATGCTGCCGTCGCCCACCTGGAAGCCGAACCAGCCTTTGGCCTCGTCGCTCCAGTCGGGGTTGGGGGCGCCGATGACCTTCGTGTAGAACTCGGCCAGCTGCTTCGAGTCCTCCGAACCCAGCATGATGTTGTTCAGATTCAGGGCCATCGTTCCTCCTCGGGCTTCACTTCGCTCCTCCCGCCCTACGTCGGACCGATCACGCCTGTCCTGACGAAACCAGGGCCCGACCGCCCCGCGAGGCCACCGCGGTGAGGAACTTCGGCACCCGCTCGCCGGGCCAGGCGGCGGTGGCCGCGGCCCGGGCCGCGCTCAGGCGGTCGACGGGCACCAGGGCCATGAGACAGCCGCCGGGCAGGGTGCCGGCGCCGAGGGCCCCCGCGGCGCAGGCGGCGTCGGCGACCGCGGTGGCCGCGTCGTCGCCCGCTGGCGACGTCGCCTGACCGAACAGCGTCCCCAAGGCGGCCACGTCGCCCCGTCGCAGGAGCTCCACCGCGGCCAGCGCCAGGTCGGACCCGTCGGCCGAGGGCTGGCGGGCGACGATCTCGCCCAGGTCGATGATCATCAGCCGCATCTCGGCCCCGACCAGGTCGAGGGGGACCAGCTCCGTCGTCATCCGCCAGGTGTCGACCAGCACGGCCGTGTCGTCGGGACACGTCGACGACGCCAGTTGGGCGGGCAGGTCGCCGAGGGCGGCCCGTTGCTCCCGGGTCAGGTCCACCCCGAACAGGCCGGTCAGTGCCGCCGCCACCACCGAGGTGAGGCCGACGTCGGACTGCATACCCGCGCCCTCGGGGAGCGCGGTCCCCACGAGCAGCGACATGCCGCCCAGGGTGTGGCCGGCGTGGGCCACGCTCCTCACGACCGCTAACGGGCGCTCGGCCCAGCGGGGGAGGTCGTCGAGGGCATCCAGCGGACGGGTGAGCTCCTTGCCCGCCTGGCTGCCCGAGCGCAGGTCGACCAGGTCGTCGTCGCGGGGCGCGGCGGCCACCGTCGCCCCCCACTTCAGGGGGATGGCCAGGGCGAAGCGGTCGCCCGCCCGGCCGAACAAGGTCAGCGCCCCCGGGGCCGATGTGACCAGTGTCGCCTTGTGCCCGAAGACCTGCTCGTAGAGGTAGGCGGTGAGGCGTAGCTCCGGTTCCGCGTCCGACTGCTGGGTGACGTCGGCGGGGGCCTCAGGAGTCATGGTCATCTCAGGCGACGAGCTTCTCGAGGTGGTCGGCGGCGGCGGACGCGCCGCCGGCGGCGGCGAACGAACGCCGCAGACGCTCGGCCGCGCTCCGGTAGGACGGGTCGTCGAGCACGGTGGTGACCGCGGCCCGCAGCTCGGGCGCCCGCAGGCGGGCGAAGCGGACCCGGATGGCCGCCCCGGTGGCTTCCAGGTGCTGCGCCACCACCGGCTGGCCATCGCGGATGGGGGCCACCACCTGCGGCAACCCGTGGGCCAGGGCCTCGGCCACGGTGTTGCTCCCGGCGTGCGACACCACCGCGTCCATGAAGGGCAGCAGGTCGAGCTGGGGCACCCACTCGACGACGATGGACCCCGCCGGCGGAGCGTCGACCATCCCCTCGGGCGCGACCATGATGAGCTGCACCAGGTCGCCCAGGGCCTCCGAGGCGACGCCGAAGAAGCGCTTGCCCGCCTCCGCGTTGAGGCTGCCCAGGGACACGAGCACCCGCCGGCGGTCGCCGTCGAGGCGGTCCCATGGGAAGTCGGGCGACGGCGGGCGGGCGGTCATGGCCGGCCCGGTGAACACGTAGTGGCCGGGGAAGGTGACGCCCCGTCCGATCAGCTCGGCCACCGTGAAGCAGAGGACGAGGCGGTCGGAGAAGCGCAGGTCGACGGGCTCGGTGATACCCGCGTCCCGCTGGAACCCGTCGAGGAGGTCGAGCACCCACGCCTCCACCTTGGGCAGGTCGCGCAGCGGCCGGGAGAGCTCGGCGGGCGTGGTGGCCGACGTCACCCACGGCAGGCCGGCGCGGAGGGCGGCGACGGGACCGGCGATGGCCTGCTGGTCGGCGATGACCACGTCGGGGCGGAAGTCGGCGATGGCCCGGTCGACACCCGGCAGCATGGCCCGGCCCAGGGGCACCACGAACTGCTCCCAGAAGAACTTGAGGGCGGCCACGCCCTGGATCTCCTGCCACGACGAGCGCAGCTGCAGCAGCTCGCCGTCGAGGGCGTCGTCGGACGCGGGGTAGATCCGGGAGCCGGCCGCCAGCAACGACCCGAGGGCGCCGGCGTGGCCGGTCCACGCCACCCCGTGTCCCCGGCCGGCCAATTGCTCGGCCACGGCCAGGGTGGGGTTGATGTGGCCGACCAGGGGCGGAACCACGAACAGGTACCGGCTCATCGGGTCACCGCCTTCCGCGGCCGCCCCGCCTGGCGGAGCGCTTGGTTCACTTGTTCGCTCGCCAGCCCGCTCACCCGGCGGCCACCAGGGCCAGCGCCGGCCGTTCGGCCCACTGCTCCCCGAGCCACCGGACGGACGACGCCCGCAGGTCGTCGGTGGCCTCGGCCAGGACGGTGTGGGCCAGTCCGGGGTAGATCTCGAGGGTGAGGTCCCCCACGTTGTCGCGCAGGATCCGGGCCGCCCCGATCAGCTCCGACGCCTCCCCGTAGACGGCCAGCACCGGGCACTCGATGGTGCGCAGCTCGTGGGGCTGGATGGCCCGCCCGCAGGCCAGGTCGGTGATGATGCTGGTGCCGTTGAGGAGGGAGTCGGCCGTGCGCAGGAACTTCACGAACTTGCGCTGGCTGAGCTTGAACGCCTGCGCCGGCAGCTCGTCCCGCTCCAGGCGCATGGCGCCGGCGGTGAGGGTGTTGGCCATGTCCTCCTCCCACGACGACCCGCCCACGGTGGCGTAGTGGCCCTCCACGAGGATGATCCCGGCCACCCGGTGGGGGTGGGTCATGGCCATGCGGGCGGCCACGACCGCCCCGTAGGAGTTGCCCAGCAGGTAGACGGGGTGGTCTATGCCACAGGCGTCGAGGAGGGCGGCCAGGTCGGCCACGCTGTCGTCGGGGCCGTAGCCGGTGGGGGGCCGCTCCGAACGGCCGTGGCCCCGCAGGTCGTAGAGGAACGCCTCCGCGCCCGCGTCCATCACCGGTCCCGCCAGCGTGTAGTAGAAGCTCGACAGGTTGTCGATGATCAGCCCGTGGACGAAGACCACCGTCGTCTCGGGGATGGCGTGCTGGGGCACCAGCCGCTGCACGTGGAACTTGACCCCGTTGGCGACGACGTCAGCCATGGTTCGCTCCCCCACTCTCGGTTTCGGGCTCGATGCACTGGTGGATGTGGGTGACGAGGCGGCCGACCGTCATGGAGACGATCTCCTCCAGGTCCATCTCGCCGACGAAGGCGACGAAGTCGACCCGGTCGCCGTAGCGCTCCCGGAGCTTCTCGGCCAGGGCGACGAACTCGATGCTCTCGACGGCCAGGTCGTCGTTGAAGCTGGTGGCGGACGTGACCTCGACGTCGAGGAGGAAGTCCTCGCCGATGACCTCGACGAGGATGCCCACCACCTGGTCGAGGATCGCGTCCTCCGTCGTCGTGATTCCGGGGGACTTCGTCATTCCGGGGCCTCCGTTGGAACAGGGGTGGTCCAGGCCACGGCGTAGGTGGCGGACGGACCGTCGATGAGCTGGGTCGTTGCCTGGTAACGGTCGCCGTCGGTGACGATGTCGAGTACGTCGCCGGTCTTTCTCGTGACTTCGAAGTTGCGGGGGTTGCCCAGGAAGCCGGTGCCGCGGGCCTTGGCCACCGCCTCCTTGGCCGCCCAGAAACGGACGAGGGCGGTGGTGCGGGCGTGGGCGTCGGGGGGCGCCGAGGCGGTGGCGGCTCGGGCCTCGGCGTCGAGGAGGTGGTGCTCGGCGGCGGTGAAGCCGATGCGCTCGGTGTCGAGGGCGCGGTCGTCGACCGCCTCCACGTCGATGCCGACGGGGCCGTCGGGTGAGACGAGGGCCGCTCCGAACTCGCCGCTGTGGGCGATGGAGACGTGGAGGTCGCCGGCGAAGGGGCCGGAGACGCGGGGCTGGCCGGTGGGGTCGTTGGAGACGGTGATCTCGCACGGGAAGACGGGACCGTGGCCCTGCTCCCACATCCAGTGGCGGACCGCGTCCTTGGCCGCGATCCGTCCGAGCAGCCATTGGCGCTGGCGGCGGGCGTTGAGGCCCTCGTACTCGGCCCGCTCGGCGGCGTTGAGGTAGCGCCGCATCATGAGCTCGCGGGAGGCGGTGCCTGGCCAGCGCTCACCGACCAGGCACCACCCACCGGGCTGGGACTCGCCGATCCCAGCGATCTCGGGGGCGAATTTCACGCTCCAGATTCGGTCGTCGGTGGCGAACCGCCGTGTCTCCCAACCGTCGATCTGGCACCAGGTGGCGCCGTCGGGCGTGCGCAGGGTGGCGTCGGACCGCATGCCGGTGTCGGTGAGCTCGGTGAGCCGGGCGGTGCAGGTGACGAGGCTGGTCGCCGGCGGTTGGGGGCCGTAGAGCCCGATGGCGTCGACCGAGACGGGGAACACGGTGCGGTCGGACTCGACGCCCACCTGCATCCAGTGGCCGATGAGCTGGCCGGCGCTGTCGAGGAGGGCGCCGGGGGTGGGCAGGGGCCGGAGGACGCCCCGGATCCCGTCGTCGGCGAAGGCGGTGACGGCGTGGACGCCGGCGAACCGGGGGCCGTGGAACATCCACCGGTCGTCGTAGAGCTGGCCGGCCGACACGGGCGGGGTGCGCTCGCCGGCGAGGGGACGGTCGGCGGTGCGGGGAGGCGCCGGGTAGGTGTCGGCCAGGAGGACGGTGCCGCTGGAATAGCCCTCGATGGTGACCTTGACCCGGTAGGCCTCCTCCTCGACCGCGGTCACGGCGGCCGTCGTGGGAGGCGCCACCACCAGCCAGCGCAGGGCCCGGATGCGTTCGAACCCGACGACGACGTGGCCGGGGACGAGAGCCCGGGCGGCGTCGGCCATCAGCTCGAGGAGGGTCGTGAGGGGGACGACGGGGAAGCGGTCGGAGTCGTCGACCCAGTCGCGGGGCTGGAGGAGCAGGCAGTGGTCGCGGACGTAGGGCAGGGTGTCGAGGGAGAAGGTGCGCTCGACCGACGATCGGCGGGGGGTGGGTGCGGTGGGCGTCGGGGGGAGGGGGGCCGCCGACTGCCAGGTGGCGACGATGCGGCGGGCGGACTCGGTAGCCTCCTGCAGGGCCGCACCGAGCTCGGCCAGGACGGGATGACCGTCGGCTTCGATGATCGGGCCGCCCGGTCCCGTGAGGGCCGACCCGGTGATACGGGGGGCGGTGCCGTTGAGGCGGACGAGCGGGGTGCCGAGGTCGAGGCGGACGGTGGTGCGGGACGGGGCGGCGGCGCCGGCGTCGGTGCCGGCGGGGGTACCGGCGGGGGCCGGGGCCGACAGGCGGTCCCACCGCACGGGGTGGCCTTCGGTCCACAGGGCGGCGGCCACCCGGCGCAGCTGGGCCATCCCGGAGCGGGACGCCACGCTGGCCGTCACCGCCAGGTAGGGCTCGTCCTTGAGCGTGTCGTCGACGAAGCCGGGGAGGCTGCCGGGGCCGACCTGGACGAAGGCGCGGACCCCCTCGGCGTGGAGGCGGCGGGTGAGGGGGCCGAACCGGACCGGCTCCAGCAGGTGGCGGATGACCAGGTCACGGACGGCGGCGGGTTCGTCGGGGAACGGGGCGACGGTGGTGGCCGACCACACCGGCACCGACGGGCGGTGGAGTGGCAGGCGGGCGAAGGAGTCGCGCACCGGGCCTAGGTAGGAGGCGAGCATCGGCGAGTGGAAGCCGGACTTGAACGGCATGGGCTGGGCCAGGACCTGGTCCGCCCGCAGCCGCTCCACGGCGACGTCGACCGAGCGGTGGGTGCCGCAGATCACCGACTGGTGGGGGCAGTTGTCGTGGGAGACGGCGATGTCGTCGAGGCCGGCGAGGGCAACCGCGGCCCTTTCCGCGCCGCAGCCGAGGGCGGCGTAGACAAGGTCGGGAACGTCGACCACGCCCGGCCAGAGGGTCGCCACGAACTCGTCGATGGCCTCCCGTTCGTACAGGCCCGACGCGATCATGGCCGTCCACTCCCCCAGGCTGTGGCCGGCCATGACGTCGGGTGTCACGCCGATGCGCCCGAGGGCGTCGGCGAGAAGGCGTCCGACGGCGATGATGTCGAGTGAGCGCTCGACGAGCTCGTCGCCGCCGGAGAGGGGGGGCCGGGCCATGCGGAAATGGTCGGCCACGTCGTCGACCCGGGGCTCGAACTCGGGCTCGAATCCGGGGAAGAGAAAGGCGATCTTTTTCGTCGTGTTGACGAGAAGGGGATCGGCCGTGAACCACACATCGCTTCGCCCTCGCCACGGTGTGGCCCGAGCGACGACCTTCCGGGCCAGCGCCAGGGTGCGGATGGTGGGTTCGATGACAGCCAACCGGACCGGGCCGCCGGTGGGGGCAACGACTGCGGTCGACGAGCCCGCCAGCAGCTCGTCGTCCGGTGCCGCCAGCAGTCGGGAAAGCTCGTCGGTGCTGGCCGCCGAGAGCAGCAGGATCCGCTCCCCCGACGCCGAGGTCGTCCGGACCGTCGCCCGGGTCCGGGACGTGCGCCAACCGGGCGCCTCCTCCAGCACCACGTGGGCGTTGATCCCGCCGAAGCCGAAGGCGTTGACCGCCGCCCGGCGGGGGGCGGCCGGGGTCGTGCGGTCCCACGGCTCCAGCTCGGTGACCGGACGGAAACGGGTCGGCGCCAGGGCGGGGTGGGGCTCCTCCACGTGCAGCGTCGGCGGACGCACACCGTGGTGCACCGCCAGGGCGGCCTTGATCAGTCCCGCGATACCGGCCGCGGGCATGGCGTGGCCGATGTTCGACTTCACCGTTCCGAGTGCGACCAGCTCGGAGCCGGGACGGCGGGCCCCGAAGGCCCGGGCCACCGTCTCCAGCTCCACCTGGTCGCCGGTGGGGGTGGCGGTGCCGTGGGCCTCCAGCAGGCCGATGGCGTCGGCCGCAGTGGGGTCGAGCCCGGCCTCCGTCCACGCCTGCTCCACCGCCAGCAGCTGGCCGGCGGACAGGGGGCTCATGAGGCTCGAGGCCCGCCCGTCGCTGGCCACGCCCGTCCCCCGGATGACGGCGTAGATCCGGTCGCCGGCCCGCTCGGCGTCGGCCACGCGCTTGAGGACCACGATCCCGGTGCCCTCCGACATCAGCGTGCCGTCGGCCCGCCGGTCGAAGGGACGGATGGCCTGGCTCGGGCTGAGGGCCTTGAGCTGGGTGAAGACGCTCCACAGGGTGGCCACGTGGCAGTGGTGGACGGCGCCCGCCAGCACCGCGTCGCACCGACCCGACGCCAGCTCCCGCACCGCGTGGTCGACCGCCACCAGCGACGAGGCACAGGCGGCGTCGACGGTGTAGGCGGGCCCCCGGAAGTCGAACCGGTTGGCCACCCGGGAGGCGGCGAAGTTGGGGACCAGGCCGATAGCCGACTCGCCGCCGGCCGGACCCAGTTGGTCGTCGAAGGCGGTGCGCACCGCGTCGAGCTGGGCCGCGGTGATACCGGGCACGAGCTCACGCAGCAGCGAGAGGACCTGGTGGCTGGTACGGACCCGCTGGTCCATGCGGGCGCTGGCCGGCGTGATGTAACCGCCCCGACCGATGATCACGCCGATGCGGTTGCGGTCGGGCAGGCGGTCGTCGCCGCCGGCGTCGGCGATGGCCTCGGCCGCGGTGCGCAGGGCGAGGAGCTGGTCGGGCTCGGTGCCGGCCACCGCGTTGGGCATGACGCCGAAGGAGGCGGGGTCGAAGTCGGCCAGGGCGTCGATGAATCCGCCCCGCCGGCAGTAGAAGCGGTCGCTGGCGGAGTGGCCGTTGGTGGCGGTGGGGTCGAAGTAGACCTCGGGATCCCACCGGTTGGGGGGGACGTCGGTGATGGAGTCGACGCCGTCGCAGATGTTGCGCCAGAAGGTGGGCACATCGCCCGCGCCGGGAAAGACGGCGCCCATCCCGACGATGGCCACGTCGATCACCCGCGACTCATTCATCGGGGCCATCGAACCCGAGCACGGTCGTGTACATGACCTGGGTCGGACCGTCGGGGCCGGCGGCCAACTCGGCCAGGAGGGCGGCCACGCCCTCGTCGGGGTCGATGGTGGTCAGCCCCCGACGGGCGTACTCCGCCTCGAGCGAGGCCGAGACCATGCCCCCGCCGGCGGCCGACCAGGGTCCCCAGTCGAAGCTCACGACGCGGGCACCGCCGAGGCGGTGGCGCCACACCCGGGCGAGGGTGTCGAGGGCGTCGTTGGCGGCGGCGTAGTCGGACTGGCCCCGGTTGCCGTAGACGCCGGACACGCTGCCGAAGAGGGCGAGGAAGCGCAGGCCGTCGGGCCGCAGGGCGTCGGCCAGGGCGGTGGCGCCGGTCACCTTGGTCTCGAACACCCGGGCGAAGGAGTCGGGAGACTTGCCCGCCAGCAGGCCGTCCTCGCACACACCCGCCCCGTGGACCACGCCGTCGAGGCGTCCCCGGCGGGCGTAGACGTCGTCGACCACGGCCCGGACCGCGACCGGGTCGCGCACGTCGGCCACGTGGTAGCGGACGGAGGCGGCGTGGGCGGACAGGGCGGCGAGCGTCGACCGCACCTCCCGCTCGGCCAGGATGCGACGGACGGTCTCCTCGACCTCGGCCGGCTTGCGTACCCCCGACTCGATGACCGCGTGGCGCAGGCCGATCTCGTCGTCGGCGGGGGCGGTGGCGGGACTCTCGGGCCCGGTGGGCGGGGGCGTGCGGCCGATCAGCTCCACGTGGCAGCCGGTGGCGGCGGCGATGGCGAGGGCGGCCCTGGCCGTGATCCCCCGGGCGCCGCCGGTGAGGAGAACGACGGCGTCGGGTCCGAGATCGAGGACGGCGGGCGTCGCGAGAGGCGGGGCGGCCTCGACCACGATGAGCGTGGAGCGGGTGCCGTTGGTGTAGCCGACCACGGTCGGGGCGTGGCGGGTGGCGAGCTCGTCCAGCAGGTGGCGGGCCACCTTCTGGGGCGCCTCCTTGGTGTCGACGTCGACCGCCCGCACGAGCACGTCGGGGAACTCCCGGGCGATGGTGCGGGCCAGGCCGCGCAGGCCGGCGCCGGGGCTCGGGTCGGTGGCCTCCTCGCCCGACCAACCGTGGCCGAACGAGCCCGCCGAGCCGGTGGCCAGCAGGAGGGTGGGCGTGCCCGCCAGGAGGGCCCGGCGGATACCGGCGAAGGCGGAGGGAAGGACGGCTACCGGCCCGGGGCGGAGGGCGGCCAGGTGGACGACTTCGGCGTCGGAGTCGAGCGCGTCCCCCGACGGAGCGTCGTAGTCGTCGGTGCTGAGGACCGAGGCCCCCCTCTGCTCGAGCAGGTCGGCCAGCTCCAGGCCGATGCCGCGACCGTCGTCGACGATCATGAAGCGGCGGCCGGCGAAGGAGACGGGCGCCGGCGCCGGGTGGTCGATCTCGTCCAGCTCCACCACGTACCGGCGCAGGGCCCCGCCGCCGTGGCCGCCGCTCCCGGTCGAACCGGTGACAGAAACGGCCCCCAGGAGGTCGTTCTGTGTCACCAGTTCGGGGGGGGTGGGCGAACTGGTGACAGGGACGGGCCCCCGGAGGGCTGTCGGCGTCACCGGTTCGGAGGGGGTGGGGGTGAGGTGGTCCTCCAGCCAGGCGACGATGCCGGCGATGGTCTTGAGGCGGGCCAGGTCCTCGACCATTCCCTCGTCGAGAGTGGCACCCACGCTTCCGAGCCCGAGGCGGTCGGCCAGCTCGCCGATCATCTCGGTGCGCTTGATGGACCCGATCGACAGGTCGGCTTCCAGGTCGAGGTCGACGTCGAGCATGTCGCGGGGGTAGCCGGTGCGGGCGCTGACGATGTCGAGCACGACCGCGGTCAGGTCGACGACGGCCGGGGTCTCGGGAGCGACGGCGGCGGCGGGGGCGGTGACGACCGCCGCGGCCAGCACCGTCCGGGTGGCGGGGACCACGACGGACGCGGGGGCGGTCGAACCCAGGTAGGCCAGCATCACGTCCCGCTGGGCGGCGACCAGGTCCCGGGTGGACTGGAGGAACTGGACGACGGTGGCGTCCCGCTGGTTGCTGGCGGCGGCAGCCGCCGCGTCCGGGGCCGGCCCGCCCAGGGAGCCGCGGGGCATGAGTTGGGCCGGCTGGAGTCCGCCGACGATGGGTTCGCCGTCGGAGCGGCGGACGAGGTGGCCGTCGACCAGCCAGCCGGGGCGGGACGGGGCGTCGGCCGCCGCCACCAGGCGGGCCCGGCCGGCGACCAGGGCGTGGGTGTCGACCGGGACGCCCGCCACCGCCAGCTCGGCCAGGGCCAGGAGGAGCCGGCGCAGGCCGTGGTCGCCGGGGAGGTCGCAGGCCACCGCGGTGTGAGGGCGGTCGCCGAGGATGGCGCCGACGAGCTTGGTCAGCACGCCCCCGGGGCCGGCCTCGACGAAGACGCGGGCGCCGGTGGCGTACATGGCCTCGATCTCGTCGACGAACCGCACCGGGTTGGCCAGGTGGCGGGCGAGGGCGTCCCGCAGGTCGGGACCGTGGGGAGCGGCGGTGGTGTTCGACCACACCGGGTACGACGGGGCGTCGACGTCGACGCCGGCCAGCACGACCCGGAACGTCTCCGCCGCCCGCGCCACCACCGGGCTGTGGAAGGCGCACGCCACCGGCAGCCGCTTCGAGGGCAGACCGGCGGCCGCCAGCCGGGCCAGGGCCTCGGCCAGGGCCGGCTCGGTGCCCGAGATCACCGTCTGGAGGGGCGAGTTGTGGTTGGCCAGCACGATCCCGTCGACCCCGGCGATGGCCGCGGCCACGTCATCGGCGGAGGCGGCCACCGCGGCCATGCCCCCCGGATCGGCGCCGGCCGCGTCGAGCACGGCCGCGGCCCGGGAGGCGCTCAGCCCGAGGAGATCGTCGACGGCGATGGCGCCGGCTGCGCCCAGGGCCACCAGTTCGCCGTAGCTGTGTCCGGCGGCCAGGTCGGGGCGCACGCCCACCGACGTGAGGATCTCGTGCAGGGCCAGCCCCGCGATCCCGAGGGTGGGCTGGGCCGACCGGGTGTCGGTGATGGCCGCCTGCTGGGCCGACTTGGCGTCGCGGGTGAAGGCCAGGGGCGGGAACATGACGGGCGCGTAGCGGCCGCCGGCCAGCCGCAGGAGTCGTTGGAGCCGGGGGAAGGCGACGAACAGGTCGGCCAGCATCCCCGGCCGCTGGCTCCCCTGGCCGGGGAACAGGAACGCGACCTGTCCCGCGGGGCCGTCGCCGTCGCCGGTGCCGGCGCCGGCGGCCACGGAAAGGAAGACGCCGTCGCCGGCGGTGCCGGCCCGCAGGCGGTCGAGCTTGGCGGCCAGGTCGTCGAGGTCGTCGGCGACGATCGCGGCCGCGGCCGGGCCGCCCCGGCCGGCGGCCAGGGTGAAGGCCAGGTCCCGCAACGCCCACGGCCGGCCGGCGCGGTCGTTGGCCGCCACCAGCTCGCGCAAGCGGTCGATGTCGGCCGTCCCCCGGAACAGGAACAGCTCGGCCGGCCACTCCTGCAGGCCGTGGACCGGCTCGGCCGCCCCGTCGTAGCCGGCGAGGACGGCGTGGAAGTTGGTGCCGCCGAAGCCGAAGGCGCTCACGCCGGCGTAGCGGTCGCCCGGCGCCGCCGGCCACGGACGGG
>JAXDMK010000144.1:0-2837 GCA_034666105.1 Actinomycetota bacterium | reverse complement strand
TCGACGTGATCGAGGAGGTGGCCCGCCACCACGGCTACAGCCGCATCCCCCGCACCCGGCCGCCGGTGGCCACCGTCGGTCTCCTCAACCCGTACCAGCGCGACCGGCGGCTGGTGGCCGACATCCTTGTCGGGGTCGGGCTGTCGGAGGCGTGGGCCACGTCGTTCCTCGCCCCCGACGACCTCGTCCGGGCCGGCCTCCCGCCCGAGGCCATCGAGATCGAGAACCCGCTGGCGGCGGAGGAGTCGATCCTGCGCCCGTCGCTCCTGCCGGGCCTGCTCCGGGCCCTGGTCACCAACGCCAACCACCGCCGGCCCGACGTCGCCCTGTTCGAGATCGGCCACGTGTTCCTTCCCCCGGAGAACGGCGACCGCCTCCCCCCCGAGCCCGAGCACCTGGCGGTGGTGCTGGCGGGCCGCGACGCGGCCGCGGCTGTCCGCACCTGGCGGGGACTGGCCGCCGGCCTCCGCCTCGACGAAGTCCGGCTCCGGGCCGCCACCCGACCCGGCCTCCACCCCACCCGCACCGCCGAGCTGGTGGCGGGGGCGGACGACGGGCTGGTCCTCGGCACGGTGGGCGAGGTCGACCCCGGCGTCCTGGCTGCCCACCAGCTCGACGGCCCCGTCGGCTGGATGCAGGTCGACCTGGGCCTTCTCCTCCGCGACGCCCCCCGCCGGGCGACCACCTTCCGCCCCATCAGCCGCTACCCGTCGGCGGACATCGACCTCGCCTTCGTGGTCGACGACGCCACACCCGCGGGCGATGTCGAGCGCACCCTGCGGGATGCGGCCGGCGAACTGCTCGAACGGCTCGAGCTGTTCGACGTGTACAGGGGCGTGATCGTTGGGCCGGGACGCCGGGGGCTGGCGTATCACCTGCGCTTTTCCGCCCTCGACCACACCCTCACCGAGGACGAGCTATCGGCCCTCCGCCGGCGGTGCATCCAAGCCGTCGAGTCCAGCTCCGGCGGCCGCCTCCGGGGTTGAGCCCTACGTGGCGCCGCCGCCCCGCCACTTGGCCGCGTTCTGCATCCGCTCCTGGACCCCGCCCAGCGACGCCCGGTAGACCTGGCGGCGGGGGGAGAAGCGCAGGCCCTCCTCGTCGAACTCCTCGTCGGTTCGGGGCCGGAAGTGCACGGCCATGTACTCGGACGGATCTTGGCCCTCGTCGAGCATCTGGCACGGAACCACGAACAGGCAGGCGGCGCACTTCTCGGGCTCGGGATCGGGGTAGATCTCGATGTCGGCGTCGCGCACCAGGATGCAGTCCTCGGCCATGCGCCGGCTGATCGGCTCGAGCGTGGCCCGGGAACGGGTGATGTAGGTGCGCCGGATGTAGTCGGTGCCCTCCCGCTGGACGACGTGGTCGGCGCCGTCGTCGACGTACTTGCTCTCGATGGCCGACGCCACCCGCCGGAAGTTGAGGTGGCGGGCGCCCTTGGAGTGGTCGCGGATGTCCTCGCCCGCGGGCTCGGGGGACGGGGCCGCCCCCTCCAGCTCGCCGCGGCCGATGCGCAGCTCGTTGTAGACGGTGCCGGCGATGCGGAGCTGGGGGTAGGCGATCTCCAGCGCCCGCTGGCCGAGCAGGGTGCGGGTGTCGTTCAGCAGCTCGTCCTCGTCGGTGAAGTTGTCCCAGACGATGCGGTGGTCGACGACCCAGTACTCGTCGTCGGGGGTGGACATCACCTGGTCGACCCGCCCGAAGTAGCGGATCTCCCGCTTCTTGTCGACCGAGCCGAGGTCGTTCTCGGGGGCCTCGGGGTCGGGGACGGCGGTCCAGATGTCCTCGTCGGACAGGATGGAGTCGAGGTCGTCGGCGGTGGTGGCCCAGTCGAAGTAGCGGCTCAGGACGGCCTGGCCCAGCTGGAGGTACTTCTGGAACTCCTCGTCCATCTCGGCCGTGACCTCGTGGTAGTCGGCGTAGGCGTTGCGGTCCTCGAGCATCTTGCGCTCGAAGCCCTTCAGCGCCACCGGCCGCACGATGACCCGGCTCCAGTCGTCCATGGCCGGGAAGTACCAGACGGCGAGGGCCTGGTGCATGGCCAGGTCGAAGTCGAACATCTTCGCCGGCTTGATCGGCACCAGGTTCTGGCGCAGCCGGCTGTCGAAGTCCCACTGGCGCCGGCAGGAGCGCAGGACCTCCATCTCCTTGGGACGCACCACGATCGTCCAGCCCATGGACCAACTCTACCGAGGAGCACGAGTTTCTCAACCCGTTCCGGCGGAGCGATCGGCGGGGCCGCGTAGGATCCCCGGTCAGGACGGGCGGGGCGGGAGCGGGGATGGCGCAGGGGGGATGCCGTGGCAGGGGAGGAACACCGACGACGCCGGCGCCCCTTCCTCCTCCTGGTCGTGTCGGTCGCGGCCCTGGCCGCAGGCGCCGGTTGTGGTGACGTGGCACCGCCGGTGACGTCGGAGTGGACCGGCTCCGGCGTCACCGACGGGATCCTCAGGGTGCGCCCGGGCCGCCCGCCAGGTGGTCGTCGGCGACCAGGTGGTGTTCTTCGGGCCGCCGGGCCCGCTCGGGTCAGGGCGGGCGTCGCTCCAGGCCGTGCCCGGTGCCGGGGGTGCCGTGCGCACCATCGCCACCGGCCCCTACGCCGACGGCGATCTGCCCGCGGTGGGCGCCGATCGGGTGGTGTTCTCGGCCGACGACCGGGTGTGGATCGCGTCGGTTGTCGCATAACCATGCAGCAGCGTGTATGTTGACGCTCCATGGTTGACGTCGGGATCGTGGGCGGGTCGGGATACACGGGCGCCGAGCTGCTGCGCCTGGCCCATGGCCATCCCGACCTGCAGGTGGCCTGGGCCACGGGCGATACCCAGGCCGGCACCGCG
>JAXDMK010000143.1:0-67981 GCA_034666105.1 Actinomycetota bacterium | reverse complement strand
CCGAGGAACCGAATGACGTCCGGGTGTGTCTGGTTCGGGTGACACACTCCCGTATCGAAGCGACGCATGCGCCATCAGACGCTTTCTCTCAGTTCTACCGCTCAGCGTGGCCCGATCTGGTGCGCTTCGCCCACCTGCTGACCGGCTCGCGGGCCCGGGGCGAGGAGGTCGTCCAGGACGCCTTCATCGGGTATCTGCGGCACGCGGACACGGTGACCGAGCCCTTCGCCTACCTCCGGCGGGCGGTGATCAACGGCGCCGCCAACACCACCCGGGGCGGGCGCCACCGGGAACATCCCGTCGAGCTCGTCCCCGAGTTGGCCGCGGTGCCGTCGGCCGAGGTCGACGAGACCTTCGCCCGCCTGTCCGGGCTCCCCTACCGCCAGCGGGCCGTGATCGTCCTGCGCTACTACCTCGACCTCTCGGAGGCCGAGATCGCCGACGTCCTCTCGATCAGGCCGGGCACCGTGAAATCCGTCCACCACCGGGCCATCGCCCGCCTGCGCAAGGAGCTGTCATGACCATCGACATCGAAGACCGCCTCCGGCGCGATCTGGCCGCGGCCGTGGCCGCGCCCGTGCGGCCGGCGCCGCCGCTCCAGCTGCTCGAGCGCCAGGCCCGCCCCACCACACCGCTGGTCGGCCGGGTCGCCTCGTCCTCTCGTCGCCGGAGCTTCGCTCTCGTCGCGGTGGCTGCGGCCATCGTGGTCGCAGTCGCAACCCTCGGGGTCCGGCCGTTGCACATGGGCACCTCGGCCGACGCGACCGCGTCGTGCCGGGACGCATTCGCCGAGCCGGGCCAACCGGAGGAAGCAGATGGACTTCGGTACCTGCCGGCTGACGTGCCTGCCGGCTTCCGACTGCGCAACGCGTCGGCGGGCGTCCAGCGGCCGTGCAAGCCCAGCACCGTCGCCCTCGTCCTTCTCGACGAGGCGGACGGCGTCCTTCGCCGCGCGGTCACGGTCTGGGGCCCGGACGTCTCCGACACGGACTTCTTCAGCCCCGACTCCATCGTGCGCGGCGACGGAAGCCCGGCCAACCGCCGGACCACCGTTCGAGGGACCGAGGCCAAACTGGCTGCGTCCGGGCAAGGTCCACGCGACGGGCACACCCTCGGGTGGACGGAACCGCGCTCCGGACAGCGGTGGATCGTCACGTCGATCGGCCTCACCTCCGACGAGCTCACGTCCCTGGTCGAGGCCCTGCACGTCGGCGCCGGCGTAGTCAGCGTCGACGAGACGGCCGCTCCCGGCTTTGCCTCCGAGACGCTCCAGCCGCCAGCCCCGATCGGGAAGCAGGTCACTTGGAACGTCGACTACGAGCCCGATTCCGGTGTCGCGATCGACTCCGACATCTCCGTCGGAGTGGGCCACGGCGACCTGGCCGCCGAGCTGTCGCGTCGGTCCGTGGGCCTCGAGGTCCTCGAAGTCGACGGTCACCGGGCCGCGACCTTCTCCCAGGGCGCGAGCACCTTCCTCGAGGTCCAGCTCGCTCCCGGCGTGACCACCCACCTCTCCGGACCCGTCTCGGTCGGTGAGCTGGATCGCCTCGTCGCCAGCCTTCAGCCGGTCGACGCCCACGACCCCCGCATTCCGACGCTGCCATCCAACTGACGGGACCTGAGGAGAGCATGAACCGACGTCGCCCGCGCCCTGATCCCCCGCCCGACGAGCACGACATGACCGGGTTCCCGTGGTCACGGTCGGCATTGCCGTGCGCGGACCGAGGTCCTTCGTCCTCTCACTGATCGTTGCGTGAGCCGAGGCAGGTTGGCGGTTGGTAGACCGCTCGGGTGGTGCGGGTCCGCTCCAGCCCGGTCGCGGTGCTGACGGTGACCTCGAGCTTGATCGGGACCCAGGACGGGGACGGGCTCGGGAACGGGTTGCCGCCCGGCGTGAGTCCGCAGGTCAACTCGATCACCACCGTCGCCTCGCCGCCACCGGCGACCTTCTGGCCGTCGGTGGCGAGGTCGACGCCGTTGACGCGCACCGAGTCGAAGGTCACCCGCCCGTCGGCCGGGGCGACTCGACGAACCTCGACCGCCCACGGGGAGTGGTTGCGAAGGTCGAGCACGACCGTTGTGCGCCCGGTGTCGCTGTGGTACACCCCGCCCGAGCCGTTGACGAAGCCCAGCCGCGGCGCGACCAGGCCAGACCACCACAGAGCGCCGAAGAGGAGCGCCAGAACGACCTGGGCGGCCACGAAGCGCCGTACCGGTCGTGCGGGGCGCCCGGGGGGGATGGAGGTGGGCACGTCTGTTTCCAGTTTCGTCATGTGAGGCTCCCGACAGCGAAGGCGATACGTAGGGCGGAGATGGCGAGGTCGACGCTGGCGCCGACCTCGGCGGCCTTTGCCACATAGGCCCGGGCGGCCGACATCAGCTCCGGTGGGGGACCGGCCCGGGGTGGGCCGACGACGACCGTGCCGTTGCGCCCGCGGGTGCTGACCACCCCGTCCGCTTCCAGCTCTCGGTAGGCGCGGGCGACCGTGCCCCCGGCCAGGCCGAGGTCGTTGGCCAGCTGGCGGATCGATGGCAGGCGCGTTCCCGGTAGGAGGCCGTGACCCAGCACCAGGGCGGTGACCTGCTGACGCACCTGCTCGTAGGGCGGCACCGTCGAACCCTGGTCGACGTGCAGGTTCACGGGGCCGTCATAACTGCGTCCGGGCGCTGCACCCACCAGGCGCGGTGGCCGTAATAGAGGCATACGGCCAGGGCGGCGGGGAACCCGAACCCGCTGGGGACCCACATCGTCCACCGCAGGATCTGCACGTCGGACACCGCCAGCGCCCAGGCGATGAAGCTGTTGAGCACCAGGAGGACGGCGAGGCCGCTTCCGGCCAACGAGTGCACCGACTGGGCCCGGATGGCGTCGTCAGCCGCCACCAGCGCTGGCTCGGTGAACGGCTGCGGCCTCTGCACCACCCAGCGTTGAACCCGCTCGAGGCCGATTGTGAACGCGACGCCAACGAGGCCGGCGGCGAGCACACCATCCCCGTGAACACTGAAGCTCTCGGGCGAGCGGTCGCCATAGGGCAACACGGCCGCGGCCCCCGCACCAGCTGCGATGAGAAGGCCGAGCCCCCGCTGGGCGACGAGGAGGCGCCGGGGCAGGTAGTCAGCCAGCTCCCGCGGCACGAGACTGGCGGTGCGCTCACCGTCGGTGGCGACCCGCACCAGCGACAGCTCGGCGTAGAGGGCGCCGGCCAGATAGCCGAGGAAGATCCAGATCCCCCAGAAGGCATGGCTGTAGAAGCCGAACGACGAGAGCACGATGGGGGCCAGGAACAGCCCACTCAGGGCCCCCCACGTGCGCAGGAGGCGGGCGGTCCTCAGGTACCAACCGACCATGGGCCGATTCTCGGCCGTGAGCGTCAACCCATGGGCCCCGGCCCACTCACCGATGAACTGGTGGTCGACCTCCCGGTGCGCCCGGAGGAGCGCCCCCAGGACGACCGCGAGGCAGATGAGGAAAGCGAAGATCATGACGGTATTGTAACAAATGTTATGACACAATGCAACGAAAGGGGGCCGGTGCTCTTACCGGAGGGAGAAGGAATTGGCCATGCGGCGGAGCTCGCCGCCTAGCACCAGCTCGGCCTTCGCCCACGCCAGCGCCCCGAGGCCCACGACAAAGGGCTCGGGCACGTCGGGTTTCCCCCTCCCCCGACGCCATCGGATCACCCCAGCAGGAGACCGCCGACCGTGGTTCGGCGGGAACTCGAACTCGAACGTGGCCGACGGTGCCGGTGGCGACGCCCAGGACGTCCGCCGCCTCGGCGTAGTCGAGCCCGTAGGCGTCGACCAGGAGCACCACCGCCTTCTGATCGGGGGGGAGGGTGTCGATGTCGACGTGGGTGAGCTCGGTGCCCTCTACTGGCCCCGGTACTTCCAGCCCGACGGCATCGCCGTCCACGGCTACGGCGACGTTCCCGCCCACCCCGCCTCCCACGGCTGCGTGCGGGTGAGCAACGCCGCCATCGACTGGATCTGGGCCGAGAACTTCATGCCGATCGGCTCGTCGGTATGGGTCTACTAACCGCACGCGCGGACCGTCCGACGGCGCCAGCAGCCACGGTACGGTTGACGTCACACCCGTCCGGCGTCGTCGGGCGGTGCACGACCCGGGCAGCTGGCGGTGGGGCTTCCATCGGAGAGGACCCCTTCATGGGCACGGCCGACCGCCTGTTGACGCCCGACCTCCGGCCTCGGACGGCTGCCGTGGTGGCCGCCTCTGTCGCAGCCGGCCTCGGTTTGGCCCATGCCGCCGTCAGTGCCTACTGGGCCTTGGGTGGCACGGCGTTGCTGGGCACCATCGGCGGTGCCATCGAGCGCTGGGGCCGGGGGCGGGGACCGTCCGTCGTCATCGCCCTCTGGGGGATCGTGGCGGTAAAGACGATGCTCGCCGTCGCCGCGCCGATCGTGGCCATCAGGCCCAGTTGGCTCCCGCAGTGGACGAGAGGACGGGTCCCTCGCATCCTCAGCTGGGTCGCGGCCGTCTCGATGACCATCTACGGTGGGCTCCAGACGCTCGGCAGTCTGCTCGGGCTGACCGGCGCGGTGAATCCCGGACCCGACGCCAACCGAGGGGCCCTGGCGTGGCACGCCTTCTTCTGGGACCCGTGGTTCATCGCGTGGGGCGCGGCGTTCCTCATCAGCCTGTGGCTCGCCCGTCCGTCACCTCGAAACGAGAAGGCCCCAGGTCGGAGGCGCGAAAACCCCGCGAGCAGGGATTTCGAGCGAGCAGCCCCAACGGGATTCGAACCCGTGTCTGAACCTTGAGAGTGGATCGACCCCGCTGGGCCCACGGCGCGAAAGGCCAGGTCAGGGGGGAATCCTTGCCTTGGAACGACCGCTTGGGCACAATGGTGGGCACAATCCGTCGAGCCCACGGATCTCGTCTTTCTGGTGCGCCTGGGCTTCCTCCAGTGTTCTCTTGTCGGAGGAAGCACCATGGGCAGAGGCCCTCAGCGATACCGGAAGAAGCCGTTCGCAGTGTTCGAGCACGGGACACGCATCTACGCACCGAGTGCCGGCGAGGATCGCTTCCGCGTCGTCGCTACCGACGCCGCAGGCGGCCGGGTCTCGTACAAGTTCAGGATCGAGCCGGAGGCCCGTGCGAAGGCGCGGGAGATCGAGTCCTTCCTCGCCGCCCAGGTACCGCTCCGCGCCAGTCCCGACCAGCCTCGTACGGTGGGCACCCTTGGCGCCGCATACCTGGGGCACATCGAGGGACGCTCGCCCGGCTATCGGGGTAGGCAGGCGTCGATCCTTCGCTCGTGGCTGCTCCCCCGCCTGGGCGACATCACCGTCGTGGAGTGGACACCGGCGATGTCGGAGGTTGTGCTCGCCGACGCCCGACGACGGTGCGCTCCGAGCACCGTCCAGAACATCGGCTCCTGCATGCGGGCGCTCGTGACCTTCGCGCACAAGAGTCGATGGCTGCCGAGGGATGCCGATCCGATGTGGCTCGTCTCCTACTCACTGAAGGCGGAGTTCCAGGGGGAGGCAAACGGCTTCGTCCCTCGTGATGCGCTTCCGGACGACGAGCACTGCACGCAGTTCTTCGACGCTCTGGTCCAACTCGGGCAGCCGACCTGGGCGCTCGCCATGAGGCTCAAGCACCGCTCCGGTGCGCGTTGGGGAGAGCTCATCGGGCTCCGCCCTTGCGATCTCGAGTTCGAGCCGCACCGTGTCGTCCGGATTCACAGGGCGGTGGTCCAATCGCGCCTTGGTCGATCGATCGCGACCACCAAGAACAAGCAGAAGCGCTCGTCGATCTTCCCTGCCAGCCTGGCGGCCGATCTCCGCCGCCATTCCGACGAAGTGCGGCACTCCCGTGGGGACGAGGCCCTCCTCTTCGAGAACGGCGATGGCCAACCAGCGGAGCATCGCAAGTTCCACCGCCTGTGGGTCCGAGCGGCGAAGGAGGCGGGGTGGCCAATGAAATCACGGACGGTAGCTAAGTGGCATCCGCACGACCTCCGCCACGTCGCCGCCTGCTGGATGCTGTTCGACGTTCGCCTCGATCCAGCGGTCGTCAGTCGCATGCTCGGCCACGCCAACCCTGCCTTCACCCTCTCCCGCTACGTCGGCGTCCGTATCGGTGCCGACGCCAAGACCCACGCTCTGACAGACAGCTGGTAAATGACCCCTGCCCCCTCGTGAGAGACCACTGTCACACCCCTCGTACAGAATGGATGCTCGTGGAGCGCGGCGGGGAAGGCCAGAGCCGAAGGTGAGGGCGTTAGGCGCGTGACGGCACCTTCACTGGCCGCCTGGCAGGAACGCCTCGAAGGCCACTTCGTAGACCTCCGGGCCCAACGAGATGCTGTACGCCCCGGGAGCCCGCTGTTCGCACTTGAACATGGCCTCTCGCTCGACGAGGAACTGCCGCAATTACAACTTGCCGTCCGGCGCGCGGTCGAAGGCCCTGGGCTTCCACGCTCCGCCGGCCTGCCCTTCGTCGTGTACGCAGCCGAAGTCGGATACAGGTACCGCGGGGACGAGTTCTGGCCGGTCTTCGAGGAAGCCACTCCGAGGTGGACGTCGCACGGCATCGACTACGCCCGCCGCTTTATTCGTCATCGGTTTGAGGAGTTCGCGGACGCGTACGTCGGCGCTCGCATTTCCGGACGATGGGCCCTTTGGTTCAAGAATATCGCGTGGCCGATCACGCACGCAGTGCTGCCGACCGACCTTCAGCGTCACCTCGCACGACTCCTCTACGACTACCGGACGGCCCTCACCGCTGACTTACTCGACGACCACGCCGCGCTCGGTGAGCGGCTCGCCCGGCGCAGTTACGACACCTCCGCCCGCTTCCGAAAGTTCGCCGAGAACACAGAACTACTCGGGTTGGTAGCGGCGGCGCTCCTCGTGGGCGAGGACGAGGAAACTCCGTTGTTGACGTCTGCCGTCCTACAGCGAATCGTCGCAGACCTCAGCAAGGAGCGGCAGGCGGGAGCATGGCTCTTGGACGCCAAGCGCGCGGCAGTTCGCATCCGGCGAAAGGGATGGATGCAAGGCGCGTCGACCGGGGGTGCGCCGCGACCCGCGCCTGCGGACGCCAGCCGACAAATCGAGGCCTCGTTGTCGCTCCGCCGTACCGGCGACGGCTGGAAAGGCTACGTCCTCATTCCGAGCTATGAGTCGCTGGCCCGCCGAGTGCCGAGCGTTCGCCCCGAGCTCGAACGAACCCGCTATCGAGTTCGTGGAGTTCGTGGGACCCAGTCCACGGGAGCCCTGATGTACGACCGGGGCCCGATGCCACTCGACCAGTGGCCTGCGGCCGAGGGCCAGACGCTGGTCGAGATCGAAGACTCCTCTGCGACCCAGGCGATGAACCTGGTCGCGGACCATTGTCGGCTTCCGCACGGCCCCTGGCTCTTCCGGTGCTCGGAACCGGGCGTCGCCCTGGAGGTCCGAACTCGGGTCGTGCGACCTGGCGCCGACTACATCCTCGTCTCACGAACGCTTTCCGAAATCGAAGGTGTCGCATTCGACTGCCTCGGTCTCGCCACCGAGGACGTGCACGCGATCGCCTTCACAGTGCCTTCGATCGTTGACCAGGCTGCGAGGGACGGCCTGCTGGCACTCGGGATCTCCATCGCACCTGAGGTCGGCATCCGGCCTGCCGGATTGGTGCCGGCTGCGTGGGATGGCGAAGGAACCGCAGAATGGAACGCCGGCGAGAGTCCAATGCTCGCCATTCGGTCGTCGTACGCCGTGTCCCGTTGCATCATCTCGACCGAGATCGAGGCAAGAGAGTTCAACTGGCCACCTGACGCGGATACTGCCTTTGTCCAGCTCACGGACCTCTCGCCTGGCCGCCAGGTTCTGGAGATCGCGCTCCTTGGTTACGACGGAGCGCCTTTTACGCACGGGACCTTCAGGGTTCGCGTGCGCGAGCCGGTCGACAGTTCAACCTCCGCGAGTGCCCGCCAGGGGCTGCAGGTCATGTCGTTTCCGCCCCATCCGACGCTCATCGACCTCTGGTCGGGTTCGAGCAGACTTGAGGTCACCGGGCCGAGCGGCGAACGAGTCCAGTTCGAGGTGACTCTGACGAGCCTCGGCGGAGGCAAGCCGCTCAGCCGGGCAACCTTCTCATCCCTGCTCCCGGTGAGCGAGGAGCGTTGGTCACAACTCCTTCGAGGCGTTCAGGGAAGCAACCAACTCGATTCCGTGGTCGGCGACTCCGAGGAGATGGTGGTCCTCGTCAGCCATGCTGCGCTCGGGTCAAGCGAAGTCCGAGCGGGTCGGCCGTTCGAGCCCCTGCGCTGGGCCGCTGGACGGGACAAGGCGGGACCGTTCGCACGCCTGATCAACCACACCGCGGAGCGCCCCGTCATCACCTCCTTTCCTGCGGATCATCCGGCAAAGGGCGAACCCGTCAGCTATGGCGAGGAGGACCTCCTGCGCCTTGAGCGCGGCGGGCTGATCCTCGCCACGTGCGGCGAACTTCAGGCGGCGATCGTGGTGCCACCCCACGTCAGGGGCGGGCTCGACGCGTTAGGGCTCCTCAATGTGCGCCCCTCACTGCAAACGGGCCCTCGGACGGTCGATTCGGTCCGCCGCTGCATCTCGCTGGCAAGACTCTGGGGAGGCATCGCAGTGCCTGCCGACGGAAGTGCGGCGCACCTTCAGACGCGTGTCCTCGACGCCATTCGATCTGGTCTCGGAGGTCTGATCGGTGGGAAGTACTGGTCGGACGTAGAACATCACCTCCTGGACGGCGATGCCTCCACGGCGGACCTGCTCTTCAGCGGTGTGGGCACCAGTGGCGAGGAGCGGCGAATCGCCGAGGACCTGGTCAACCGGTGTCGTGCACAGATGGTTGCCGGATCGAGCCCGAGGAACCTTTACGTCGATGCGATCGCCACCGAGCATGGGTGGCTGCCACACTCTCTCGCCGGGCTGATTGCGCGACTCGCAAGAGCACCCGAGACGTTGGATGTCGATGACGGTCATGTGATCAAGGCCATCGAGGCAGCACTCAAGCGGCCTGCGACGTTCAGGCTCGCCCGACTCCTCGTTGCGTCGGAGTCGATGAACCTCGACGCCCGCAGTGGGACGGACCGATGAGGATCGTCCACTTGTCCGCAGACCACGCCGTCGCTGCGGTGGTCGAGAGCCTTGGATTCGACGGCACCGCTGCCGACCTCACCGCCCCGGAGGTGTTGGCAAGTGCGGTACGTCGCGCCGCGTCCTTCATGTGCCCGGCCACTCCTCGGCAACTCGTCGCCGCCGTCCGCGGGTCCGTGGCTGGCCTCGTAAAGGACCCGGACGACGAGGCCTCGTTCCCCCTTAGAGCGACGATCGACAGCCTCGCCGCCTACGGCGACCTAATCGAGGCCCCCGTGAGTACGGATGGGGGCCCCGAACAGAGGGTCCTCTTCCTTGCTGAACCAGCTTTCGTGATGCTTGGCAACACGGTCCTGCTCATCGGCGTTCGTGCCGACGGCGTTCCGTACCTTAGCGGGACCATGCGGGAGTTGATCGAGCACGACGGCCACGTCCGCCGGCTCGCTGCCGGACACGAACTCACGGTCAAGGATCTTGAGGCTCTAGGGCTGCGCGAAGTCAGCGCCGCCCAATGGCTGGCGCATCCGCCACTGGGCGACGCCGGCGATCTCGTTGCCGACTACGACCGGCGGCTAGCGACCGCTGGCCAAGCGGGCACGATCGACGACTGCACCATCCTCGACGGATCAACGTCCCCGACTTACTACCGCGGTCGCTGGCGCGCTCTCTCCTCAAAGGACTCAGGCAACTATGTCGCCCGACGTCCAGTCGCGTTCGGCGCCCCCTTGTGGTGCTACGTGCAGGTGGCTCATGGGAGAGTCCAGCGCCTGGTCGATCTGCCTGCCCAGGCCCGCCTCAATCGAGCGTGCGACGAGGCCTGGCGGCTACAAGCTGCGATTGACGAGCTCAGGGGGACCCCGCAGGTGGTTCGAGTCGAGCGAGGCAACCGTGACGGAGTCGTCGTACTGCACCTGTTGTCACCTCCGCCGGCCTGGGCGCAGCGGCGCCTGGACGCGATCGGTCGCCCACTCCCCCGGAAGCGCAGCCTGCTCTCATACGCGCTCCGTGAGATCGAAATCGAGGCCGAGCTCGACTTTCTGCAGACCTCTCTCTGGACGGTCAGACTGCGCGACGGAGACCCGACATGAGCCAAGAAGCCCTCACCATCGCTGAGACCGTCGACGAGATCCGCGCGGCACTGCGCGACTACATCGAAGCGACCTATCACGTTGGACATCCCGTGCTCGTCCGGCAACGCCGGCGGCTCCTCGACCAACTGGGCGTGATCTTCCAGGAGCCCTTCCTGGAGAGCACTCCTCGGTACTTGCCGGGCAGCCCGTTCGAGGACCTCGACATTCCAGCGCCGGCGCAGACGCTGCTGGGCCTCATGGCCAGCGCGACGGGCGACCGTGGGCCACTGGTCTTCAACCCGCCCTACCGCCATCAAGCGACTGCCATCGAAGCATCGGTCACACACCGCCGGAACCTCGTCGTTACGACGGGCACCGGCTCCGGCAAGACGGAGTCCTTCCTCCTCCCAATTCTCTCGAAGCTGGCGATCGAGGCGGCCGATAGCTCAGACTCCTTTGCTCGACCGGCGGTCCGTGCGCTGGTGCTGTATCCGATGAACGCGCTGGTCAACGATCAGCTCGGTCGGTTGCGGCTCATGCTCGGCGACGCCGCAGTATCGACACAGTTCGTCCGGTGGAGCGGACGGCCGGCACGTTTCGCTCGCTACACGAGTAGGACGCTGTACCCCGGTGTTCGAACGGCAAAGAAGGACCAGGAACGTCTACACGCGCTCGGCGACTTCTACGTTGCGCTCGAGGACGCAGCGAACGACGACACAAGCCCGCTCTACCCGAACGCCAGTCGGCTCGTCAAGAGCCTCCGAGAGCGTGGAAAGTGGCCGGCGAAGCCGGACCTACGCGGGTGGTATGGCGCTTCAGGACAGCGCTGGAAGAACAAGGCCGGGGACTACCAACGTGCCGTGATGCGGCCACAGGACCCGGAACTCCTCACACGGCACGAGGTGCTGCTAAATCCGCCGGATGTTCTCGTGACTAACTACTCGATGCTCGAGTACATGCTGATGCGGCCGCTCGAGCGTCCGATCTTCGACAGGACGCGCGAGTGGCTCGCTGCTTCGCCGGATCAACAGATCATGCTGGTGGTGGACGAAGCTCACCTCTACCGGGGTGCGGCCGGCGCCGAGGTCGCGCTCCTCATCCGACGGCTGACCAGCCGGCTCGGCATCTCGTCCGACCGCCTGCAGGTGATCTGCACCAGCGCCAGTTTCAGCGATTCAAAGCGAGCAGCGGCCTTCGCTGCCGACCTGACTGGCACAGACGTCGACCACTTCGAGACGGTCACGGGCGACCTGGCCCTTCGCACTGACGGATGCGACGGGTCGGCCGCCGACGCCGACCTTCTCGCGGAGGTGGACCTAGCCGGCTATTACGAAGCGACCTCAGACGAGCAACGGCTTGGCGTGGTGTCCGGCCTGTTGGGCCACTTCGGCGTCGGGTCTCTGGACAACGTCCACGCGGCCCTGTACGAGGCGCTTCGAACGTTCGGCCCAATGAGCCAGCTTGTCAACGCAACCATGCAGGCCGCGCTGCCACTGAGCGAGATATCCGAGTTGCTGTTCCCAACTGCCGACCCGCTCATCGCGGCGCGTGCGGTTACCGCTCTGGTGGCCCTCGGCAGCAGCGCTCGCCCTCGAGACGGCGAGCCGGGCCTGCTGCCCTGTCGCATTCACTCCTTCTTTCGTGGCCTTCCGGGCATCTGGGCGTGCCTCGATCCAGACTGCGCCGTCCGCGAATCCGACCTTGCAGCAGGACCGGTCGGCGCTGTCTTCGCTCAGCCTCGAGACACATGCAGATGCGGAGCGCGGGTTTTCGAGCTCTTCACTTGCCGCAACTGCGGGGCTGCATACGCTCGGGCGTACACGGACAACATCGAACAGCCAAGCTTCCTGTGGGCTGAACCCGGCAGCTCGTTCGACGCGGCTGCCGGGCGCGTAACTGCGCTGCATCCGTTGGACCTTCTGCTGGAACCGCCGACGACGAGCGACGTCGAACCAGCAGACCTCGATCTTGTGACCGGCAGGCTGAATGCCCCCAAGCTCGGTGACCGCGTTCGATCGGTTTTCTTGAAGCGGGACCGTCTTGTCCCGGCGTCTGGCGACGACGACGACGGGTCTGCGGTTCCAGAAGGTCTTGGCGAGTTCCGGCCCTGCGGTGTGTGCACGCAGACCGCTCAGTTCGGCCGTACGACCGTCCAGGACCACCAGACCAAGGGCGATCAGCCCTTTCAAGCGCTCATCGCGAGGCAGATTCAGGTGCAACCGCCAGGCCCTCAGGAAGCGACGCAGTTCGCGCCCCTCCGAGGTCGCAAGGTCCTCATCTTCTCCGACTCGCGACAGACTGCTGCGCGCCTCGCACCGAACCTGCAGGACTACTCGATGCGCGATGCGCTTCGTCCCCTCATCCTGCGCGGTTGGCGAGATCTCTCCGCAGTCCCAGGCATGTTCGACCGGCTCAGCCTCGACGACCTCTATGTGTCAATTCTGATCGCGTCCGATGTAATGGGTGTCCGGCTGCGCCCCAAGCTGAAGGGCACTGAATCTCTCCACGCTGCGCTTGAAGTGCATCGAGCCCTGAAGAGGGGTGCGCTGGCCGACCCGATGGAGTGCCTGGAGCTCGTCAGCGAGATCCGAGCGGCCTCCCCTCCGGAATCGCTGCTCTGGGCAATGAATGAAACGCTGACGAGCAAGTACTTCGGCTTGCAGTCTCTGGCTCTGGCTTCCATTCGCGAGCGCGCGAAGCTCACGGATGACCTCACCAACCTCCCCGATCTCCCGATCGCCAGCTCGCCCGACGCGAAGCTCGCTATTGCGCGGCTCTGGCTCTTCCAGTGGTCGGTGCCCGGTTACTGGTTCAGGAGCATGCCGCAGAGTTTCTGGCAGACCCCTCGCGGCATACGGCCACACGCCGGGAAGTTCGCGCCATTCACCCGATGGCTCGGCGACAAGCCCACCGTAAAGGCATTCGAAGCGACCTGGCTGCCACGCCTGCTTGAGCTGTTCACGGAGAACGTCGCACCAAAGAAGTACAAGCTGCATGCGTCGAACCTTGCTCTTAACCTCGACGGAACCTGGGCGTACTGCCAGACGTGTCGGTCGACGCAGCGCCTCATTCCGAATAGCGCCAAGTGCGTCGTCTGCTCACGGGTCGGCACAGTCACAAAGATCGACCCGGACTCCGACCCTGTCTTCGCCGCCCGCAAGGGCTACTACCGGTCGAGCTCGGTCCGCGCTCTCGCGACACCGCCGGAACCCCCGATGGCGTTGATCGCGGCAGAGCACACTGCACAACTGAACGCCGCCCAGACAGACGAGGTGTTCTCGCGGGCCGAACAGTATGAGTTGCTCTTCCAAGACGTCGACACTGGGATTCCAGCCCCGGGTGAGCAGCCGCGCACCGCCGTCGACGTGATGTCGTGCACGACGACGATGGAGGTCGGCATCGACATCGGCACGTTGTCTGGCGTCGCGCTTCGCAACATGCCGCCAGCCCGTTCCAGCTACCAACAACGCGCCGGCCGAGCAGGGCGCCGCGGCAACGCCGTGGCGACCGTGATCGCGTTCGGAAGCGCCGACAGCCACGATGAGCAGTATTTCCGCGACCCAGCGGCAATGGTCAGAGGCCCGGTGGACGATCCGGTTCTTACTCTCGACAACGAGTCCATCGCTCGTCGACACATGACCGCATTCCTGCTCCAGCGATACCACCAAGACCGCCTGCCCTCGATCGCTCCCGAGGATCAGCCGCATCTGTTCGCCGTCCTTGGGACTGTCCGAGATTTCCTGAGCGATGACGCCATCCTCAATCGCGCCGACTTCGAACTCTGGGTCAGAAGCAACGAAGGCGAGTTGCGGACAGCGATCGATCAATGGCTGCCCGACGATCTCCACGGCCAGACGCGTGCGGCCCTTCTCGATGGCGTCGCCTCCCAGACGCTCAGGGAGATCGACAGCGCGCTGCCGATCTCCGACGGCACCGAGGGAATCAGCGAGCCCGAGGCACCAGCAGATGCGGAAGCGCAAGCCGCCGACGACTCCGACGGCCCAGACGACGGCACGACGGAGGTTCAAGCCGAGGAGGATGACGACAGCGGTGCGGCCGTCGCCCGATCCTCTCAGAACCTGCTTGACCGCCTGCTGTACAAGGGAGTTCTCCCGAGGTACGCGTTTCCGACAGACGTCGTCTCGTTCCACGTGTTCGACCGCAATCGCTCAACGCGGTTCCGACCGGCCTTCGAATACGCACCCAGCCAGGGGCTTCCCGTTGCTCTCACGCAGTATGCCCCGGGGAAGGAGGTGTGGATCGACGGCAAGCTCTGGACGTCAGGGGCGCTCTACTCACCTATGCAGAATGATCGCTTCGTCGCGTGGCGCGAGCGCCGCCTCTACTTCGAGTGCCGCGTCTGCAGGTACGCCTGCACTGCGAGCCACCAGGAAGCCGAGCGAGGTGAGAAGCGGGACTGCCCAGCGTGCAGCAGCGAGGGCACGTTCGGAAGCGCGAAGAACTGGATGAGGCCGCCGGGGTTTGCACATCCTCAGTCCAAGGAGGAGGGGACTTCTCCCGAGGACCAGCCCGCCAAGAGCTACGCGACTCGCGCCAAGCTCGTCGCCGAGGGACCGAGCGACCGGACTCGCTGGGAGAGCATCACGCCGCACATCCGGTCGTACTTCCATCGCCCGCACCTGCTGGTCACGAATAGCGGCCCGCGAGGAGAGGGCTACACGTACTGCACAAGGTGCGGGCGAATCGAACCCACGGCGAGTCCGGGGAGCGGGCTGAGCGGTGAGCACTCGAAGCCGTACCCGGACGATCGTGAGCCAACCTGCACGGGCTCGGCCTCGAGCAGCGGGCTCGTACTCGGAACTGACTTCATCTCCGACGTCCTCCTCGTCGGGCTACAAGTTGAGCATCCCCTCACGCTGCAGCCCGGATATCTCGCAACCGACGTTGGTCTCAGGACCGTCGCCGAGGCACTCACGATTGCGTCCGCGCAGTTGCTGCAAATCGAGCGCGGTGAGTTGCAGGCCGAATACCGGCCCGCGTTGACCCCCGGGGGCCACGGAGGCCTCGAGGCCGAGATCTACATGTACGACACCCTTGCGGGCGGTGCCGGCTTCAGCAGGAGAGTCCGCGCGATGGGTGTCGCCGTGTTCGAGGCCGCGTTGCAACTGCTGGAGACATGTCCCGCCGATTGCGACCTCTCCTGCTACCGCTGCCTGCGGAGCTTCAAGAACCGATTCGAGCACAACCTCCTCGATAGGCACGTCGGGTCCAGCCTGCTGCGATACGTACTGCGGGGCGAGGAGCCGACGCTTAGCAAGGAGCGTGTTGAAAGCTCGACGGATCGCCTGTTCGCGGACCTGGACCGCCACGATGTAGAGGGCGTCACCTTCCTGCGAAACGCGCCGACGACCGTGCCCGGTCTGGGAACTGTCGAGGCACCGATCTTGGCCCGTACATCGCTTGGGGACCTGATCATCGCGGTTCATGCGCCGCTCACACCTGACTACGCAACCGACCCAGCAGTGCGCGATGCCGCCGAATACAGCATCACAACGCCGGTTCAGTTGGTGGACGAGATTCTCATCCGCCGCCACTTGCCGCGGGCCAGCCATCAAATTCTGCACGCACTCGGGAAGGCGTGAGGTGTCGTTCGTCACCCGCGTCGGCGAGAAGGGTGAGTGGTCTGGGCCGCCAGACCACTGGTCCTTCTCAACGCTGACCGAGGCCGAGTCTTGCCCACTTCAGTACGCGCTTCGCCATGCGATGTACACCGGACCGAACTTCAGCGGCCCCGGCTACCCCGACAAGGTGTCCGAAGCCGCGCTGGTCGGCACCGTGATCCACGGAGCTGTTGAACAGGTCCTCAGGGCACTGCGCTACGTGGATGTCTCCGATCCGGTGGCGGCGACGGCGGCACTTCGCGGACTCGGTGGCTACTCGAAGATCGTCGATCGGTGCATTGATGTCGTCTTGGGGCGACTGTCCTCGAACCATCGGGTCAAGGCGCGCGTGCCCCGATTGGCAGCGGGCCTGCACCGACGCACTCCTGAGATACGCAGTGCCGTGCAGGAACTGGTCGCGCGGCTGCCGCCGGTCGCCGCCTCGAAGGAGCCGCTGCCACAGTCGATGCAGGGCGGCGCGTCCGTTCCGAGCCGTGGAACACTCGCGCCGGGCAGGTACCCCGAGGCCCGCCTACGCGCCGATGATGAGCGATTCAAGGGCCAGATTGACCTTCTCACCGTCGGCCATGACGCGGCCGATATCGTCGACTTCAAGTCCGGCGCTCGCGACGAACACCACCAGGAGCAGATCCTGCTCTACGGTCTGCTCTGGTTGCTCGACCGTGAAGCCAACCCCGGCGGCCTACCCGTCGGTCAGATGACACTTGCGTATCCCGGTGAAGACGAGCGCGTGCCAGAGCCGAAGGCGTGGAGCGACCTCGGAGCCGATCTCCGACGGAGAATCGGATCGGCCGACGACTCCATCGCGGGGGCTCCGATCGCTCGCCTGTCGTCCGCATGTGCGCGGTGTTCAGTCCGTCACATGTGCGAGGCATATTGGAGCTCCGACTATGCGACGATTCACCCCGGAGCATTCGGTGACATCGAGGCAGAGGTCATCGCGCGCAACGGGTCGATGAGTTGGACGGCTCGGTTGACGAGAACAGCGGAACGCGCCCTCGTGCGAACGACAGACGAAGACTTGCTCCTCACCGCGGCCAGCACGGTTCGTCTCCTAGACGTCGCGTGCGAGCGTCAGACCGCTGATGATGGCGACGCAGAGGTCGTCGTGTTGACCGCGGTGGCGAGTTCCGAAGTGTTCGAGATCAGTTCGCCCTAACCGCCAAAGGCGGGCAGAGCGTCAGTCCTCCGACTCGTCCGCCGGCAGCTGGACTCGAGCGCCATGCATAATCGGACGTTCCGCTGTTCCATGTCCGGCAACCCGTGCCAGTGCCTCTTCGGAACATAGCCGGCGACTCGCCCACCTGACTTGCCACCAAGCGACGATCTTGGCGGTGTCATTCGCCGCGTTGGTCCGGAAGCGATACTCCGGCGAATCGTCGAGGCCGATCAGATAGGGCAGAAGGTTCGTCGTCAGTGACACCCCATAGATGATGCGCTGCCGACCGTGCTGAAGCAGTTGATCCGACGGCCAGCCGAGTAGATCGAGCCCGTGACGGACCTTGCGAAGCTTCGGGTTGACGCCTTCTCCGAAGATGCTGTTGACACGCACGCCCGCTGCCGTCTGCTCCGCCAGCCGGACCAGGGCCTGAACCGATCGATCAGACAGGTGGGAGGTACCAAAGCTTCGGCTGCGACCTAGGCGCTTGAATTCCAGCGGTTCACTGCCGCCGAGTACGCCCCCAGGCATCGACAACCGGTTGTACTGACTGGATTGGGAGCCGTAGAGCGAGGTTGTTCCGATGAACGCCAAGCGATTACGCCGAACGATCGGCCGCCCGGCCATCGAGGACGCGATCTCGCCTGCGTAGTCCCCGTATCGCTCGTGATATGCGCGCACGACGGTCGGGCTCACCGCAAGCATCGCGACGAGCTTGCCCCCAAGCAGGTCGCTGTAGGGGGCTATCGATCCGCACACAGTGAGGTCGGCCATTTCTGTTCCAACCGCATCTGCCTTCGCGCGCTTGACTATCGACGCGACCGCCTCCCTCGCTCGGCGGTCCTTTAGCGCGGCTTCGAGCGATGCGCGCGACGGACCCGGTCTGAAGAACGGAAGAAGCGCCGAGCGCGAACGCAAGAGGCCAGCGAGCGCCAGGCATCGCTTGCTTCGGAATAGCGCCGTCTCGGCCCGACGCAGTAGGGCGTCAGGGTCGGTGGCGTCAAGCGCCGTCTTGAAATCTTTCGGCTTGGCGAAGCGGTGGTGTTCTGCACGGCATCGCGCAGCCTCGGCCTCGAGCTTGGCGATCGCATCGTCGGTCGGCTGGTCCCAGAGCTGCGGCCAGTAGAGTCCATCGCGAACGAGATCAACCAAGTGCAACTCGTGCCTCTGGTCCTCCAGCCGGCGCCACAGCCAGCGCGCCAGCCGAAGCGAGGGACGGGCAGTCGACTCTTCAAGGAATTGGTCGCGCTGCCAGCCGATCCACTCGTCGCGCTGCTTCAGCTGCACCACCGAGCTTCCCAGTGCGGCAATGCCTATGACGGGGTGGAAGGGGGCAGCCTTGTCTCTGATGAGCACCGTCATCGTGCGGCCCGGAATGCTTGTGTGCTGATTGGTCCAGGTGTGCCGGAAGTATCGCCAGATTTCCGTGAGCAAAAGGCCGGTCTCGGCGCAGCGTTGGCCGGCTTCCACGATCTGCACATACGGCGCGAGAACAGCGGCAAGATCGATGTCGGGCACCCCGCTGCTCGAGGTTCGAGCCTCCCGGATCGAGTCCGCTAACGCTGCACCATCGCGCATCAGACTGAAGATCGAGATGAATCCGCTGCCGCGTTGGCGCGGCGTCTCCATGCGACAAATGAACCTTCTGACGGACTCTCGTCCCAGCTGCTCGTCTCGCTTCAGCAACTCCTGAGTCCGGACGCGGTCACGCTCGACAGCCACGTCCTCATTCACGAGAGCCGGAGCGACACTCAAGCCGGTGGCATCGACTGTGAGCCGCCACCCCTGGCTGGCCAGATCTGCAATGACTGCGTACGCGGCTGCGAGGCTTGAGTTCGAGGTGTTGGGAACTCGGCCTGGGCCGACGTCAGTTGCAGCGCGTTCGGCCCATTCCAAGAACCCTCGCCTCTGATCGGCGGACCACGCCTTTGGAAGGTCGAGATGAAGCGGAACGTCCTTCATGTCAGAAATCTAGGAAGGTGGCCGTGATGTCGGACCAAGCTTGACGCATCTTGGATGCGGACCGGCGCTCAACTGCGGACAGCCCTGCTTCCGCCCTCGCGGACGCCAGGAGCGCCAGGAAAAGGCGAACAGCCAGCTGAGCATCCTCGGGGCGGCTGCTCTCAGCCAACGGACCGAGTAGGTCGATGTAGAGCGGATGCTGGGCGTTGATGAGGAGCGCGAGACGGCCCTTTACGAGCACGACCTCTGTCGCCACGGTCGTCGGCAAGTCTTGAACCAGGATTCGATGTGTCGGGCCAGCCGTGGAAAGGGCGAGAAACTCTTGGACCGAGGCGAGGATCTCCGGGTTCGCGCTGGCGCCGCCTTGTCGCGGTAGAGGCGGGAGACGGCGCGCTGCCGACGAGGCACGTCGCTCAGCTTCGGAAATCGGTGCAGCGGACCGAAGCAACTCGAACGAACGCCGAACGCGGGTGTTCAGTGCCCGAGCGACCGGCTCGAGGTCGCGGGCGAGGAGCTCGCAGAGGCTTCCAACGGGGTTGATCCCCTGCTTCGAGTGGGTGATGCCGAACAGCTCGTCCAACTCGGGATCGAAGCTGATCTCGGCACGCCACCAGTCGTCGTAGTTTTCGCGTCGCTTCGCGCCCATGAAGAACCAACCACGATCGATCTCACGGCCGGCCCGGACAACACTCACGGAGGGCGTGCCGGTGACACCGAGCCGACGCTTCTCCTCGGAAGGCAAGTCGTGCCACTCGGCGACGGGCAGCTCACTGAATCGAACCTCAACAACGCCAGTCGAGGAGTGCCCAGGCAGGCGATAGCGCAGAACCGTTCCGAACTGCCGTCCCGCGGCATCGGCCGACTCCGACATCAGCATGAGTGGATCTGTAGGGACGAGCGCTATGCCGTTGACAAGTATCCGAATGCCATCCACTAAGTGCCAGCGGTACATGCGGCCCAAGTCGCGACTGAGGTGCGCAGCGACAGTTGACACTCGTTGGTGCTCGAGGCGATCGCACCGCTTGAGGTCGACAACCGTTCCCGTGTGGCATGCCGGCGCGAATGATGGCCTCGGGACCCACTCAACCGGCGCGAGCGTCTTGCGCCCCGAGTGAATGAACTCATCGATGTCTAGGGCGGCGAACGCTGTCTGGCGCCCCTGCCAAGTGTGCACCTCAATGCGGCGCGCACGACTGAGGCCGGCGTTGGGTAGTCCCATCCCATAGCGACCCAGCGAGTGGCGGTCATCGAATCGGCTGGAGCCGCCGAAGGACAGTGCGTCAGCCAGCGTGACGTCTGTCATCCCGACGCCGTCATCTCCAACGCGGATCTCAATCGGCCACGTGGGGTCACCCCCACGTCTCACCTCGACGCCGACAGTCGTGGCACAGGCCTGAATCGAGTTGTCCACCAACTCAGCAACGGCCGCAGACGTGCTCCGATATCCGCTGTCGCGTGTTGCGAGCAGGAACTGGACAGGATCGACGAGAGCTCGACGCCGAGGCGGCGTCGGCGGAGTTGCCTTGGATGGGAGGCGCTCGTTCCGGGCGAGCGGCTCAGCCAGTTGCTGTCGGGTTGCGCGTGCCACAGGTAGTTCTCCGAGACGGACGAAGCGAGGCGGGGGCGACACAGGCGCGAGAAACACGTGTTAGATATATGATACTCCCAGAGAGGCCTGCGTGAACGACGAAGAGCTGGGCCCCGACGACGTTCTGCTGGCCGCTTGTAGCGAACGCGCGGTCGGTCTGGTCCTTGCTGACGCCATCAGCGACCGCGTCGACCAACTGGTCGACTGCGTCGAGGCCACCGGAGAGCGCACGAGCCGGAAGGAACTGATCGCATCGCTGATCCTCGATGCTGCGCTCGATGGCCCTGGCCTCGCCACTCGCATCCGCCGGCTGCGCCTGGCCACGGTTGGTGATGTCGTCGCGCAGGTCAGTCGGCACCAAGGCGTGGCTTCGAACGCTGCGCGACGTCCGGGCCCACGGGCCCGACTTGAACGCGGTGCGAAACGTGATGTTCTACAGCGGACGGCCTCAACCACCCAGTCGGACCCTCCCGACGGTCAAAGGCGCTGACCGCCACCCCCTGTAGAACGTCGCAGAGTCCTCGCTGTAGGCGGCGCAGCCCAATCCCTGGGACATCGAATCGACCCTTCTGTATGTTCGGGTCGCTAGAGCCGGGCGGGAGACGATGTCGGCGCCGCAGCTGACCGGCCAAGCGACGCCAGGTGGGCGGACATCCGGTCGGCAGCCGATGCCTCGGGCACTACCGAAGGCTCCTCGGCCGGCGCGAGCAGTTGCTCGGTGATCTCCTGCTGCCGGCGCTGGAGCCTTCGGAGTTCATCGTCGTGCTCGAACGGGGAGCCGATACGCGCTCTTGCTCGCTCGGCCTCCTGGCTGCACGCCGCCTGGTCGTTTCGAGCCTCCGACAGAGCCGAGTCGAGGTTCTGGATACGGCGCTCGAGTCGCTGGATGAGACTCGCCGGGTCGACGGCGCGCCACTCGTCGGTCGCGCACCGGATCTCCGACCCAGCCAGCGGGATCGTCAAGGAAACCTCATCGAAGCGCCGATCGACGCAGGCGTGAACATCGAAGCCGGCGAGGTGCCCGACCGGGGTGCCCTTGGATCGGCTCGCCGGCTCCTTCACGAGCGACGAGACCAGCCGGTGGAGGTGGTCGCCAGCGTCCACTCGCTTGCCGTGGGGGGCGCCGTCCACGGTCATCCTGAATTGGTCGCCTCGGGTGTCCTGCCGTCGCTCAATGGCGGATTCGAGCTGGCCGATACGCCGTCCGGCTGACCCCGCCCGACTCTCGGCGGTGTCCAACGCACGCCGGAGACGGTGCTGGTCGTCCAGGTGAGCCCGACGGAGCCGGCCGAGTCGAGCGACATCGGCGTCGACCGACGCCTTCTCGAGGATCAGCGGGTTGCCGGTGGCGAGCGCCTTCACCTCGGCGTAGGAGAGGGCTTGGTCGCCGATGTCGTCCACGTCTCGGTCGACGGCTCGGCCAGTGGCGACCTGGTTGATGAAAGCGGCCTTGCGCTCGACGGTCTGCCACATGTAGATGTCGAAGCTGCCCTCGGTGGCGTATCGGACGATCGACACCTCGGCGTTCTGGTTGCCCTGGCGGACGATCCTCCCATCGCGTTGTTCGATGTCCGCTGGCCGCCACGCGCAATCGAGGTGGTGGAGGGCGATCGCCCTGGCCTGGACGTTGGTGCCGATCCCCATCTTGTCGGTGGAGCCGACCAGCACGGCAACACGCCCGTCTCGGCAGGCGGCGAACAGCTTGGCCTTGGCCTCGTCGGTATTTGCCTCGTGGACGAAGCGGACTGACTCGGGCGGCACACCCCGCTCGGTAAGAAGGGTGCGCAGCTCTGCGTAGGTGTTCCAACCAGTACCGGAGGGCGTCGATGCGTCGCAGAACACGAGTTGGAGACCGCCGGGACGAGGGTGCGCCTCGCCGGCTTCGTCGAGGTAGAGACGACCGGCAGACGACCGGTGGATGGCGCAGATCCGATCCGCGGCGGCAGCCAGCTTGCCCCCGTCGGGGTCGGGATGCTCGCCGACCAGACGCAGGTCGAGGGCGGCCCGGCGACCGTCCCCAGTTATTTTGAGCATGTTGTCCTCGTCCGGGGTCACCGAGCGGCTGCGAACACACTCAGCCCTGGCCGCCAACTCGGTGACGTACTCGCGGAGCGTCGGACTGGCGGGCACGATCACCGTCTCAGGGCCACCGCCTGACAGCACCGGCACCGGCAGTTTCAGATCCTCGGCCGTGCGCACGTCGGCCACCTGGCGATACAGCGTGAGCAGCTCGGGGATGTTCTGGAAGCGGGCGAAGCGGGTCTTCATCCGGTAGCTGCCGCCGTCGGGCGCTAGCTCCAGGGCGGTCACGGTCCGGCCGAACGTCGCCGCCCAGGAGTCGAAGGGAGCCAGGTCGACGCCGGCCAGGGCGTCCGGCTGGAGGTAGGACTGCATGGTCCACAGCTCGGCGATCGAGTTGGCCACCGGGGTCGCGGTGGCGAAGGTGACCACTCTCGGGCCCTGGACTCGCCGCAGCGCCCAGAGCTTGGCGTCGAGGTCCTGCGCCCGCTGGGAGCCCGGATTGGCCATACCCTCAATGGCTGAATCGACCCTCCGATTTTTGTACAAGTGGCTTTCGTCACAAAATATGTAGTCAATGCCCGTCTCGGACCAGTGGACGCCGTCGTCCTTGGTCTCCGTCGCCATGAGGCGCTGGTATGTCTCCTCGAGCTGGGCGATCCGGCCCTCCAGGCGCTTCACGCTGAGGCTCTTGCCGCTGCGGGACTCATTCAGCGCCTCCCGGCACCGGGCCAGCTCCTCGCCCAGGTAGCCGGCGAGGAGATCGCCGCCGAGGGGAAGGCGTCCGAAGCCGGCCTGGGTGAAGATGACGCCGTCCCAGTCGCCGGTGGCGCACCGGGCGACGAACTCCTTGCGGCGCTCCTTCGACAGCCGGTCCCGGTCGGCGATCAGCACCTTGGCCGTCGGGTAGAGCTGGAGCCACTCCCGGCTGAACTGGTCGAGCATGTGGTTGGGAACGACCACGGCCGGCTTGGCTGCCAGGCCGAGGCGGCGCAGCTCCATGGCGGCCATCACCATCGTCGCCGTCTTGCCGGCGCCGACGGCGTGGGCGAGCAGCGCCCGCCCGTCGGTGAGGATTCGGGCCACCGCGTCCCGTTGGTGGGGATGGGGACGGAAGCTCTCGGCCAGGCCGGGCAGGCTGAGGTGGCTGCCGTCGTGGGAGGGGATGACCACGCTGTTGAACAGCTCGTTGTAGCGCTCGGCCAGTCGGCTGGCCCGCCGGGGTTCCTCCCATACCCAGGTAGCGAAGCGAGACGCGAGGGCGTCCTGCTTGTCCCGGGCGGCGATCGTCTCGGCGTCATTGCGCACCCGCCGGCCGTCCTCGGTCTGATCGGTGACGGTGTGGAGGCGCTGGTTCAGGCTCGCATCGAGAAGGGTGACGGCGTCGGCCCGGGCCGTTCCCCACTCCGAGGAGAGGCTGACCGACGCCCGCCGGCCGGCTCGTAGCACCACGGTCCAGCGACCCAGTGCCGCCACACGTTCGATCTCGACTGACGCGCCCAGAACCTCCGTGCAGAAGGCTTCGACGTCGGCGGGCGGGATCCATGGCGCGCCCAACCCGGCGGTGATCTCGCCCGGCTCGAGCTGGCGGGGCAGGACCGCGGCCAGCGCTGCAACGTTGGCTTCCCACCGGGGATCGTCAGCGGCAGCGGCCCGCGCCACCTCCAGCTTTGTCCGCACGTTGCCCGACAAATACTGGCTGGCTGGGACGAGGTCGCCCGATCCCGGTTCGTCCCAGGCCAAGCCCTTCAACTCGGCCCTGGCCGCCTCCTCGTCGACGCCGAGCAGCTCGGCGATGCGAGCGAGATCGAGGGAGCCGGACTCGTCCAGGCATACCGCCACCGCCTCGGGCGCGTTGTCCACGCCGAGGCGGGCCACCGGTGGGGAGATGATCCGCTGCGTGAACATCGCCGCCGGGCTGGCTTGCTGGGTCTCGTCGTCGAACACCTCGAGTGCGGCGACGAGGGGCCAGTCGGGGTCGTCTCGAAATCCACCCATGCGAGGCCGAAGACGGCGGAGTACCTCCTCCCCGGTCCCGGGGTCGGAGCGGCCGGTTCGTGCCGTTCGGAAACGGTTCACGGGGCCGTAGACGCGGCGGTACGAGTCGTAGGTGGCTGTGAGGCTGGCTTGCAGATCGTGCAGCTCCGGATCGGCGGCGCCGGCCACCTGTGCCGCGAGCACGGCTCGGGCGGCGTCGCGTAGTGCTACCAGGCGGCGAAGCTCCGCCACGTCGGAGCGATACCGAGGCTCGTGGGGCCGCACCTGGCCGTGCTCCAACCGACACAGTCGACCGTCGGCGAGCAGGAAGCTGCCCTCTTGGGCGAATCGCACCGCCGACGTCGCGCCGGTGACGGTCGCCGGGTCCTGATCAGGCTGGGTGGTCCGCGGCGAGAGCACCAGTCCTCTGGCACGGGCGTCGGCGACAATCGAGTCGAGCGCCTCGTCGAGGGCAGGGAGCAACGGCCCGGCCGCCTCGACGGTCAGCTCCCTCTCTCGGTACATGCCGCGGTCGGCGGCGAGCGTGCCGAGCACGTACTGCGGTTTGGCGGCGAAGAACTCGTTCACGAACAGCGGCTCGCCATCGTCGTTGATCGGAGCCGGCACCGTCGTCGTCCACCTATGGCCCCGGGGGTCGTCGCCGTCCCCACGGCGACGCAGGACGAGGAGGTCGCTGACGACCGCGGTGCCGGCCGAGCGCATGAAGGCGCCTGCCGGGAAGCGGAGGGCACCAACCAGGTCGGCTCGGGCTTCGATCTCGCGGCGGGCCGCAGGGTTGCGGGCATCGGCGGTATAGCGGGAGGTGAGCACTACCACGAGCCCTCCCGGCCGCGTCAGCTCCAGGCTCTTGACGATGAAGTAGTTGTGCAGAGCCAGCCGGGAGCGGTTGTGGCGGGGGTCGTGCGGGACGACCTTGGCGAAGGGAATGTTGCCGATCACCAGGTCGAAGTGCCCGTCGGGCGCGACGAAGGACTCGAAGCGCTCCGCACGGATCGTTGCCCGGGCGCTGTAGAGGTGGCGGGCGACCGCGGCGGTGGTGGCGTCGGCCTCGACGCCGGTGATCTCGCAGCCGTCGGGAGCCAAGCCGACGAAGTTGCCCGACCCGCATCCCGGCTCCAGCACCCGCCCGCGGTCGAAGCCCAGGTCCGCGACCGCCCGCCACATGGCGGAGACCACCTCGGCGGGCGTGTAGTGGGCGTTGAGCGTGGTCCGCCGGGCCGCTGTCCATGCCAACTCGTCGCCGAGGAGCCGGCGGGCCTGCTCCCGGGCCACGGCGTAGGTGTCGTTGGCCTCGTCGAAGACCTGCGGGAGGCTGCCCCATCCCGACCAACGAGCGAGCACCGACTGCTCCTCGGCCGATGCGTTCCGCCGCTCGGTGCGGAGGCGGTCAAGGACCTCCAGCGCCGTCAGATTGGCCTTCAACTTGGCGGCGGCCCCGCTCGGTGCCAGGTCGGCCTGGCCTCCGGGCCGGAACGCTACGGCCGGTTCGGCATCTCCGCCGGGACCTCGGTCCAGTCCCGGTCCGCCGAGGCCAGTGCCCGGGAGACCATCGCCAGTTGCGAGCGGTAGGTCAGGACCTCGTCGTCCTCGGGATGGGTCGTCGGCTCCGGCTCCGTCCAGACCATCTCGGCGAGGACCATCTCCTCGGCCTGGCGGCGGGCCTGGTAGCCGCGCTGGCGGTAGTCCTCCAGGCTCTCCGATGGACGGAGCGCTCCGAGGAGCTCGTCCCGAAGCGTCGTGATCCGGGTCTCGACCTCCACCCCCAGCCGGGAGAAGTGGTCGATCGGGTCGGCCATCGACGCGAACGCCTTCGGCTGGTGCTGGCTGGCGTGGTCGTAGGCCATTCGCCCGTAACGGTTCATATTCCGGCACCTCCCCGGGCAGCGGCGGCCCGGCGTCGGCTTGGGGGAGCGTGTCGAACAGCGACAGCTGTGCGGGCTGGGGCGCGCTCCGATCCCGGGGCACACGCTACCCCCGGCAGTCGAGCAAAGCCGGTGATGGCGACATGGCTCCCGCCGGCATCTGCCGGTAGCGCACCGAGCGGTCGAACAAGAGCCGACCCGTGGCCGACTCGACGACCCGGACCTCGACGTGCGTGGACGACGAGACGTCGGGGACGACGAACACGGCGACCGCGTCCCCCACCAGCACGAAGAGCTCGTCGCCGACCGCACCGGCCCGGACCGTCAGGCGCTCGGCCTCCGAGGGCAGCCGCACGCCATGGCTGAACATGGCCTCGGAGCGCAGGTCGTTGACCTGCACGCACCCGCCGATTCGGTCGACGAGGAGCAGCGGCCACCCGTCCAGGTCCACCACACATCGAGCCGAGGCCGCGTCGGCCACAGTCATCCGGACGCGCCGGAGCAACGCCACTTCCGCCTGGTCCATCGCTCAGGCGACCCGGGACAGCTTGGGCGCTGAGGGCACCCGCTGGAGGCGGCTGCGGACCAACTCCGTTCGGTCCCGGGTCCACATCTGGTTGTCGCCGTCGGTCAGCTGATGCCGCCAGCCGGAGTCGACCAGGCCCTCGCGCACCTTCGCCGACACCCCGCCCCGAAGGAGGGCGACGTCGTGGCGCCGGGGGTCGTAGACGACCTCCATGGTCTTGCCGTGCCAGACGCCGGCGGGCTCGGCCTCGTAGCCGACGGGGCACGGCGCGGGCGGGGCACTCTCGGGGCCGGCAGGACGCAGATAGGGCTCGTTCATGCTGCGGCGGCCTCCTCCGGGGGAATGACGACGGCGGGCCGGCGACCGGGATCGAGCCGGCCCCGTGCCGCCAGGCGACGGTTGTCCCACCACGGCCGCGTTCGGATGTGCGCCGGCGGCAAGGTGCCGTGGATCAGAAGTGCATCGCCGGGCGGCATCTGGCGGGCCATGTGGGGCGGGACAAGTGGTTCTCGGGTCGTCGACAGCTGCAGCGAGCTTCGCCAGTCGGCGGCCTCGGAGCGGCTGCGGGTCTCGACCTCCACGTCGCCCAGGACCTGGCCGATGTAGCGGAACGCGGCCGGGTCGGACAGGCCCGAGTAGAAGACCTTGGAGAGGTGGTTGGTGAGGATGGTGTCGGCCTGGCGGTGGTAGGCGTCCTCGATCTGGGCGATGGACTGCCAGATCGTCACCAGCAACACGCCCAGGCCGGCGAGCGTCGAGGCGTACTGGGGCAGGGAGCGAAGCGGGGTGTTGCCGGCCTCGTCGATGACAAGGAGCAGGGGCGGGTCGAGCGGGCGACCAGTGGCAGCGACTCGCAGGAAGACCTGCTTGACCAGATCGTTGAGCAGGCCGCCGAAGGCCGGTGACAGACGCTCCTGGTCCTCGATGGGCGCGCACAGATAGAGGGTGTTGGGGCCACCGAGGAGCCAGTCGAGGCTGAGGCTCTTGCCCCGGGAGGCGGCGGCGACGCCCGGATCGGCCCACGGCCACACCACCGTCTGCGCGGTGGCGTAGACCGAGGATCGGGTCTCGTCCTCCAGCGCCCAGATGCTCATGACCGCCTGCGAGGCACGGCCGGCGCCGTCCTGGATGATCGGATCCTTCGACTCGAGGAGCCGGTTGAGAGCGACGCGGACGTCGCCGAGCCCGTCCTCCCGAGGACGGTCCTGGACCATCACCCACTCGCAGACGCGGGCCATGTCGCGTTTGTCGTGGGCGGCGACCCACAGCAGGCCGGACAGCAGGATCTCCGCCTGGGCGAGCCAGAAGTCGAGGCTGCCCTTCACGTTGTCGCTCCGTGGAGCGGCCTCGCACAGCGCCCGGGCCGCCCGCTGGGCGCCGAGAACCGTCTTGGCGGCGCGCAGTGGTGACCAGATGGCCGACGCGTCGCCGGTGGTGCGGGTCGGGTCGTAGACGAGGACCTTGCCCTTCTCCTTGCGCCACCCGCAGGTGCTCGCCAACAGGTCGGCCTTGACTGATGACAGGACGGCCGGGCCTTCCCATTCGAGGATCCCGGTGATGGCGGCCGTCGTCTTGCCCGACCGGGATGGACCGATGAGTGCGACCGCTCCCCGATCACCCTGACGTCCCTTTCGTCGACGCCTCCCCGTCGGTGGCAGCTCGGTGGCGAGAAGTCGCCGACCGTGCCGACCAAGGAGGAACCGACCGGGATGGCGCGCACGCACGACGAGCGGCTTCAGGTCGCGAGCGGTGGCGAAACGAGCACGGGCGTCGACACCGAGGGGATGTCGTGGCAGGGTGCCGACCCGCGACTTCGACACGAGCCGGAAGACGACGACCACGATCGCCAGCGTCGAGACCAGGAGCACAACCGTGGCCGACCAATAGAGCAGCGGACCCGGTAGGGAAGCCCGGACCTCGTCCGGCCAGGCCAATCTCGGGTTACCCAGGTTGGTAGGGAGTCTGCTGGCAGCGGCGACGGCGTCCGCGAATGACGCCCGAAGTCGCCCACCGGCGATGGCGGACGCGACCCAGGCACCGAGCCAGACGGCGCCGCCGACCGAGCCGACCATGCCTGCGCCGACGATGACCAGGAGTTCGAAGCCCGAGAGGCCGTTTCGTTCCATGCCCAACTAGGCCGCCGGAGCCCATGAAATCTCGCGGCCAGCTGGGCGGAGATGCTGGAAGTCAGGATCTCCACCTCTGAAGTCCCGTCGGGTCGCGAGATCGCGGCCACCTTCGCGGCCTAGTTCTTCGGCGTCGTCGAACAGGAGAAGCCGAGATGGGCTCTGTGTACGAGGATCTCGAAGGCCACGAGGGTTTCGCGATGCGCCGTCTGCCGGACGGCACCATGACCGGGTCGTGGACGGCTGAGGCGGCCGTGTGCAGCTCCTACGTGGCGGCCTGCGAGTGCTCCTGGAGGGGTGGCGACCACGCACCCACGGAGAAGGGTTACGAGGAGGCGATCGGCGAATGGGACCGTCGCCACGCTCAGCCGCTGCTGGCACAGGCTGTCCCGCGAAACGTGCGGCGAGTGGTCCGAGAGATGAAGCAGATCCTCAACGATCTCGTCGATGAGCGCCCGGCAGCCGGCTTGAGGGCCATTCGCGAGGTCGCTCAGTGGGCGAACGCCATCGACGCCCAAGCGTCTGGTGTCGAGGAGGCTCCAGTGGCCCGTCCCAGCGGAGGCCGGCCCAACCGACGCCCTCCTCTTCACACGTGAGGCGGCGAGCGTCCGTCGGTACCGCGCGATCAGTCAGCGCCCAGTTCTGAAGACATTGGCGAATGACCTCGGGACCGCCGCGGCAGAGGGTGATCGGTCAGCCTCGTGCGCACCGGCTGCCGCTCGGAACGAGCAGCCGGAGTGGGCGATTACGTGGCAGGCCGCGGCATTGCTCCTATACGGCCGTTCGTCGGTACGTTCAAGACGCCACCGCGCTCCGAGGCTCGCCCTCTGGCCATCTGGGCCTGTGGCGAATCTAGGTCGCGAGCAGGCAGGTAGCACAGCGTCCGGGTCTTGGTTCCGTCGCCGGGCGAGCCGTCACCTTGGGCGGGGCATCGACGTAGTTGGAGGCCAGGACCTCGTCGATGCGCCGGTTGAGCATCCTGATGGGAACCCCACTCAAGGCCCGAGCACCAACCAAGGTGCAGCACATCGCGGCGAGAGCCTGTCCACGACGAAGGCCTTCGTCGACGTACTGCTTGTCGAGACCGTTCGCGCTGCATGTGGCCGCAAGCAGTGAGGCGGTGATCCAGTCTCCAGCACCGGCGGTGTCCACTGCGAGGGTGGGGATGGCTGGAAGGTGCTTTTCGGGTGATGTGCCGATGCGATAGCTCAGTCCGGCTGCGCCGTCCGTGATCACGCTGACCTGTTCAGGCCGGCTTCGTGGAGGCGTCTTTGGAATCGGGAGGTCGAACTCTTTGCTGTGCTTAATGAGGCTGGCAGCCTCGCAGGCGCGACGGAAGAGCTCGCCGCCGGTGGCTAGGGACGGCTCGAACGCAACGACCGCACCCGTGTCCGCGTAGTGCTCGGCGAGCCAGACTGTCGCCGCATTCACACGGTCGAAGAAGTAGACGACGGGGTTCGGTTCGGAGTCCGCCACGACCCGAGCGAGCTCAAGGGTTAGCGGCCGGCTTCGCGGAAAGCGCTGGTGGCAGCGCGGACAGGTGTAGCCGTAGGAGTGGCCATCTGCATCCACACGGTGCAAAAGCCGAGCCGTCTCGGCGCCTGCCGCGCGTCTCAGCAGACTCGTTGAGGCCCCCGCGGCGCGGACCTCGCCTTCGTACTCGTCAGCCAGCAGGTCATCTCCGGTCTGACCGGCGAGTGAGGCCTCCCATCCAAAGTGAGCCAGGATCAGAGGCACGTTTGCGGCGGTGCCGCCGACAGCGCGAGACGGCACGGCGTTGTAGGGCACGATGACGTCGATGGGCATGTAGCCCGCCGAGACGACTTTCAGGAAATCGCCTCCCGATACGGCGTGCCGGTGAGCCAAAGATCGAAAATCTCCGCTTGGGGCACTAGGTGGGCGGCGCTCGTGTGAAGGCCGTAGGTACCCGGACTCACGTGCTGGACCTCGAGTTCGTAGTCGTAAGCAGCAAGGAGCACTCCGACCGACAGGAGCTTCGAGGAGTGGGAGGAGAGCACCATTCCCACCGATCCGAGTGGAGCAAGCGCCTGCTTGTAGCGTGCGTTGAGTTCGCCGATCGTGCGGTAGAGGTCGAAGGGGTTGCGCTCTGCTGCGTGAATCATATTCCGGGGCTCGAGCCGGATCGTCTGGAAGAGCAGGGTCCGATGTTCGAGCACGAGGCGGTCACTGCGGCGTGGATCGCGGGCGGGCCAAGGGAGCACGGGACAGGTTTCACTGGGACCGAGCTCCTGGTAGAGACGCTCGATGCGCGCTCCCGCCCGCTCTCCGATCACGGGTACCCAAATCACGGTGTCGGGGCGTTGCCGCAGTTGGGCCCCTCCGAAGCCACCGATCGGTGCCATCGGCGTGGTGCCTTCCTCGAGGATGAGTGCATCGATCTCGGGACTCTCGCAGACTGCCACGTGGAGATCTCCGGGCCAGTGGTCCGCTTGGCCGGCGTCGAGATGTGCGCGTGCCAGGACGCCTCGAACGAGTGGGAAATAGACGGAGCGCGACATCGCTGACACTTCGATAATGATTTCGCGGTACCCGTCAAGGTGGTTTGACTCCTGAAAGGCTCGACTGATGAGGCGGCCGAGCGAACCGGCGTCCGAAAAATCTGGAAGAGGCTGGACATGTATGGTCCCGCCGGCATCGGAGGTGAGCAGCTCCGCCCTCGCGCGGTTGGCGACTACCAGCGGCCGAACGGTCAGGTCCGTCGAGTCGACAGGTAGCTCCACGAGCAGGAGGTCAACGCGTCGTGGCGCTGCGGTAGCGATCAGCCGCTCAAGCGTTTCGCATGCGCGCGGGTCGAAGCCGATGCCCATGACGAGAAGCACAGGGTCCGTGCGGTCACGCGCCCAGACTCCGGCAAAGCCGGCCGCGTCGACGATGCATGGGTGATCCCAGTGGCTCATCGAAACTCCAGTGCTTCCTGTACTGACGCCTCCACCTCGTCATCGACGTCGACGAGCATCCAGTCGCACATGTCCTCCAGTGTCCGCTCGCGGAACCCGCCGTAGCCGAGCGGCAGGCCGTAGCGCACGCAGGTGAGTCGGTTGAGGTACAGGACCATCCAGGTGTCGTTCTTGACGTGGTGGTCGATGCGAACGCGCAGCAGATTGTGTCCGATCGCTCCATGAAGCGCTTCGAAGAGCCGCTGGGCGCCTGGGGTCTTCGCTCGTAGGTCAGGATCGAGGAGTCGGATGCGGTCTCGCATGCTCAGCGCGGTTCCGGTTACGCCTGGGGCATAGGAGGCCTTCGGTCGGTAGGTCTCGGCTCGGCAGAGCTTGGCGACGTGTCGCAAGAACTGCTGGATGGACCGTCCACCGATGCGGCGTTCCGGGATGTCCGACCAGAACTGCGCGCTGGCGGCTACCACTGCGCCGTCCTGGCGGAGGCGGGGAACGACCGCGCCTTGACGAAGGGTGATGCCTGCGAGCATCTCGTCGAATAGGTCAGCAGACAGGTTCAGGTGCTGTTCGATGTTCTCGGCGGCGAGCTTCGCGAGGCGATCGGATCCCCAGTAGAAGGGCAATCCGAACTCTCGTCGGAGCCAGAGGTCTGCGGCCTCTCGGATCGCTGAGCTCGAGCGCTCCTGCCTCTCCGCGTCGTCGAGACGCACGTCGAAGAGGCTGAGGTCGGGCCGATCGATATCACGGGCAAGGAGGATTTCGAGTTCTCGCCATCGTCTGGCCGCGTCGAGGAAATCGAGCCCCTCCGCCGCCTCGAACCATTCGCTGTAGCGGTCCGCCTTCTCGATGGTGGTGAGACGGCCGCGTATGACGTCGACGGCTCGGTTCGCGCGTGTCTGCAATTCCGATCCGTCATCTCCGTCGAGCAGCTCGTTGAAGCCTCGATCCTCGTCTCCGTACTCGGCGAGCAGGCGCGAGGCGCGTCGATCGGAGATGTCCGCGAGCAGCTTCTCGAACTTGCGGGTCTTCGAGCCTCTGCGCACAGTCGCCCCCATCCGGAGGGCTTCGCGTTCGAGCCGGACTCGGCTGCGGTTTCGGTCCGGCTCGCCGTCACCGATCACGTCTTCTGGTTCCATCGCGCTATAGCGCTCGGTGTACCAGCGCGCTAGCTGGAGCTCACGATCGTGTAGAGCGTCGAGTAGGAATGTGCGTTGGGATCGGTCGAGATCCTGGCCGTCATCGAGGAGCAGGAGGGGGCGAACTGCGAGCGGTCCGTCGCCAGCGACGATCGTTGCACCGCTTAGGGCGCGAAGGCTGTAAAGAGCGCCATGCCCCTCCAGCGCTCCTGGTTGCGGCAACACCGAGTCGAGCCGGTCGAGAATTTCGCCTTCGGCGCGTAGCGCCCATTTTGCGATGTCGAGCACAGAGCTGCCGCCCAGGCGTTCGAGTGCGGGACCTGCCCCGTGTTCGGGCTCGATCCGCATCTGCGCCGATGGATGAACCTCGCCGAGGAGATGGACAACCGAGGCACAGAACGCGGACATGATGCGGGCGTCCAGGAGGTGTAGAAACAATCTCTTCGCGACCGCTGGGTCGGATTCGAGATCGACGATCCCCTTGAAGTCGCGGCCGAGCGGCACCCGGAACCCGACTACTGATGGCTGGCCGGTCTCATCGAGCGCCCCGATCGCGGTCAAGCGGTCGAAGAGTTCCACGAACGAGGCCTTTCGACTGGCCACGACCTTCAGCGCTTCCGCGCTGACGACCCTGAGCAACGAGGTCTTCCCCGCACCGGGGGCGCTGGCAATGACCACTACGCGGTCCCAGAGGGAGTCCGGAAGCATGTCGATCGCGTCCGCGCCAAACGTGCGGAGATACCGATCGAGGCCTTGGTGTGCGACCTGCTCGGACGTCCGGCTGCGGAAGGGGTTGGTGTAGGTCCTCATGGGCGATCTTTGTGATGGCGTTCGTAGCGAGGGAACAGGGCGCGTCGTCCCAGGCCGCCTGACTCCGCTGTCGTGTCCGCCCAGAGCAGCGACACCGAGTTGTTCGGGGTGTTATGAGCGAGCACCAGCGGGAGCTGACAGCTGGCGTACCCGAGGGGAGCACGTCCCTTGTGCGCGTCTGTCATGACCTCGTCGTAGTACGCCTCGGCCATTGCGGCGAACGCCGGCGAGGTGATGGAAACGCGCGACGTCAGCGGGATGAGCTGCACAACTCGAATGTCCCATGGAGGAAGATTGGCCGGGCCGATCGTGGATGCCACGTGGTCTCTCGCCTGTTCACTCGCCAGATAGAGCACGATCGTCGCCTCATAGTCGGTAGCCAACAGCCCCTCGCCGACTAGCTCCTGAAGGCTTCGTTCGAGCTTCACGAGCTTGCCCTTGTACTCGCCCTCGTCGAGGCGCACGAGGGTTTCCCCGCTACCAGAGAAGTCATCGACGAGGAAGACATGGCGGAACCTCGCGTTCTCTGGCTTCACGTCGAGAGCCGCGGCGAGCTTCGTGCGCATCGGCGAAACCAGATCGTCGGGTGGCTCACTGCTCTGGAGGAACTGCTCGTGCGACAGCGTCGGCGCAGACCGCCGCAGACGATCGAGGCGTGATCCGTCAGACGCTCCCAGGACCAGGGACTCACGCCGAACCTGGGTGAACTCCGGCCGCGCCAGGATCGCCGCGATCTCATGGTCCGCGAGGCCCGTGTCGCGGGCGACGCGAGCGCGCAGCACCGGCTCGATGTGGTCGGGGTAAACGAGATCAATCAGGTGCGTCATCTCGCTGTCGGATACGAACACCAGGTGGTCTCGGATGAAGTCGAGGGCATCTGCTCGCTCGGTTTCGGCGAACTGGGCCAACCAAGCGGCGAGGCTCTCCAAGAACTTGATCCCAGGGCGGAAGTTGGCATACTCGTCGTACTTGAGGGCCGCCAGTGCCTCGAGCTCCCGCACGCTGTCGACGAACGCGCCGCGCGGCCACCCCATCAGGGCGGCGAGGAGCTCTTCGGCGAGATCAGACCTTACGGGTACGCCAATCCATGCACGGCTAGTCCGTCCTTCATGGGCCGAGCGCCTGCGAGATACCTGGCGAGTAGGTCGGGACCGACCTCGCGTCCGTAGCCAAGGAACCAGCACCGGTTCGGGTCGGGCGAGCAGCGGTCGACGGTGAGACTCCACGGTCGGGCAGCCAGTAGCTCGAAGTCGTTCCCACCGCGATCCCCTTGGTCCCCGATGGCGAGCACTGGGCGGGCTGTCGCGGCTTCGAGGTGCGCAATCACGGAAACCTTCGAGGTCCCGGGCCGGACGATGTCGACGCTGTGTCCGGAGCTAGCAACGGACGCGTCGACCCCGTCGGCATGAAGAGTACCGAGCACTTCATCAGCCCGAAGCGGGGTGCCTTCGAGATCGATCGTGACCTGCTCACCGCGTTCGGTGACGGACTCCGGCGCGATTCCGGGGATCTCCTTCAAGATGCTGACGACGCTCGAACTCCAGGCTGTCGATGAGCGCAGGTCACCCAGCTCATCTGCGAGCGACAGAAGTACTGCGCCGTTGTAGAGGCCCAGGACGACGCTCGACCAGTGGGGACGCGGCACCCACTCGCGCAGGTCGTTGTAGAGGGATCGGCCCCGGCCACTGGCGAATCCGAGCTTGGCGCCTCCATCGAGAAGCTCTCGCAGCTGGCTTCGCAGCCGTTCACTCGGAAGCTCGAATCTCTTGCTGGTCCAACAGACGGTCCCGTCGTAGTCCAGCACCACACCGCCGAACCGCTGGTCGGCGAGTACCTGGCTCCACTCCTCGAGGGCGAGCTTGTAGCGCTCTCTGAGTACCGGATCCTCGCTCAACTTTGATGCACGCAGCTTGCGTTCGACTCCATCGCTGGTGCCGTACTCCAGCCGTCGCTTCAGTGGCAGGTTGTAGAGCGAACGGCCGAACGTGGGAACAGTCGGGCGCGCGACATCCAGGCCGATCCGTTCTCCGGCAGCCCCAGCCATGACCATCGACCGCCCGAGAAGCGCAGGCACGCTCGCCGGCGATCGGAGTTCGGCGTGCCAGCGCATCAGGTGTGCCTCAGGAGGCAAGCAGCGAAGCGTGCCAGTCGCGAGCGACTCCGACGACATGTCACTCAGCGCAATGATCGTGACCCGGTCGATCCTTCGAGCAAAGCCGGTGTGGCGTCCGTGTGCGAAGTTTCGAAAGTCGGTGACCTGAACGGCAGCGAGCCCCGACTCGACCAACCGGACTTCGATGTCGGAGGCGACTGATCGAAGTGTGGGCGGGTGCAGCACGAGGACTTCCTCGCGAATCTCTTCCGCCAGGTCGAGATCGACCTCGAGCTTCTCTGGCAGGGCTTCCGCGTGGCCGCTGGCCATCAGCAGCCCGACGGCTGTCTGCATGATGCTGCCTGTGGCAAGGAAGCCATCGCGCACCGGAAGCCTCGGGAGTTGCACGATCGAGGTCTCTGGCCCTGCCCTCTCCTCCAGCGCGTCTGGGTCCCGATGTGTGAGAAGGGCCGCTCGTCCGAACAACCGACGCCGGAAGGTCTCGAGGACCATGACTGCGTCTGGGTGCTTAGCGCTCGAGCTGAAGAGGAGTGCGCCCCGGTCGGGCTGGTAGGTCAACGACAGAGCCTCAAGAGCGGTGCACACCTGAGCGGGCTGATGGTGCCGAGTCTCATGCAGATGCGCCGCTAGATGAGCGATCGCCATCGTGCCACCTGAGCCGATGAAGACGCCGGGTCCGCGGCCAATTTGGTCCAGCATCTCGCGCAGGCCGGGAACGACCGTGTGACGTGCCGAGTCGTAGACCGCTACGAGGGCTGAGAGCTCGTCTCGGTAGGGAGCCTTCACAGCGGGGCGGTCAATCGCGCAGTAGTCACCACCGTCAGTATGGGCCGAGTGTGAGACAGCGGCACCCGGCTCCGCATGGAGCCGATGCTCGCGCGTGCTCGCTATCGAAACTTGATCGACCGGCGGCGAGGGTGCGGGCGGCGTGCTTCGAGATGGCGGCCGGAGACTGGTCCCTTCACTACCCTCCGACGACATGGCAGCCGAGGACGCGTGGCTGGACGAGGAGGAGGCGGCCCGGGTCCTGGGCGTGACCGTCAGCGCGGTCCACGCCCTCATTCACCGAGGCCTGCTGTCCGCCGTCGGCCCGCCGCCCTACCGCGTGCGCAGGGACGCCATCGACGCCTGTATCGAGCGATGCCGCATCCCGCCTGGCGCCCTGCCGTTCTCCAAGCGATTAGACCCTCCCCGGTCCGCCCAGCCCCGTTTCAACCGAGACGGCACCCCCGACCGCCGCTACGGCCAGCGTTGCGGCAACGACACGTAGGGCCTGACGGCCGCCCTGATCGCCATCTTCCAGTCGCCAAAGCAGAGCCGCCCCAACCCGAAGTAGGTCCATCTGCGAATAGAGCAGCGATGACGTATACGACGAACACGCTGCGACGAACAAGGCGATCGCCATGAGGATCGCCGGGGGTGCGACCAACGTGCCAGTCTGCCCAGCGGCCGCCCCTCGACCGGGCCGTTTGCGAGAAGGCCGTGGAGGGTCCCCGTGGGCGCGGCGGATAGGACCCGGGTAGATGACGGCGCCGAAGCCTGGGTCCCCTTCGGGTGGGTTATCGAGCGAGGCTGCGCAGTGGTGCTGAAGCGGTCACCGCCGTTCGCACCGCCGACGCGAGTGCCTGGGCCCAGTCTCGGGAAATGAGCATCCAACCATTCAGGTCGTTCGCCTCCGCGGGGACGTGGAGGCGGGCGGTTCGGGCGCCCCGACTATGGAGCGCTCCCTGTAGGGCCTTGCTCCCACGCTGTCCGGCTTCGTCGGCATCGAATGCCAGGATGAGCGGCGCATCGAGCTTGGCCAACCAGTCGGCGACGGCGCTGCCCCGCTCGTGTTGTCCGTCTCCGGCCACCGCGGCGCCCAGGACGGCGGCCGCCGTGAAGCCTGCTGCGTTAGCCGAGAGCGCGTCGAGCACTCCCTCGGTCACGATCACGCAGCGGCCGACCGCTTCGGGCGGCTCATAGCTGCCGACGCGCGGGTTGCTCGCCAGCCGGCTCGCAGCGTTCAGGTAGCGAGGTCGGTCGGGGGCAGGGTTGATCGGTCGGAGCTGGGCAAAGACGGGCCGCCCGGCCTCGAAGACGGGCAGCACCGCAGCCCGCCCGGACGACGGCATGCCGTCCGGGCGGGTCTGGGCTTGCCGCCCAGGGTCTGCTCCGATCCGGTTGCGAGCAAGCACCTCCTCGGGTAATCCGCGCACCTGGGCAAGCCACTGAAGTGCGACTCGGCCCTGTGGCTGCCACAGCCGCGCGGCGCACTCGTCGACGAACGCTGCCAACCCGACCGGGTCGCCCACGGGCGCCAGGGCCACGGGCGTGGTCCCCGCAGGGCGGGCTGCGGCAGCGAGCCGAGGGCGACCGGCGACGAAGGGCTCGCGGATGCCGGCTCGGCCCGCCAGTCGCTGGATGGCCTCCGCCACCGTCAGGCCCTGCGCGACCATCATGAGGTCGATGGCCGAGCCGCCGATCCCGCAGCCGTGGCAATGCCAACGCTCCTCGCCGCCACCCGAGCGGAAGATGCTGACCGGAGGGGTCCGGCCGGACTGTGCGTGATGGGGGCTCGGACACGCCCAACTGGCGGAGCGCGACGGACCCCGGCGCGTCCCCAACAGTTCGTCGGCGAGAGCGGCCAGGTCGGTCGCTCCGACGATGCGATCCCGGTCGAGCACGGCCGGTCACGCCGCGGCAGACATGGCTGTGGGGCGGCCGGCCATTCGAGAGTCGGTATCGCACATCGCCATCTCGGAGGGCGTGAGCATGTGCTGCACCACTGCGGCTCGGCCGGCCACCTTCCACAGCGCCCGACCCCGAGCAAGGTGACCGACGATGTGGCGCTCGGGCTCGGTCAGGCCGAAGCTCGTGGACGCCGCGTCCAACTGGTCGGGCGCCTGGCGCAGGAGGATCTTGGTGGCCGCGTCGGCCAACAACCCGACGGCGATCTTGGCCGTGGCCGTGCCGTCGTCCGCCTGGGCGCCGAGGTCGGACGGTCGGTGCGCAATGCAGACATTGGCCACGCCGTAGGTGCGACCGAGCTTGAAGCAGGTCTGGAGGTACCGAGCGGTGTGACGGTTTCCGAGCAGAGCCCACGCCTCGTCGATCACCTGCACCCGCTGTGGCCCGGGTCCGGCCATGAGCTGGGACAACCAGCCGGCAGCCGCCACCATCACCAAGGGCATGGCCTCGGAGTCGATGGGCACGGCCGACAGGTCGAGCACGATCCCCGGTCCGTCCCACCGCAAAGGCACGGTGGAGCACCCATCGAACATGCCCCGCAGTGACCGGTAGAGCAGCTTGTCGAGGGCGTAGCTGAGTTGGCCCAGCTCGTCGGCAAGCTCACGGACGTTGCGCCGCAGGCGTTCGGTGACTTCAGTGGGCGGCCGGGTCAGCAGCCCAGCCAGGTCGGCCAGGGTCGTCGTTCCCCGCCTCCGGCCCAGGTGCTCGACCACGGCGAAGATGGCGGCGTCCTCGATCTGGGTGAGGGAGCGGTCCAGGACGGTGGCCGCCAGGGCAGCGACCATCTCCGCCCTCCGCAGAGCGCGCTGCTCAAGCGGCTCGTCCGCTGCGCCGGGACCGTCGTCGAGGGGGTTGACGCGGGTGGAGCCGCCCGGCGCCAGTCGGACGACGTGGAGACCGAGACGGTCGGCCACGTCGAGGTACTCACCCTTGGGGTCGGCGATGGCGAACCATCGGCCGGCCGGTCCGGTGCCGTAGATGCCGGCCATCCGCCACAGCAGGCACTTGACCAGGGCGGACTTGCCGTTGCCGGGCTCGCCCAGGATCCAGCAGTTGGGGTTGGTGACGGCGCCCGTGGCGTAGGCCTCGAACGGGTCCCAGCAGAACTCGCCCCCGCCGGCGAGTAGGTCGAGGCCGACGTAGGCACCCTGGTGCCCGGCGCTGGCCTGCACGGAGAAGGGATAGAGGCTGGCGACGTGGGCGGTGGTGCCGCGGTGGAAAGAACATCGCAGGGTGGCGCGGGCCATGGGGCTCCTTCAGGACAGGATGCTGCGGGGGGCCAGACCGAGCGGCAGGGCGGCAGCCCAGGCCAGGTCCTGGCGAGCGTCGAGACAGCGCAGCTCCATCCCCGCCTCCCGGGCGAGTTGCTCCACGATCTCGGCGTGTTCCTCCAGCTCCTCCTCGCTGCGGGCGCACACGCTGACCAGCGCGGCGTATCCCATCTCAGCGAAGCCGGCGACGAGCTCCTGCTCCCGGTCGAGGAGGGACTGTGTGGCCCGGCGATGGCGGGCGTCGACCCTCCGGCCCTTGTCCTCCTTGGTGGCGGCATCGGATTCGAGCTTGACCAGGTCCCGCTCGATGCGACGGCGGGAGTGATAGGCCGAGACGGGGCAGAACACCACGGTCACAGTCCGGGTGACCCCGCTGCCGGCGAGGAACGGCTCCAGCCACGCCGGGGCCACGGGCAACCGAGGCCAGCAGGTCACCTGGTAGGTGCGATGGAAGGCGCCGTCCACCCGGACGTGGCGCCACGACGACTCGACCGCCATGGGCCCGGCGTTGGCCGCCGTCACCAGGCCGAGTCGCTCGACCAGCCGGCCACCGGCCACGCTCGGGCGGGTCGCCGCCGGATCGAATCGGGTGCGCATGGCCCGCTGCATCTCGCCCGCCGTGAGCGGGTCGCTGGCAGTCAGGCCCGCGCTGCGCGCACCACGCAGGAGCGCCTCCATCGACGATGCCAGGACGCGTGCCAGCTGCTGTTCCGGGTCGGCGGTCGCCCCTCGCCGCTGGCCGAGCCGGTCCCGACTGACGGTCATGGTGACGATCACGTCATGCGCCGTGGCGGTGCCCGTCGCCCCCGCCAGCAGTTCGTCGTAGCTGGCCTGTGCCGCAGCGTGGCATTCGCCACGATCGACGCCCGCGAGCCACGTCCTGTGTTGCTCGAGGCCCGAGGGCGCGGCCAGGTCGGACCAGGCGAGGTGGGTGACAGGGCCGCGGTCGACGGCGAACTGGTTCAGGATGTCGCCCCACCCCGCCAGCAGGCGTTCTTGGTCGGCCCGTGACTGGACGACGAACTGGGGCCCGGCGACGCGGACTGCACCGGTGAGGGTGTGCTGCTGGTCGTCGCGCACGGCGCCGAGCCGCTGGCGACCCCTCCAGGCCAGGTCGATGATCGTGACGCCGGCGAGGCACGGTGGCAACGGCGTCGGGCCTCCGTTGGCGTCGGGGACCAGCGGGAGAGGCGCCAGCCAGCGCCGGCCCCGGCCGAGGCGCATCCAGAGCCAGCCGCCGAGCACCGGCAGCCACTGCCAGAGGGCGTAGCCACCGACGCGGACGAAGCTGGCGGCGACGCCGGCGAACGCCGGTAGGGCCGCCACGAGAAGGGGGATGCCCCGGGTGAGGACCGTGACAGAGATGACGAGGCCGCCGCCGAACAGGCCGCACTGCATGATCCCGAGCCCCAGGAACACCCCGGACGTGTCGGCCGGGTCGAAGCGGTAGACACGCTCCTCACGAACGGCGGTCATCGTCGCCTCCCGGTTCAGTGGGCGGGCGGCGAGGAGTGGGCCGAGTCGACGGTCGTGGCTCCGGGCTGCCGCCGGCAGTCGGGGCCGGCGACGATGCGCTCTCGGCTGTCGAGGTTGTCGCGCGTGCCCCTGTTCTGGCGGCGCCGGCAACTGCTCCTGCCGCAGCCACCCCGGCCCCTGCGGCCGCGCCGGCGCCGGCCCCGGCCGTCGCCGGGCCACCCCCGCCGCCACCCGGTTGGCTCGCAGCCAGGGACGTCAACCGGGACCGCCCGCCGATCTGTGTGTAGTACCTCGCCGAGAGGGCCTGCTGGCCGGCCCGGACGGGCCCGCCCCGGATCCCCGAAGCCACCACCGCCGCCTCGGTCAGGGGGAGCAGGCGCGCCACCAGCAGGGGCGAGAAGGCCGCCACCCCGAAGGCCGCGGCGGCGGTCAACAGGATGCCGACCGCCTGCGTCACCGATCCGCCGGGGTTCTGGGCCATCACCTCCGGTGGCGGCAGCGAGGTCACCTCCCCGCCGGACCCGACGCCGACCGCGGCCGCCGCCGCGACAGCAAGGGCCACCGCCACGACCAGTTTGGAGACGATGAGGGCCACCAGCAGCTCGAGGAGCTTGCGACCGGCTCCCCGCAAGGCGGGCCACAGCTGCGCGGCGAAGATCAGAGGGGCGAGCGCGACCACTATGTAGATGAGCGAGGCACGCACCACCATCTCCGCCACGAGGACGATGCCGGCCAGCACGCTGATCAGTGCCAGGAGGAAGACGACGAAGGCCGTGGCCGTCCCACCTGTCAGGGATGCCAGCGAGCCGACGGCGGACGTGAAGGCCTGCACGTCCTCGCCGAAATGGTCGAGCAGCCCCTTGGAAAGTTGGTCGGTGAGCGTGACGAGCGCCTGGGTCACCGTCACCAAGCCGACCATGCCGACCACGGCCATCGGCAGCTCGAACGCGACCCGGCGCAGCATGCCGGCGACGTCGCCGGCCAGTACGCCCTGGGTGATCCCGATCAGCACGAAACCGACGAGCAGGACTGCACCGATGCCCACCGTGGTGGCGTAGGGACCGGTGCCGTGGAGGAACCAGTCGGCCTGGACGTTGGGGTCGGTGGCGTCGAGGAAGAAGTTGAACACCCCGCCCACGACCCAGACGACGGCGTCGAGCATCCACGCGGTCAGCCCGCCGATGATCATCTCGAAGCCCTGGGCCGCGGCCCCACCGACGAAGCCGGCCACTTTGTCGATCGCCCACCCGACCGGGTTCGGGAAGTCGGCCAGGATTAACGTGTCCCCGATCACTGGTTTCCCTCGCCGGACACCCGCTCGAAGCCTCCGAGGGCGTCGTCGAACGGCTCGGGTTGCCAGGGCCGGTCCTTGGTGCCGGTCATCGGGGTCGGACCGGGCTCGTCGTCAATGGCCTGCAGACGCCAGGCGTCGCCCTCCCACGCAAGGTCGACGGTGACCCGCATCCAGTCGGCCTGCGGCAGGGCGACATCGGCAGCCGAAAGGATCGTCACCGTCCATACGACGACGCGAGCCGTCCCAGGGTCGACTCGCTCCACCCGCGATGCCAGCGGGCGGACCAACCACCAAACCCGACCGGTCGACTTGGCCAGAGCGTCCCGAGCGGTGCGCAACTCAGCCACGGTCTCCGCGCTCAAGGTGGGTGCTGACGACGCGGTGGCGATCGCTCGCACCGCACGGTCGATCTGCTCGTCGTCCAGGTAGAGCCAGTCCTGGGATGCGGTGGCGAGGGCGATGGCGGTCGCTCGTGCCCCCGACTCAGTCCGGTCTTGGGCAGGCGCCACATGGGCACCTGGATCGGTTCCGGAGCCCAGGGACTCCGAGTGCATCGTCGCCCTTCCTTGATCCCGAGAGGGTGAGGTGAGTACGCCGCCGGCTGCCACGCCAATCGCGAGAAGGCCGACGGCCGCGGCCAGGATCACGGACGGCCGCTTCACGACCCTGCCGCCTTGAACAACAGGTTGATTGCGGTCGGCGCAACCCCAGCCAGGATTGCGCCGACGACGCCGCCGATCGCTAGGCCCTTGCCCCGGGATGCGTTCGAGTAGCTGCCACCCTCGCGGGCGAGCCCGTACATGGCGGCGCCGACGAGGAGGGCGGCCAGGCTGCCCCAGAGGGCGACCATCTGGGCCCAGTTCAGCATCTGCTGGATCAACTGGGCGCCAGGCATCCCGGCCGAGCTCGGTGTCACCTGAACCTGCGCCAGGATCATCTGCGCTGCACCTCCGTGGTCGTGACTACGACCAACTAGGCCCGGGAACGGCCCGCGATCTCGCGGGAGGTGCGCGAAATCTCTGCGGCCGGAACGGCCTAGTGAAGAGTGAGCACGAGTCGACGCGGCCTCGTGGCCGTCGCAGTAGTCCCAGTCACACTGGTCTGTATCCTGCTCGGCGTTCCCCTGTTCGTCGTCGGCACCTCGAGCGCAGCGAGGCCAGGCGGCCCGGTGGCCGGCATCCCCGATCGCGTGCTACGCGCCTACCGTGCGGCCGACGGGTGGTGCATGGGGCTGCGGTGGCAGGTACTAGCCGGGATCGGCTCGATCGAGTCGGGTCACGGCACGAGTGGCGGAGCGACCGCCGACCCCGAGAGCGGCGAGGTTGCGCCCTACATCTTCGGGATGCCGCTGGATGGCTCGCCGGGGATCGAACAGTTACCGATCGGGAAGTGGCTCGGTTGGTTCGGCCTTGGCGGCCCCTGGCAACAGGCCGTCGGACCTATGCAGTTCCTCCCGGGGACCTTCAACGCCTGGGCGGTCGATCAGGACGGCAACGGCGTCGCCAACCCGCACGACATCGATGACGCGGTGGCCACGGCCGCCAACTACCTGTGCGGAGGCCGGGAGGGAACAGTCGCCGACGAGCGGGCGGCTCTACGTCGGTACAACAACGACAGCAGCTACGTCACCCAGGTCATCGTCTACGCCGATCAGATCGGAGCAGGGACCGAGATTGCCATCGTTTGCCCGGTTGCGGGTCCGACGACGTTCACCAACACATGGCTGGCTCCTCGATCAGGGGGACGCCAGCACAAGGGCGTCGACATGTTCGCTGACGAAGGGACGCCGGTGGTCGCTCCCGTTGCCGGTCAGGTGGAGTTCGCCGACGACAGCCTCGGAGGACTCGCGTTCCACCTCTGGGGCGACGACGGCGACTACTTCTACGGTGCTCACCTATCAAGTTATGCAGGAACATCGAGGGACGTCGCCGCTGGTGAGGTGATCGGCCACGTCGGCCACACCGGCAATGCCGACGAGACAGCCCCCCACCTTCATTTCGAGGTTCATCCGAATCGTACGCGGGGCCGCATCCCGAACCCAGTTGATCCGACTCCAGCTGTCACAAGAGCCTGTTTCTCAGATTGAGTCGACGGCACCATTCGCGGCCTTTGTTTCTGGGACCAAGGGTGCTTTTTTGGAAATATCCTCCGATGATGTTTGTCTGCCGCCTAATACCGGTCCCCGGGTTGCCGAAATGCTACGCCGACATTATTACCGTGACTCGAACTGACCCGTCGTTGTCGACGAGGCACTGATCGATGTCGTTGATACGCAAGGCAAGGCTCCCGCTCGCATCTGCCGTGAATGTGCCGCCCCGACCGACAGAGAACACCCCCTGACTTCCGACGCTGCCGAGAAGGCGACCGTATGGTAGGTCGGTGGCGAACTTGCAAGGCTGATAAATATCCGCGTCGTCCGTGGCGTCGTAGCCTTCCGGTCCGACGCTCGGCAGGTTCCGGTAGTCCACAGACCATTCTCCGCTTACAAATTCGATCGTGAACGTCTCTCCCTTCTGAAACGGGATGGGCGTATAGTTCCAGCCGATCGTCGAACTGACATCTATGGTCACACGCTCGGGTGCTGGTTTGGTAGTGGTCGCACATGCGCTGGCCGAGCCTGGCTGCCATGGCGACTCGCCCGAAGCATTCACTGCTCTGATTCGGTAGCACATCGTGGTTCCGGAGGAGAGTCCAGTCCAGTCGAAGCCAGACGCCGACGACGCCGAGGCGGGCGCATCTCGACGTGTACCTGCCGCGTTCTCGATCTGAAAGCCGGTTTCATCCTTTGAGTTGTCACTCCACTGAAGGCGGATTGTGGAGTCGTCGATCCCGTAGCCTTGCAGTGCCGAAGGAGCAGAGGGCGCCGATGAGATGGGTGTCGTCGTCGTTGTCGTTGTAGTGGTCGTTGCCAGTGTTGATGTCGTCGCACACACGCTCGGGGATCCAGGCTGCCACGCCGACTGACCGGCCGAATTCACCGCCCGGATGCGAAAGCACATTGTCGTGCCCGGGGAGAGCCCGCTCCAGTCGTACCCGGACGACGCCGACGGGGAAGCTGGCGCATCGCGGCCTATCCCGGCGGCGTTTTCAATTCGAAAGCCTGTTTCATCCTTAGAGTTGTCGTTCCACTGAAGGCGAATTGTCGAGGTGCTGATGCCGTAGCCCTGAAATGCTGAGGGCGCCGACGGTGGATTGGTCGGCTGAGAGCCGTCACCGAAGTCGAGCCTCGAGATCTCGGACGCTGCCCTCTGGGCATAGGTCTGCTCGCCTGACGAGTTGAGATGGAGGGAGTGGAACAGCTCGGGCAACAACGTGGGTGGATTGATCCATTCTCCGCCCTGCTTGGTGCAGAGTCCGTGACCAGAGAAAGAGGGTGACCCGCGATTGACATCGACGAAGTGAATGTGCGCAGCGTCGGTTTCCGAAGCCGCTTCCCTGATCACAGTGTTGATCCGGTCTACACCGGTATTCCAGAGCTCGGCGTCTTTGGCGTGGATACCCCAACAGTAATCGAGGCTCGATGCTGGCCACGCCCAGTCGCTCTTCTCTGCAAAGATGTGGGGATACCCCATGATTACGATGTGGCCGTTCGGCGCGAGGAGCAATCGCTCGTCAACGAAAGACTTGTAGAACTCCTTGAGCTTCGGCTTCAGTAGATCAATATCCCGAAGGAGCTGGTCCTTTGTGAACGAGCACCGATGAGCGACAATCTGACGTAATGCGCCCAGGTTTGGTCCAAACAGTTGCTGATTGTCAATGAGGCCAAGATTGAAACCCATGCAGTCCAGAATGCGCCCTGAGAACCCGAGATCGTTCCCGCCGAACGAAAAGGTGATGAGATTGTAGGGCCCTTTGGAATTGGTTGTCGCGCCCAACTGCTGGTTCGCCCACGAATTGTCGTTGATTGTGCCTTTGACCAACGCGCCGGAGCATGCTAGGAACGCGAAGCTACTGACATTGAGCGCCTTCTTCTCCAGCAAGCCAAAGGCGAGTGGGCCCCACGCGTTCGATGGCTCGCGTCCGCACGTGGCGTAGCCGCCCGCGACACCCTGTCCCGAGGAATAGGAATCGCCAGCGGCAAGCCATCGAACCTCCGGCAGGCTAGTCCTGCCGGCCGCAGGGCTACGGGTCGCGACCGCGGAGGCGAGGAGTGCCAGCAGCCCGAAGGCCGTCCAAACTGTCGACCGCCGTGAGATGGTCACGATCCGAGCTCCTTGAGGCGGCGGTGCACAAGATCGCTACTAAGCGCAGCGGCCTTGAACTGCGTCCCGGCATCTGCCAGGTCTCCTTGTCCGCACGCGGCCAGCCCGTTCACAACGGAGGCCTGTTCGGCGAGGAGGAGCTGGGCCAGGACGGAGTCGGGGACTTGAGCAGCGAGGGCTGCCACCTTGGCTGTGCCGATCCGATTGACGAGCGCGACAGCTACCTTCTCACAGGCGAGGCGAAGATCATCCTGGGCGACATTCATGATCGGCCGAGCCAGCTCATCGAGAACGAGAATTGGGGCTCCTGCGCCGGCAAGGAACTCTCGGGTGGCGATCACAGCACCTGGTGTCGGAGGTGGTAGCCGGCCATCGCTGTTTGACCTTGGACCCTTGAGGGCGAGGCCGAGTGCTACAGCGAGTCCCACCAAGCTGAAGGCCGAAACTCCGGCGACGACTCGGAATCGGGACGAAGCGGACCCCTCACTGCGACCAAAAGGCACCCCGGCTCCACAGGAGTCGCAGAATTGGCCCGCGAGTTCGAGTACAGCGCCACAAGTCGCGCATCGCTTGGAGGCGTCTGAATCGGACCTCTCGATTAACGGGGTACCGCAATGGTCGCAGAATTCGGAGCCGGTGGGTACGTCCCGCCGGCACGAGCCACATCGACGCCGTCGCTTACTCATATAAGGAGACACTCCAGGAACCTGACGCATCGCGTGCTTGGCAGCGAGGACGAATAGGCCGGACGATATCGTGCCGCCGGTTCTCGTGTTCCCGTGGAGAGTCGACGGCCCCTCGTGGGCGAGTTCCGCCCGGGTGGGCAACGCGCTGGGGACATTTCGCAGAAGCCAATCCGAGTTCCGGGCGACCGTGTGCGCCCTGGGAAGATCACCCGTCGCCTGACCATGCGCGACGTCATTGCTATTTCATCCCAATCGGCACGGCTGGCTCCATCCCCTCTACGATGACGCCCGGTCGCGAGTGCGACCGCACGCGCGGGGGGCCGCATGGCGGACACTCTTGGAGAGTTGTGGCGAACCTGGGCCGGTGGTTCGGCCCGGGTCCTGCTGTCGGTCGCATTGGTACTGCTCGTCGGGACTTGGGCCACCGTCGCGACGTTGACGTTTCGGCAGGCCCGCCGGTCGTGGCGGTCGCCGGCCGGCGTGACGCTCTGGGTGGTCCTGACGCCCCTCCTTGTCGCTTCGGTAGGGATTATCGAGCCCTCGACGTTCGCATGGTGGGCACTGGTCGGCCTCGCGTTGGCGCCGGGCCTGGCCGCCCTCGACAGTGTCGTCCTCCGCCGTTCGACGGCCCAGTGCCCTTACTCCCATCCGGTCGCACCCGGATGGGCCTTCTGCCCGGGTTGCCCTAGTCCAATGGCGGGGCCGGCCGCCGACCAGGCGCCTGCCATACGAGCCGGGTTCGTAGGACGGGGAGTGGCAACCCTCCTTCGACGACCGCCCGCTGCACCGGGCGACCTTTCCCAAGCTCAGCCGATCCACGTGGAGCCCAACCCCCTCGACCAGGCTGACGTGCTCGTCCGGCTGGCTCGGGACATTCCCGGCGCTCCCGATGTCGTGATCCGCAGGCCGGGGGCCACCGTCGGCCGAAATCCTGCTGCCGAGGTCTGCATCGAGGACCCGGCTGTGAGCTGGGAGCACGCGCAGATCGTGAGTCGTGAAGGCGCACCGGCGATCGTCGATCTCGCCAGCTCCAATGGCACCTACGTCAACGGCGAGCGCATCGACCAGTCGCTGCTGCTTCACCACGATCGACTCCAGTTCGGCGCCGTGGTGTTCCGGGTGGTGCGGGCGTGAACCGCTTCCGCTTGCTCTGGCTGGTTGCCGCCATCTGCTGCGTACTTGGCGCCTGTGCTACTCAAGAGCCTGCTCACGTCACCATCTCCCAGCTTGTGCGTGGAGAGCGGCCCGCCGTTGGCGCCGACGACGGTATCCCTGGCTTCCCTCGCGGCTCAGTCGCTCTGCGAGCCACCGTCACTGACGTGAGGTCGACGCCTGCCCTTCTGGTCGAGCTGAGTGATCCTCATCAGGAGGAGCACGTCTGGGTCTCCGGTTTCGGCGAGCAGCCGGGCCGTGGCGAGGAGGTGTGGACGGCCATCCTCGGCCCGCCGGCAGCCAACGACCTCGTGGGTGTTACCTACCCGTCTGCCGGGCTCTTGCCTGAGCCCGAGTCAGTTACCCGGGTCACGCCCCGGGGCGCACTGGCCGTCCTCCTTGGAGCTGTTGCTGTTGTGGCGCTCCTCTCACTGCTCGTGGCTGCGGCCGTGACCCGACGTCGGCAGGTCCGGCGCTGCCCGGGGTGTGCCGGCGCGGTCGACGCGTCCTGGGTGACCTGCCCGCGGTGCGGTCACTCTCTCGTCGCCCCGTCCCCGCCTCCGGGCGAGCTCGTTCTGCCCCCCCCGAGTCCGCCGCCGATCCCTGATTCAATGCCGGCTCCCGTTCGGCCACCGGCGGCGCCGACGGTGCTCATCCGGGGCGACCTCGAGGCGTGACGAACCCTGGAGTCCACCAGCGGTCGGGCGCGACAAGCCTCACCGGGTTGCGCGACAACAACGAGGATGCCTACCTCCTTCGCGATACGGGAATGGGTTCGGGCGCCGCCATCGCAGCCCTAGCGGTGGCAGATGGCATGGGCGGCTACGAGGACGGCCAGGTGGCGAGTCGTTTGGCCATCGACATGGCGGGGCGGGTCCTCGGCGACGGTGCCGCCGACTCGGCCTCCATCCAGCAGGCGTTCGCCCGAGCGGACGAGAAGATTCGCACCGTCGCTATGGCGGATGGCAGCCGCCGGTCGATGGGGACAACCCTCACCTTCGCCGTCGTGCACCAGGGCGAGGCCCTCGTCGGCCATGTTGGAGACACGCGGGCCTGGTTGTTCCACCAAGGCAGTCTGCAACAGATCACGGCCGACCACTCCCGGGTAGGCCGGCTGCTTCGAGCCGGCGTGATCACCGAGGAGGACGCGATCGGTCATCCGGACGCCAACGTGCTGGAGCAAGCGTTGGGGGCGGGCGACCGGCCGTCTGTCGACATGTACCGCCTGGGTGTCGGTCCTGGTGACGTGCTTCTGCTCTCGTCCGACGGGATGCACGGGAGCGTCCACCGGGAGGAGATCGAAGCGATGTTGCGGGAGCACCTCTCGATGCAGGACGTCTGCGACCGGCTAGCCAGCCTGGCCCTGGCCAAGGGGTCGAGCGACAACGTGACGGTTGTGGCCTGGAAGCACCCGGTCGCCGGGCGCCGGACGCTCACCAACCCGGGATCGCCAGCGCCGGTCGCGGCCGCCGCGCCCCGGACCTCTGCTTCAACCCGATTACTAGCGCCCGCCCCAGCTATTGCGCCAACCCCATCAGCCGCCGCGGCGCGAGGTTATGAGCGACTCCAGGTCTTGGCAGGCGGCTTCGCAGTCGGGTTCACCCTCGGCGTCATTCTGTACCTGTTGGGCCGGCGATGAACCCCATGCTGGCGGCTGTCGCGTCCGCCCTCCTTCTCGTGCAGGGCGGCGCCAAGGTCGATATTCGTGACGTGGCCCCCGAGCAGTACCCGCAGGTCAGCGCCATCGTGCGGGTAATCGACGACCAAGGCCGGGCGGTCCCGGGGCTCGGCGCAGCCGAGTTCCGCGTGGAGGAGGACGGCCAGCCGGTGGCCATCCTCGACGTTCGTCCGAGCTTCCGCGACGGCGGGTCGCTTGCGGTGGCATTGCTCATCGACACCTCCTTCTCCATGGCGGGCGCTCCCCTTGAGGGAGCCAAGGCTGCAGCCGGCGCGTTCCTGGAGAGGCTCACTCCGGACGACCGCGTAGCAGTGGTCACCTTCGGGCTGCCGCCGAAGGAACTGGTGCCCTTCGGTCCGCCGGGAGCCGTGACCGGGATCGAAGCGCTGAGCGCGACTGGCTACACGGGCCTCTATGACGCAGTGAACCTCGGCGTGGCCGAGTTGGCCGCGGTCCCAGCCAGTGCTCGTGCCGTCGTCGTGCTGACGGACGGGGCGGACGACGGGAGTGACCTGCAGTTGGAGACGCTGAGGCACGCCGTTGCCGTCGCGGGGATCCCGATCGATGTGGTCGCTTTTTCCAGCCCGGAGTTCGACCCGGGCCCGGCCCGAGACTTGGCGGCCGCATCCGGTGGCTCGTACCGGGAGACAGCCGATCCGTCGGAACTGGCTACCTTGTATCGCCAGATCGCCGACGAGTTGGTAGCTGAATACCGGATCACCTATCGGTCAGAGGCCGCCCCCGGTCCCCACCGACTTCGAATCTCGGTCTCGGCTCCCACCGTCGAGGCCTCGGCAGAACGCGTATTCCAGGCGATAGGACCGGGCGGACCGGCGACGACCGTCGAGAAGTCGAGGTCCGGCGTATCGCTGCCGATCGTCCCACTGGCGATGGTCGCACTCGCTGTTCTGGCCGTTGCCGGCGGGATCGCCTCTGTTGTCCTCAAGCGGCGGCGACCCTGGACACCGGCTGTCGGAGTGGCAGGGGCGCCGAGGGCCGAGGGTTCCGGCTTGGTGCTCGAGGGACCCGGAGTGTCGGTCACCGTTGCCCGCGGGTCGATGTACATCGGGCGGGATCCCTCTGCTCAAGTGATCGTCGACGATCCGTCTGTGTCTCGGACGCACGCCCGGCTAGATCTGCGCGGGGATGACCTCTGGGTCGAAGATCTGGGTTCGGCGAACGGCACGCTCATCAATGGCGTGGCGGTGACCCGCGCTGTCCTCCGACCGGGTGACGTCCTCGAAGTCGGCGACCTGCGACTCCGCCTCACCGGGGCCCTCCGATGAGGCGCAACACCATCGTCCCCACGGGGTTCGCCGTAATGATGGCCGGCATCGTCCTCGCCGGAGTGGCGTCGGGATGGGCCACCGCCGACCTCGTCGTGGGCCCGCCGGACACAAAGGACGCCCCGACCACCATGACGACCGCCGAAGTCACCACAACGGTCGCGTCGCTTCGAACGCCCCCACTCGCTGAGTGTCGGGTCCTCAGCCCACCGAATGCGGACCTGACCGGAGCAGTCACGACGACGCTTGGGACGACGTGGCCGCAATTCGTCGCCGGTTCAAACAAGGCTCTCGTTGGGGCGCTCGCCAAGAAATTCACGGCAGATCCGCAATTCAGCCAGGCGGAGCTGGATCCTTCTCCCGGCCGCCGTGGGCTCTTTGTCCTCGCCGCCGAGGATCGCGCGGCCTGGTCCAAAGATCTGGCGGAGCGAGCAAACGACCTCGTCATCTTCTACCAGTTCAAGATCGAGCCGAGGATGGCCAGTACTGACTATCCCGCGGTGTCGCTCGCCTTTGATGATCGCCTGATCTCGACGGCCGCGGACCTTGAAGGGCAGCAAACGCTATTCGAAGATCTTGTCAACGGCGGGACGGCAGGCTGTTCGCCGTCGTAGAGGGGGAGGGACTGTGAGTAGGAAGTGTGCAGCGTGTGGGGTCGATAATCGCGACGAGGCCAAGTTCTGTCGCCATTGCGGAAAGGCGGTCACGGCCGCACCGCCGCCGCCTGCGGGGAGTTGGGAGAGCATGCCCGTCCGTGAGGGCGCGACCGCGGCGATCCCTCGGGTCCCGCCGGGCACGGTCGTTCGGGAGGAGCTAAAGACGCCTGGAACGGTGCTTCACAGCACGAAGGTCGATACGCCGCTCTGCGGGTGGTTCGTCGTTCTCCGAGGCAGACGCAAAGGCCGTGATTTCCGCATCGAGAAGGAAGTCTCGGTGATGGGCCGCGACGGCACCTGTGACTATGTGATCGAGGACGAGAGCGTCAGCCGCCAGCATGCACGCGTCCGTCTCGAGGGCGGCAAGTACGTCCTTTTCGACCTCGGCTCGGGCAACGGCACCTACTTGAACGGCGAGAAGATCCAGCGTGCCGAGCTCCAGGACGGCGATGTCGTCAAAGTGGGCGACTCCCTAGTGCTCTTCAAGGAAGCCAAACCGCGGCTTCCGCTTGAGCAGTCCGACGTTCGCCCGACGACGGCGTAGCCACACATGCCCTGGTCTGAGATCTTCCACCGCGGGGCCCGACGCCTAGCGAGTCGGACGACATACGTCATAGTCCTCCTCGTCGCCCTCGCTGGGGTGGTTCCTGTCGCCCTGCTCGCAGCAGTGGTTCGAAACGAGAAAACGGCTGCGCTGATCGTGCCGATAATCGGAATCGTCTGGGGTTGGTTGACCTGGACATTCGCCTTGGGCGCCCTGTCGATCGCTGCCACCGAGCGGCCGGGAACGTCCACCGCCTCCGCCGTGCTCAACTTGACTCTGGCCTCATTCGGGTCCTTTCTCGGGGTATCCCTGATGGTCGTAGGAATGGTCCTCCTGGTCCTCCTCGCGTTGGCTCTCGTAGCGCTCATCGGGCTTGGCGGAAGCACCACCGCTCCGATCTTGGCCATCCTGACCCCGGTGTTCCTGGTTGTCGGCGGAGTGGGGCTGCTGCTAGTCGTCGCAGTCATCCGCCTGGCCTTTGCCGGGATTGCCGTTGACTCTGCCGGTGCTTCCGCAGCGGTCCGGCGGTCATGGCTGACAATCCGTGACCGGACTGCTGACGTCGCCCTTTGGCTCATCGGCGACGCGGCCTTGGTTGGCGGAGGAGTGTTGGCACTGACGTTCATCGTCGTCGTGGGCGCAGCAATTGGTGTGGCAGTCCAGGCTGTCTTCTTGCTCGGAGGAACGATCGTCGATGCCGTCAATGATGAGGTGAACTTGGAGGCTGGGGTCTTCGGCGCGTTTGTCTGGCTCTTGTGCATCGAGCTCTTTCTCTCGGTAGTCGCGGGCGCGGTCGCCAGCTTTTCCACAGCCAGTGCGGTCGGGTTTTACCAGACCGTCAGTCAGCCCACGCTGTCCGCGTTGGACCGGGCACCGGTGGAGCTGACGTTCTGCGACCAGTGCGGCACGCCGAGGTCCGCTGGATCGTCGTTCTGCGACGGATGCGGCGCGGCCGTAGCGGCGCGATGAAGCGGTGTCGGTGATTCGCTCGAGCCGGTGAATCAGATGACCTGCGCGCGATGTCTCGCTCGGATTCCCGACGTCAGCTCCTTCTGCGACAGCTGCGGAGCCCGGACACAACGCGAGACGCCGGCGTCCGTACCGTGCTCATGCGGCAATCGGCGGGAGCCCGACAGTCAATTCTGCGACACATGCGGTGCGCCCACGAACACCCCTTCCGAACGGAGCTCGTCGCGGGCGTTCGTGGTCGTCGGCCTCATCGCTTTCGCCGGCGTGATCGGTGCCACGCTCGTTCTTCTCGGTCGACCCGAGCAGTCGTCGCGAATCACGCTGCCCGCGCCGACCCCCGAAATTGCGGTGGCGACCAAGGAGTATCTCGCCGGCCCGGGGCGCCCGATCGACCAACACGATGCAACAGGAGGTTTGGCGCGCGAACTGAAGCCCACGGCTACGCCCGCCGAGTGTGGTGCGGCGGCGAGCGCGCTGGATGAAGGCCGCGACGGACCTCCGCAGGAGCTCCTGTTAGCGATCCAGTCCATCCCTGACGACCTTCTCAGGGAGCTGATCGTTGGTGAGTACGCCGCGGAGATGCGGCTGCTGTCCGCCTGCGGCAGCTCCGATGCCGGTGGCATGAGCGACCTGGTTAAGGACCTCAGTCGCTTTCATGACGCGGTGATGGCGCGTCGGGCATCGGTCGCAACAGAGACCGGCGCCTCATGAAACGCAATCGTTCGACAACCAGCATCACGCTGGTCGTCGTCCTTGGGTTGGCGTGCACTGGGTGCGAGATTGCCTACGCACCCGATCATGCCTACACGTGGTTGGCTCTCGGTGACTCGTTCTCCTCCGGAGAAGGAATGCCCGACGCGTTCGATCAACCGGGCGTGCACCGATGTCAGCGCTCGCCGAGCGCCTACCCTCGGGCCGCTGCAATGCTTGTGCAGAGCGCGCCCCCTATTGGCGTCCAGTTCCTGGCCTGTACCGGCGCCATCGTGTCGGGCGAGATCGCGGGAGTTACTGCCGATACCCGGGATAAGACCTCGGACGCACAGCTTGCCGAGCTCCGGCCAGGTGAGGTGTTCGATGTCATCTCTCTCACCTTCGGCGGCAACAATCTTGGCTTCCGCGACATCATTACGGGCTGTTTGACCAACCTTGGCGGCGATTACCTCAACTCCTATCTATTGGACGGGGAGCTCGGCTTATTGGTCATCAATAACCGACCAGGCTTCTGCACCATTGACGAGCGCGCGATGCAACGCAAAATAGGCGAGCTCGAGAGTTTGCTGCGTGACCTCTACGAACGTTTGGCGACGGAACACCTCAAGCCGGGCGGGCGGTTATACGTTCTTGGATACCCGCATCTGTTTGCCCCTCCCGAGGATTGGCCGGGCGATGCCAAATGGTTCACCTGTTCGGGGGTAAAGCAGACTGACGCCAAGCAGATCCGAGAACTCACCGTCCAACTAAACCACGCGACCGCCGCGGCGGCGGATACAGCGAACGACACCGCGGAGCCTCGGGGCGTCCGAGTGATTTGGCTCCCTGTTGACAAGTTGTTTGCCAACCACGAACTGTGCGGGCCTGAACCGAGATGGATCAATTCTTGGCCGACTGTCGACCTCGAATTCAGGGGGACCGACCTTCTCGCCTACATGAGCGGCTCCTTCCACCCAAACGAGAAAGGGCATGCCGCGGAGGCGGCATTGCTCGTCGCGCAGGTGCGGTCCGACTTGATGATCGACAGCCAATGACGGGCGATTCCTATGGGTGACCTCCCCGCTGCCCGCTACCAACTCATCCGGGTCCTAGGCGAAGGCGCCATGGGTGTGGTGTGGCTGGCCCATGACACCGTCCTCGACCGAGCCATCGCCATCAAGGAACTGCGCCCCGGACCCGGGGTGGACGCGGCAGAGGCGATGGATCGCTTCCTGGTCGAAGCCCGGGCGGCGGCGCGACTCAGCCATCCCAACATTGTGGGCATCCACGATGTTCTCGCCGACGGTGATCGGGTGCTCATTGCCATGGAACTGGTGGAGGGCCCCACCCTGGAAGAGGTGATACGCACCTCAGGGGCCCAGCCGCCAGAAGTGGTTCGGGCCATCATGGCCCAGGTGGCTCAGGCCCTGGCTGTGGCCCATGGGGCCGGCATCATCCACCGCGACCTCAAGCCCGACAACATCTTCTGGACGCCTGAGGGGCGGGCGGTCGTCACGGATTTCGGCCTGGCCCGAATCGGAACAGGGCGGGGAACCGTCGAGGGCACCATCATGGGCACGCCCGGTTACATGGCGCCCGAACAGGTCAGGGGCACCCCTACCGGACCTCAGTCCGACGTCTTCGCCTGGGGAGCGGTCGCCTACAGCTTGGCCACCGGCACAGGCCCCTTCGGCGAGCCATCGGACACGGATTCCACCGCCCTCGCTTATCGCATCGTCCACGAGGAGGCCCCACCATTGGTCCTCACCGACGACTCGGCGCTGGCGAACCTAATCACGGGTTGCCTGGCCAAGGAGCCGGAGAAACGACCGTCGGACGGCGGCGCGCTGGTCGGCGCATTGGCTCTGGCGAGCCTGACTGGCTCCCCCTTCCCCTCCACAGCCGTGGCTGGCGACCCTCCTGCAGTCTCGCTTGCGCGCGAGGCCCGTACAACACGGTCACTTTGGCCAATCCCCGCCGTACTAGCAGTGGTGCTGGGACTAATAGCGATAGTTCTGGTCGTTTCGGCCCCGGATCGCTCTCCTACGAACGCCGTCGACGGAACAACTAGGGAGACGACAACAACCGAACCGACAAGCCAAACCACCCCGACCACGACGACCGTTACCGTGCCACTAGGCCTCGTGCCTGGAGGAACCGCGCTCATCGCAGAGGGTCGGTACCGGCCGTCCGTGCTCCGGCCAGAATTCACCTTAGATCTCGACGGACAATGGCGCTCGCTGTCCGGTGAGCGTACTGGACTCTGGGAACTGGTTCGGGCCGACCGACCAACCTCAAATCTCTTGAGTTTTGGCTATGTAGACGGGGTGTTCAACACGGAAAGCGCCCCAGCCAACAGGCAAGAGGCTGATGCCAGCATCGAATTCCCGCCAGACGACCTCAGCGGCTGGCTGGAACGCCATCCCAGGCTGGCCGTCTCGGGCGTTACCAACGTGCAGACTCGCATCGGCCCAGCAGTACGAATGGATTTCACGGTCGAAAGCGGGTATGACCATTCGCAGTGCCCGATTGCCTGTACTCTGCTTTTTAGGGCTCCCGAATCAATAAATATTCTGGCATTCAGCGGTAATATGCAGCGCATTTATGTTTGGACCTATCAGGGACGACATCTGTTTGCGATGGTCGAAGCGCCGGTAAGTGACTTCGAGGGGTTTCTTGTGGCAGCCGAGGCTGTGATTGCATCATTGAGTTCGCCGTAGGTTCGAGATTCCCCAAGGGGCCATCCCGGTCTCGATGAGACCCTGCGACTTCGCTACCCACATGGTAGATTGCGCCGACCAATCATGGATGTCGGGAAAGGGCGGCTTCGGTGGTCCCGGTTTCGAAGATCTCCCCAGCCTTTCCACAGTTCGCGCCATCCACAACTCACGCCGGGGGTTTCGATGGGCTTGGAGAGTAGGCAGATGCGATCGCTGTTGGCGGTCGTAGTCGGAGTCGTAACGATGATGTTTCTGGCCGGCGTAGCGGAGGGCCAGGTCGGCACGGTCGCCTCAAGCTCCTCCCCAATCTGTGCTGCTTCGTCGGGGCTTCCCTGCGAGACCCTCACGACACAGCCTCCGGCCACCCAACCTCCGGCCACCCAGCCACCGGCCACACAGCCTCCGGCCACACAGCCCCCGGCGACACAGCCCCCGGCGACTGGCGGAGAGACGCCTCTTACCGCCACCCCGTTTGAGACGATCGAGACAGGCTGCGGTGGCTCATTTGCGGCTAATGGGTCGGTGAGTTCGGGCTGTGCCACCGCCGTCGACCACTCGACAGCGTCGGGTGGAGGTGGCGCACGCACTGTGGGGATCGAACGAGCGGGCGTGGCAAATCCGGTAAGCGGAAACCTGGCTCTGACGGGATCGAACACCAGTCACCTCTTCGCGATCGCCATGTGGTCTGTGCTTGCCGGGTTGTTGCTCGTCGCCGTCACGTTGCGCCGCCCCGCACGCCCTATCGCCGATTGATTCATTCACCGCCGCCGACTGGGTGGGCGCGGGGTCCCGAAATCGTCTCCGGGATCCCGCGCCGCCCACTCGGCCGGCGGCGGGTATCAGGTTCTCCCACGGAACCCCCATCGCGTCTTACGGAGTGACGCCGCGAAGCCTTGGCCGGCGCAGGCAGAGCCGTCGGCCGCAAGCGTCTCGCGCATTATTCACGTCGTGCCGAAGTCCGCACCATGTGGACCGGCGAGTGCTCCACGAGTCTGTTTGTCAGAGACGAGATCTGCGAGTCGGGAGCCATAGCAGCAATCGTGGGGACCGGTCGGACTCAAGTAGCGACGGCTTGATCCTGAGAAGCTTCGAAGCGGGAACCACCGAGGTCGTCAGCGTCATCGTCTAGCTCCAGCTTGTCGAGGGCGGCGCGGTGGCTCTGGAGCACCCTCTCGGCCGCCATCCTGTCACCGCCGGCGAGGTGGGCCTGGGCGAGTAGTTGGGTGAGGCGGGCGTGCGTCTGGCAGGTATTCAGCCCGCGTCGCGCTGCCCACACGGCGTTGTCGGGATCTCCAAGATCGAGGTAGCGCTGAACCAGATCCTCGGCAGCGTCTGTGACCCGGAGCTCCCAGGTGCTGATCCAGTTGTCTACATCGACCCAGACGTAGGACATCCGGTCAACGTTGCGATAGGTGAAGACCGGCCCGTCGACCAGTTCGAGGGCCCCCCGGAGGGTCACTGCGGCGGTCAGCTCGTCCTGCTGCGCGGCGTATTCCAGGCGGCGTTCGAACAGATCGAGATCGGTGACGACACCGGGTCCGACGCGGTACCGACCGTCCACCGCGATCGGGAGGTTGCCGGCGCCAAGGATGTTCCGCGTCTCGGAGACGGTGTTGGCTAGGCGTTTCCTGCGCGAGGCGGTTGGCGTGACCCACACAGCATCTTCGACGCGATCGGCCGCGACCGGGGCGTGGAGAGCGATGTAGGCCAACACGGCCACCTGTTTGGGTTTGAGGCTCCTGGACGCCCCGACTACGGAGATGTCACCGAGGAGACGGACGAGAATCTCGAACGGCGGGTCGCGATACTCGTCGGTTGCGGAACCGAGCACCACTGGCGGAGTTGGGGCCGGCTGCGGCAGCAGGCTGAGTTGGGCTGGCATTCGGGATGCGTCATCGAGGAGCTCGTCGACCTGCTCAGCGACAGCATGAGGAATGGCTTGCGCCTGGCAGGTCAAGCCGAGACTGGGGATCCCCAGCTCGCCGTCAGCGACCTCCATCCGCAATGCACCCTCGACCTGGCTGCCGACAGCCACTAGGACGACCGACGCCTGCTGGTCGAGGATGGCGGCGGCAAGCGTCATCAGCCGTTCCGCCGGGACGCCCTCTGCGAACACGACGAACGGCGCGAGGTCGTCCGCCCGGGCCGCTCGTAGACGACCGGTCGCCGGCGTCGCCCACCGGTTTGCCTTCAGGACCGCCGAGGACTGTTCACACCACGCCAGGGCGTTGGTCTCGGCTTCGTCCCACGACGCGACGTTGGACACACGGTCTGACGTCTCGCTCGCCGGAGCTAGCGACTTGCCGACGACCAGGACGGACGTTCCGCTAGCCATCGGCGACGTGGCCAGTTCCAAGATCCAGGAGCGGGCAACGTCGGCGACGGCATCGGCCGGGCCCACCAGCGAGACCACTCCCTCCGCTTCGAGGTCGAGGTAGAGCTCGCTGCCCGAGTCAGGGCGGCCGATGCTCACCAGGGCGGGGTTCGGCGCGACGCCATCGTCGTCCCTGTCGATCGGCTCACCCTGGAGCTCCCATGAAAGGCCCGACGCCTCGGCGCGCCAGGGCGCCGGTGCCGACCGGACCGCCTTGGAGAAGAGAACCTCGATTCGCCTGTCGGTCACCTCAATCAACCGAGGTCGGGCGCTGGTCCGCCGTTTGCCCAACGCGTAGGCGATGTCTCGCAGAGCGCGGTGCAGCCGGGCGAACTGGTCCGTATCGCCGTCCAGCACAATCGCAGTGCGCAGATCGTCGAGCGAGGGAGGCGGGGTTGGAGGCTGGACACCCGCAGGGAGCTGTAGTTGGCGGCGGCGACGGCGGCGGATGACGGCCACGGCGAGCCCAACCGCCAGCGCGGTGCTGGCCGTTCCCAACACTTCCGCCGGAATACCCGTTCTGCGGTCGGACGACGCGGATCCCGCCGGAGTTGACTTCGGAGGTGGGGTCGGGGCGCGGGTGGAAGGAGATAGCCCGTTCGGCACCGGACTCGCCACCGTGCTCGTGGGAGAGGTCGTCGTCACCGGCCCAGAGTCCGGAGGGGCGGGCAACGCCGCTGGATCGGGGACCGAGGGAGCTGTTTCCACAGGGGCCGCCGGCGCGCCGCCAGGTGGCCGGGGAACCGCAGCCTGGCCCACCGATGGCATCCGGATCTGCTGGCCGGTGTAGATGCGGCTCGGGTTGGTCGGGTCGGCGAAGCGGTCGCGGTTCAGCTCGATGACGGTCTCCCAATGGGAGCGGATCTCGTCCTCGTTGGCGGCGCCTGTGGAGTCCTGAAGGTGCCGCTCGGCCATCACCCACAGGTTGTCGCCGGGACGGACCTCGACCTCGTCGAGGGCCCCGTTCGGGACCCCCCGTGGCGTACCCGCATGTTCCTCGGGCACCAGGAGTTCCCAGCCAGGACGAAGCAGCTCCGACTCCTCGGTGATCATCGACCCGTCCGGCATCCTCCGACCGAGGTTGGACTGTCGAAGCTCCTTCCACCGCTGGCCGTCTCCGAGTGTCCTCTCGGCAACTGCCCACCAACTGTCGTTCTTCTTGACGACGTAGGAACGGCCTGGCTCGGCAGGCTGCGATACCTCCCGACCGGCGACAACCAGCCGGGTCGTGGGAAGCCGAGCCGAAACGGGCGCCACCCGCACTCGCGGGGATTCGTCGACCAGCACAGCCAGCCGGGTGGCAGACAGAGGCACGGCGGGCACGCGCTGAGTACTCCAGGTGGCGAGGACGAGGGCGGCCGTCGCCACCAGACGACCGACACCGAGTTGCACCCCGGCCAGCACCGGCGCCCGGCGAGCGGCATGCCCTCGAGCAACCGCCGTCACCTCCGCAACGGCAGCCACAGCGATCTGTGCCCAACACAGCCAGGCCAGTAGAGCGAGGATCTTGACCACCACGAGGTCGTCGATCCCACCTCGGGTCGCGGCGGTGACCTCGTCCAGGCCCGGGACGCTCGTCGGCAACGGCCAACCGACGAAGTGGGCCAGGGCCAAAGGCGCGGCGAGGATGAGCACGAGCAGTCCGACCACCGCGGCCAGGCCCTTCGTCATGTCGTTGGCGGGCCGGCTCATGGACCGGTCGCCTCCTCGTTCAAGGCGGTAGCGGTGTCGGTGGCCGTCACCGTGCGATCGGGCACCGGCAGGATGCGCATCGGTTGGCGGACGCTGACGGTCACGGTGATGGACGGCCCGCTCACGCGCATAGTCCCGGTGAAGCCGGCCTGGGCGAGGTACGCCTGCGCCGCAGCGGCCGCCCGGTCCGGGTCGAGGGTGGCGTCGCCGGTGGATCGGAGGCGGTCGAGATCGACCTCCTGGGCGCCGGCGCGGGCGGCGCTGCCAGCGAGGTCACGGGCGGTGGCCTGAGCGGCGACGATCTGGCCGCCGTCGTATGCGATGCCCGCCACCATGACCAGGCCGACGGCCACCACCGCCACGAATGCGCTCACACTTCCGCCCTCGCCTCGGGCGGTGAAGGTCACTGGGCGCCACCTCGATACCGATCGATGACTTCGACGGACCGGGCGGTGAACGTCCGGTGCCCTGGCACGCCGAGCAGACTCACGTCGGCCATCGAGGCCGTGCATCTCACGGTGACGGCGACGGTGCCGCCGGCCAGGAAGCGGGACGTGTCGACCTCGGTGTCGAGTCGGCTGCAACCGACACCGCTGGCGCTGAGGTTGGCCGCCGCCGACTGGCGAGCGGCGGCGACCGCGTCGAGCAGGTCCTGGCGTAGCGAGGCCGCCCGAGCGGCGGCGGACGCCGCCCGGCGGACGTCGCCGTCGGCCTGTGAGATCCGACCGGCGAAGACCACGAGCAGGAGCAGGAACACCAACGCCGGGGCGAGGACCGCCATCTCGACGGCGACCGATCCTCGCTGGCCCTGGCCGCGCTGGCGATGCGTCATCGCTCGGGCTGGGGGATGAAGCGCTCCATCGGCGCCTCGGCCACTGAGGTGACAGTCCATCTGAAGCCGGGGACGAGCTGCGGTGCCTCGCCGCTCACCCGCACGCTGACGAGATCAGCGGTGGGAGTCACGGCGACGGTGATGTGGGCGAGGTTGCCTGACTGGGCGAGGAACGACCTCGCCGCCTGCTCGGCGCTGGCAACGGAGTTCGTTGGCACCTGGGCGACGTCGACGGCCTCCGCCGCCGCCGCGGCAGCCACCTGCTTGGCGTGGAACCACAGCCCGTACTGGACGATGAGCATGATCCAGAACAGCAGCGCCGGCATGACCACGGCGAGCTGGGTGGCGGTGAGCCCCGCCTCGCCCCGGCACCGCCTCACGACGACGCGGGAGCGCTCGGCTCGGGGATGTTGTTGGCGTTGTTCTTGGCCGCGGTGTAGATGATCCCCATCACGACGATGGCTGCGCCCACCAGAAGGAACGTGGCAACGGCGATCTCGGTGGTGGTCATCCCGTCCTCCCGGTCGGGGTCGATGTCGAAGAGCGCCAGGAGGTAGGTCCAGACGCAACGGGCAAGTTCGACGGTTCGCATCGGTCCTTCTTTCGGTCTCAGGTGGTCAATGGGGCAGGGGGCTCGACGACACGCTGGTGATCTGCTGGATCGCGGGATAGGCGACGAAGACGAGGAAGCCGAAGAGCAGGACCGCCACCGGGATTGTCATCCGCTCGGTCGCCGCCTCCGCCGCCGCCTCGGTCTCGGCCACCTGGTGGCCCCGGAGACTGTCGGCCTTGGCTGCCAGCGACTGGCGGATGCGCGCACCCTGAGATCCGGCGAGAGCCACGCTGGCCGCCAGCTCCCGTAGCTCGTCGACCCCCAGCTCGTCGCCGAGCTGGCCGAAGGTGTCCCACGGGGTGCGGTTGGTCAGCCGGGAGCGGTCGAGGGCCTGGCGGATGGCAGCAAAGGCCCAGCCGTCGCCGGCCTCGGCCGCGGCGTGCAGGGACGTCTCGATGCCGCCACCGGCGGCGAGGATGACGTTGACCAGGTCGAGGTAGCTGGACAGGGCGTGGCGGAAGGCACGTCGCCGTCGCTCGGCCTCGTCTCGGAGCAAAGCGTCGGGCAGAAAGAAGCCGCCGACGGCCACGGCCACGGTGAGGACGAGAAGTACAGCGGGGGGCGGGGCGATGCCCACGACCATGAGCCCGGCGCTCGCCATCGCGGTCGCGGCGGCGCCACCGGCGCTGCCGATGATCTTGTCGAGGGCGTGACGTTCGGGCGTGCGCCCGGTGAGCCGAAGGAGTTGGCGCTGCTTGTCGCTCTCGGGCCTCGATCCGGTCAACAGGCGGACCGCGAGACGCCCGGCCCGGTCGCCGATCGCTTCACGCCCCGGCGCGGACGAGGTTGCGGCCAAGCCGGGACGGTTGAGCTGGCCGACGAGCTGGTCGAGGGGCATCGGCCGAGGCGAGAGTGCTCGAACGACCAGCCAGCACCCGGCTCCAGCTCCGGCGGCGAGGATGACGAGAGGGATCACCGGCTCATCCTTCGGTCGCTGGCGGATCGGGCCGAGAACCGCTCGGGCATCTCGAGCTCGGACATGTGGAGGAGCATCCATCCACCGGCGGCGAAGATGGCCCCGACGAAGAGCAGCACGATCTGCCCGCCCGGCGAGTCGTAGGCGACCAGGTAGGACCGGTTCAGCACCGTGAGCAGGCCGATGGTGGCGCCGACCACGCCAACGATCACCTTCGTGGCCGTCCGCACCCGGGTGCGCCCGACCTCGACCCGGATGCGCATGCGGGCCTCCCCACGAATGGCCTCGGCCAGCCGCGAGAGCAGGCCGGTCATGTCGCTGGCCTCCATGCGCGCCGCGATGCTCAGAGCGGCCACGACGAGGTCGGCGGACGGGTGGGATACGTCGTCCCCGAAGGCGGCCAACGCATCGGACAGGCTCTGGTGTTCGAGTCGGCGCACGAGAGTGGCGACCTCGGGCCGGATGGCCGGAGGCGCCACGGTCGCCGTGGCCAGGATGGCCTCCTCCAGGCCCGAGGCGGCGGCCATGGAGTCGCGCACCATCTCTGTCCACGCAGCGATGGCCTCGGTGCGGGCGATGGATGCCTCGCGGCTGCTCCGACCGCCGAGCAGGCGGGGACCGGCGACAACCCCCGCCGCCGCCAACAACGCTCCGACCGGCCATCCGGTCAGCACAAGGACACCTGCGCCGGCGGCGACGGCTGCGGCGGCCCGAGCGGGGACGAGGCTGTCCACCAAGCGCCCGGCACGACCGGTTTGACCGGCGGCGAACACCCGGCGGCCGGACAGTCCGGCGAAGATCAGGAAGGCACCGACACCGACCATCCCGCCGAGCGCGGCCATCATCACGGTGGTCATCGGCGCCACTCCTGGGGAGCCTGGAGAAGGGAAGCGTTGAACCCGGCGGCGCACAGCCGATCGAGGGTCGCGTGCTGGGGTGGCACACTCGGTACGCCGTGCCCCTCCGGGCCGGGCTTCCAGATCTCGTTGGAGGCGACCAGACCGGAGTCGGCGATGCCGGTGATCTCACGGACACTGGTAACCCGTCGCGTGCCGCCGATCCAGGCCAGGTGGACGATGACGTCGACGGCGTTGGCCACCAGCAGGTTGGTCACGTCCGGATCGAGGCGTTCCCTGGTCATGGCCGCGTACATGGCCAGCCGGCTGAACACACCCTTGGATGAGTCGGCGTGGATCGAGCACATCGAGCCGTCGTTGCCCTGGCTCATGGCGAGGAGCATGGGCAGGACCTCGGCACCCCGGACCTCGCCCACGATGACTCGGTCGGGGTCCATGCGCAGTCCGGCCCGCACCCCGTCGGCCAGGCTGAACTCCCCGACGCCCTCAGAATTTGCCTCCCGGGCCTCGATCGTCTCGTGATCCGGGTGGAGGTCGATGAAGTGCTCGAGCCCGATCTCGAGCGAGTCCTCGATCGTGAGGAGGCGCTCGATTGGGGGGATCTCGTTGATCAGACAGCGCAGGGTGGTGGTCTTGCCGGTACCGGTGCCGCCGGCCACGATCAGGTTGAGCCGGGCCCGCACCGCCGCCGAGAGGAAGGCGCCCATGGCGACGTCGACCAGCCCCAGGTCGACCAGCTGATGCACCCGGTGAATGGCGAAGTCGTGACGGCGGATGGTGACCGTCGGCCGGCCGGTGACGGCCATCAGAGCGTGCAGCCGGTCACCGTTGGGAAGCCGCAGGTTCAGCTCGGGGTGAGCATGGTCCCATCGCCGCTCGCTGCGACCGACCCGGCGGGCGGCGGTGGCGATCAGCTCGACGACCTCCTCGGCCGTCTCGGCGATGGCAGGGCCGCGGAGCTTGGAGCCGTCACGCATCTGCAGCCAGGTGCGGGCTGCGCCCGGGATGTGGATGTCGCGGATCTCGGGGTCGTCGAGCAGAGGCTGGAGCCGACCGAGCCCGTGGAGGCGGTCGAGGACCGCCGCCGTCAGCTCCTCCTCGTCCTCGTCGCTCAGCGGTCGCCGGCCCTCCGATATCGCTTCGCCGGCCAGGCGTTCCAGCTCGTCGCAGATCAGCTTGTGCGACAGCGCTCGCTCGTCCTCGGGACTCAGGCGGGCCCGGCGCGCCTCCTCGTCGGCCGAGTGGCGCTGGGTCAGGGCCTCACCGACGGCGGAGTGAACCCGACCCACCAACCTCAGCGGTACCCGGCTTGCGGCCGGATCGGCGAACCACCGCGGCGGGCGGTCGAGAACCGTCATGGCCGCGCCTCGGCGCGCTCCATCCGGTGCCTGCTCGGACTATTCAATAGAGGAAGGCTGGCGGCCAGGGTGCGAACCGATCGGACGAGGGCGGAACGGGCCAGCGCCCGGAACGAGCCGCCTTCGGCCAAGGCCCGCGCCCCGCGAGAATCGTCGGCGACAGTGCCAATGACGCGGCACCCGAGTTGGGTGGTGACGTCGCCGGCGGAGTACGGGCCGGAACCGACGAGAACCAGCGCAGCGCCGTCGCCGAGGGAGGCGAGGCGCTCGGCAGCGGCGATGAGCTCTTCGGCGTGGGGACGGGCGACGACGAGCGCCAACGGCGCGGCTGCGGCGAGAGTGGTCCCCGGGCCCGACGGACTCAGGCGTCCCAGGTCGACCACCAGGTCAACCGGGCAGGGGCCGGCGAGAAGGTCGGTGATGCGGTGGCCGGCAGAGCGCAGGAGCTGGGTGGCACGCTCGGGTGACTCCGGGCCCACCACGACGGCCATGCCGCCTGGAAGTCGTTGGGCATGGTCCAGCACGACGTCACCGGGTGGCTGGCGCGACGCGGCAAGGCTGACCAGGCCGGGTTCCCGGCTGAGCCCGTAGCGCAGGGCGAGCACGCCTCCGTCGGCGTCGGCTTCCACCAGCACCGCGTCCTCGAGGACGGCGGCGAGGGTCATGGCTACGGTCGTGGCGCCGCCCGAGCGGACGGACCCGACGGCGATGGCCGTCATTGGCCCACCAGGACGAGGCGCACCGGACCGCGCTCGGCGGCTGCGGCCACCCGGTTGGCGTCGGCCTCGGGGAGCTTGATCGACACGACCCTCCGTCCTTGGGTGCCGAGATCATCGACGGCGTAGACGGCGGCCCGGGAGGCCAGCACCGACGTCTGTCCGCCGAAGCTCTCGGCCGCACCGGCGCCCTCGGCCGGACCGGCGATCACGTTTACGAGATCGCCGGGGAGCAGCTCGGTGGCCGGGACCTGCCCCGGCTCCAGAGCCAAGCCGACGACGCCTTCGTCCGCTGCGATCGTGACTCTCGGAGCGACGCTACTGGCGGTGAGCAGGGTCCCGACGGGCAGGTCCGTGAGGGCCACGCGGCCCGTCACCGAACCGGCGTCGGTTCGGCCGAGATGGGCGATCGGGTCGTCGCTCGCCAGATAGACCACCCGGAGGTCCGAGGCCTCGATCACGTGGCCCCGCGACACGGGCCGAGCCAGCGCGAGCGCCGCCTGTCTGTCGGTGGAGCTCATGTGCCAGAGCACGGCGGCGAGGGCGAAGCCGACCATGAGGGCGACGCCCACAACCAACTCGGGCACGCGAGCCCGACGTCCGGCCGGCGGCTCAACTCGCAGGGGCGACGCGCCCGGCGCCGAGCCGTTCCCTTGCACTCGTCGCTGTTCGAGCGATGTAGCCATGTCTCCTCCTCGCTACTGCGTCTCGACCGCCTGGATCTCGCCCACCTGCACCGCCTGTGACGCCGACCTCGTGATTCGAGCCAGGCTCCCGCCCGGGCCGATGCTCGACGTCCACGACACCTCGAACTCCACCTCGACGGTCATCTCGAACGTGTCGCCACGCTGGCCAGCCGAGGAGTTCTTGTAGACGTAGGAGCAGGTGCTCTGCTCCTCGGCCATGCCGGGGCGCCACTCGGTTCCCGGCCCTTCGCAGACGGCCTGACCACCGTCACCCATCGTCCACACGGCCCGTACCGGTCGGGCCAGCACGGTCGACGAGACGCCGCCGGCGTCGGCGGTGGCCGAGTACCCGCGCCACCAATCCGCATCGACCCACAACCAGGTGGGCACCCGCGTGTAGAGCTTGCGATCAGCGGGCGGACTCGTCGCCAACGGAGGAACGGGAATCGCGACTGACTGGCGGGCCTGCTGAGCCAGGTCCGCTGGATCGACCGGAGCGCTTTCGGGGACGGCGAAGCTGCCGTTCACCTCGACGGACGCTCCGTCGCAGATCTTCTGGTACCAACGGCCAGTCGG
>JAXDMK010000142.1:0-4527 GCA_034666105.1 Actinomycetota bacterium | reverse complement strand
ACGGCAGAGGCCGCTGCGGCCGCTCCTGCTGCGCCGGCCGCTGCAAGGACAGGGCCCACGGCCCGGGCTCACCACCCCGCCCCACCATCACCGAGCAGGGCTACGGCGCCCGCTGGCGTGCCGTGCGCGACCCGTTCATCGCCGCCCACCGCACCTGCGTCGACTGCGGCGCCCCGTCCACCGACGCCGACCACGCCCCGACCAGCCGCCGCGACCTGCTCGCCCAGGGCGTCGACGACCCCGACGACTGGCAGTACCTCCAGCCCCGCTGCCACCCCTGCCACAGCCGCAAGACGGCGGCCGTCGACGGCGGGTGGGGCCACGCCAAGCCCACGGCCTGACCGCCAGGAAAGTCCGCACCGAAAATCCCCGTGAGCGTTGCTCAACCGGCCCTCGGAACGTGTACGGGTTACCGAAACGGCCCTGTACGGGTTAGGAGGTCGCCGTGTCAGGTCCGCTGTCCGACCCGAACCGACTCCGCCGCAACAAGCCCAACTTCACCACGACATCGCTCCCCGCCGGCGGCCGGCCGGGCCCGGTGCCCAAGCCGCCCGCCTGGCGTGCCCCCCTCGGTGCCGCCGGCCTGGCCTGGTGGGACTGGGCGTGGAAGCTCCCCGAGGCCGCTGCCTGGTCTCCCGGCCAACTCGTCTTCGCCGCCCAGCGGGCCAGCCTCGAAGACCAGCTCCTCGCCCTGCACGACGCCCCCGTCCTCGACGTCGCCGAGCTGCTCGACATCGAGCCCGACCAGCGCACCGATGAGTTGGAGTGGCTCGTGCGGACGCTCCACCGCATGGCGGCAGGCAAGACGGTCCTCGACCGCGAGGCCCGCGAGCTGGACGACCGCCTAGGTCTCTCGGCGAAGGGCTTCACCGCCCTGCACTGGAAGATAGAAGCGGCCGAGGCCCCGGCCGAGGCCAAGCCGAGGACCTCCACGGCCAAGCGCTCCCGCATGAAGGTCATCGACGGAGGCGCAGCCTGATGGGCTGGGTTCCGCCGCCCGCTCCGCCGCTGGACGCCCCGAAGGAAGTGCGGGAGGCACACCGCCAAGCGCTGGTGCGGGCCTTATCGCCACGGAGCCGCAGGAAGCTGCAGCGCCGTGCCCTGGCGAGGGGCTAGCTACCGGGGCGAGTTTCCCAGCCTCGGGTGGGCCGTCTCCGACTGGATCACCGACAACCTCCTCGTCCCCGACGGCCCCCACGCCGGCGAGCCCCTCGTGCTCACCGACGAGCAGGTCGGCATCGTCGTCCGCTTCTACCGGATCCACCCGACCACCGGCGCCCCGCACTACCGCCGCGCCGCCCTCGTCCGATCCAAGGGTTGGGGCAAGTCCCCCCTCCTCGGCGCCCTCGCCCTGGCCGAGGCGTGCGGCCCCGTCCGCTTCGATCACTGGGACGACGCCGGCGAGCCCGCCGGCCGCCAGGTCGACACCCCTTGGGTCCAGATCGCCGCCGTCAGCGTCGACCAGACCGACAACACCTTCAAGGCCATCCTCGGGATGCTGGGGGCGACCGATCCCGACGGCGAGCCGGCCCCGATCGTGGCCCGCTACGGCCTCGACGTCGGCATCACCCGCATCGGCATCCCCCACGGCGAGGTCATCGAGCCCGTCACCTCCTCAGCCGGGACCCGTGAGGGCCAGCGGGTCACGTTCGCCGTCCTCGACGAGACGCATCTGTGGATCCCGTCCAACCACGGCCCCGAGCTCGCCGCCGTCCTGCGCCGCAACACCGCCAAGATGGGCGGGCTCACCTTCGAGTCCACCAACGCCTGGGTCCCCGGCCAGGAGTCGGTGGCCGAGAAGACCGCGGACGCCGGCAAGGCCCGCTCCCCCGGCGTCCTGTTCGACCACCGCAAGAACCCGAAGCGGGTCAGCCTCACCAACAAGCGCGAGCTGCGGCGGGGCCTCACCTACGTCTACGGCGACTCCGGCACCGGCAAGGGCGGCTGGGTCGACATCGGCCGGCTCATGGCCGACATCGCCGATCCCGACACCACCGTCGACGACGCCTACCGCTTCTACCTGAACGACGAGACGGTGCGCTCCGACGCCTGGGTCGACCCCAAGATCTGGAAGGCCCAGGCCCGCCCCGTCGCCCCCGAGCCCCAGGAGGCCATCACCGCCGGCTTCGTCGGCCTGGCCTACTCCGGCGCCGCCCTCATCGGCTGCCGGGTCGACAGCGGCGAGATCTTCACCGTCGCCACATGGGAGACCGACCACGAGATGGTCTCCCGGGCCGAGGTCACCGCCCAGGTCGACGCCATCATGGCCGGCTACATCGTCCGGCGCTTCTACGTCGACCCCCGGGAGTGGGGCGACAGCTTCGACGCCTGGGCCCTGGCCTACGGCGAGTGCGTCGTCAGCTTCGGCACCCACCGCCCCCTGGCCATGGGCGCCGCCGTCGACCGCTTCCGCACCGCCGTCGGCGCCCACCTGCTCCACCACGACGACGACCCGGTCCTCACCCGCCACGTCGAGCGGGCCCGGCGCAAGACCACCACCACCGGGACGCTCATCACCGCCCGCACCGACTCCCCCGCCGACCAGATCACCGCGGCCAAGGCCGCAGTGCTCGCCTACGAGGCCCGGGCCGACGTGATCGCCGAGGGCCCCGACGAGCCGCCGGCGTGGGGCCCGTCCTCCCCCACCGAGGACCGCACCATCTACCAGCGCCAGCCGCTCAACATCTGATCGCGGCGGATCCAGCGCCACGCCCGCCAGGCGATGCGCCGCACCCGCCATTGCCACCGGGTGTGCCTGGGGCACAGCCACTCGTCCTCGCGGCCGTCGCCGTACACGGAACGCGACCACCACGCCCTGCTGGCCGCTTCCACCCCGCACTTCGAGCACCGAACCGTCACCCCCGCATCTTGCCCGAGGAGGCCTCCATGGTCCGCATCGTTCTCGACCTCGCCGTCGACACCGACCCCGCCGACGTCGACAGGATCAACTCCGACCTCGACGCCTTCGTCGCCCGCCTCCGGGAGCACGGCCCCGTCAGCGTCGCCCGGGCCCACATCACCGCCTCCCCCGACCCCGACCAGGCCCAGGCCGACATGGTGGAGGCCTTCCGGGGTGTCTGACCGTCCCCCGGTGCCCGGCTCCCCCCGAGCGGCCCGGGCCGACGCCAGCGACGCCATGGTCGGCGCCGGCGGCCTCCTGCTGGTGGCCGCCGTCGTGGCCCTGGCCGGCCTGTGGTGGGGCGTGGGCCTCCTCGGGCTCCTCCTGGCCGCCCTCGGCCTGTTCCGGGCGGCCTGAGCGTGTCCTGGCTGCGGCCCCGGCGAGTCACGGAGGCCACCTCCGACCAGCTGGCCCTCTCCGGCGCCGTCGGAGGTCTCGGCTACGACCCCGTCGACGGCGACTACGGCTTCCAGTCCGCCGGCGGCGGCGGCCGCGAGGTTCCCCGCTGGACCCTGGAGAAGGCCCGGGCGTTCTCCGTCGCCGGCTACCGGGTCAACCCCATGGCCCGGGCCATCATCGACACCTACACCGCCTTCTGCGTCGGCGACAGCGGCCTCACCGTGCAGAGCCCCGACCCCGCCACCCGCGACGTCGCCCAGGGCTTCTGGGACGACCCGGCCAACAACCTCTCCCGCAGCCAGGATCTGTGGCTGCGCGACCACCTCCTGAACGGCGAGCAGGCCATCGAAGCCATGGTCGGCCCCATCTCCGGCGTCGTGCGCCTGTCGGTGGTCGACACCGCCCGCGTCCTCGGCGTCGACCTCCTCGACGGCAACCCGCTGCGCCCCTCCGGCCTGCACATCCGCCAGGGCCTCGCCGACGAGACCACCCGCACCGTCATCACCCCCGACGACATCACCGGCCGCCGCACCGGCCAGCTGCACTGGTGGCCGTCGTTCCGGGCCACCCTCACCGACCGCCGGGGCTACCCGTTCCTCGGACCCGTCCTCGACTGGCTCGACTCCTACGACACCGTGCTCGCCAACCTGGTCGACCGCACCGCGCTCATGCGCTACATCGCCTACCAGGTCAAGATCGCCGGCACCGCCGCCGACGTGGCCAAGTACGTCGCCGACCACGGCGGCAAGGGCAACAACGTCCCCATGCCCCGCTCGGGCACGGTCGAGGTCACCAACGACAAGGTGGAGATGCTCCCCATGTCGGCCGACGTGAAGGCCGAGGAGGACAAGACCACCTCCGGCGCACTGTTGACCAACGTGGCCGCCGGCACCGGCCTGGCCAAGACCTGGCTGGCCGAGCCCGAGCACGCCAACCGCGCCACCTCGATCTCCATGGCCGAGCCCGTCCGCCGGCGCGTCGGGGGCGTGCAGAACCTCTGGCTGGCCTACGTCACCGAGCTGCTGCGCCACAGCGTCGACCAGGCCGTCGAGGCCGGGCGCATCCCGGCCGAGGTCACCATCGCCGCCGGCACCCCGCACGAGCGCACCATGCCCGCGGCGGCCACCGTCACCATCACCGGCCCCCAGATCGCGGCGGAGAACGCCGCCGTCAACGCCGAGGTGCTCAAGAACCTGTCCCAGGCCCTCATCCCCCTGCGCCAAGCCAAC
>JAXDMK010000141.1:0-12821 GCA_034666105.1 Actinomycetota bacterium | reverse complement strand
CCCACCCGCCCGTCCGAGGAGGACTCCGGCCCGCCGGCCGAGACGGTCGTCGAGCGGCGCCACGTCGACGCCGGCCAGGACGATGGCGAGCACCGCCTGGCGGTCCCTGCCCCCCCGCCACACCTGCCCGACGACTCCGCCGTGGGTGAGTGGTGGCCGCCCGGCGGCGAGCTCACCCTTGAGAAGGCCGAGCACCTTGGGGTGGGCCCGCTCGATCGCGACCAATGCCCCGGCGTCGAGGACCAATGTCATGACTCCCGGGTACCCCGCACCACGACGGCGCGCTCCCGGGCCCACCGGCGGGCGTCGCGCATTTCTTCCTCGGTGATCACTCCGTGCTCGGCCTCGTAGGCGGCGAAGAACCGCTCCCACACCGCGAGCTTGGACTCGAGCTCCGCCTGCCGGCGCATGGCCTCGTTCACCCAGGCGCTAACGCTGTCGGCCCGGCCGGCGGCGACCGCCTCCCGGGCCGCGGCCAGGTTCTCCGGATCAACCGAGGCGGTGAGACGGACCTTTTCCTGCATACGAACATCATACGCCATGCCTACGCATCTCCTACTCAGGCCGCCGAGCGGCGGAGGACGCCGAGGTGGTGGAGGACCGAGGTGCACCGGCGGGCGACGCCGGAGCCGGCGGTGCGCCTCACGTCGGCCAGCAGCCGGTCGATCCCCGGACGACGGTCCATGACCCAGCGGGAGAAGGCGCCGGCGTCGCACCACGCCGCATCCGTGGGAGTGAGACACGCCGCCTGCCACAGGCCCTCGACCGCCTGCCAGCGCAGGTTCTCCCAGTCGAAGACCCGGGCCATCGCCTTCCCGGCGGCGACGGGGTCGTCGCCCCCCTCGACCGGCTCCTCATCGGCCAGCAGCTGCACCGCCGGATGGAGGGCTCGGGCCTCGGCCCAGGTGATCGAGCCCGCCCGTGCCTCCGCCGCCACGACCACGTTCTCCAGCCACAGCCGGGCGAAGAGCTCGCCGGTCGTGACGAGGGGCGGTGCCGTCGGCAGGCCGAGGGCGCGCTGGAGGCCGTCGAGGGTGAGGCCGTAGGCGGGCGGCTCGTGGATGACCTCGTCGCCCACCCGCAGCCGGGACACCACCTGGCCCGAGCGGTGGACGATCACCGCCGACGACGTGCGCCGCCGGTCGCGAGGGTCGCCGGAATCGTCGAGGGAACGGGCCCAGCCGTGGGCGGCCAGGCCCAGGGCGATCCATGCATCGGGCGCGACCGTCCCCAGGAGGAACTCGGCCGGCGCCTGGCCCTCGAGGTCGAGCATGCCGACGGTGAGACCGTCGTCGGCCGGGGCGACGTGGAAGAGCATTCCGCCCCGGCCGTCGTCGGGCGTCGAGGAAAGGGTGTCGGCCAACTGGCCGAGAAAGTCGAGAACCTGCAGGTCGTGGGCCATGGCAGCCGCCTTCGGTCGTGAGATCGAAAGGCCGTCGTCGGCGCGATGGCGAGGCGCCGGCAACCCGGGCGGAGCCACTGTGACGCGCCCGGCGGGGGCAGTCAAGAGTCCAGAACCCCGTCAGCATGTGTTCACCACACCGGAACCCCCGCCGCACGGGTCGTTCACGGGCATGGAGGATCATGCATCCATGACCCCAATCACGTGTCTGGGGCCGCTCGAGGGGTTCGTGGTCGGCATCACCGCCGACCGGCGATGGGAGGAGCAGGCCGAGCTCCTCCGTCGGCGCGGGGCCACCGTCGTTCACGGGCCGTGCATGGACACGCTCTACCTGGCCGACGACGACGACCTCCGGCAGGCGACCGTCGACGTCATCGACAACCCGCCCGACATGGTGGTCGTCACCACCGGCATCGGCGTGCGGGCGTGGCTGGAGACGGCCCAGTCCTGGGGAATGGGCCCCGGCCTGATGGCCGCCCTGGGCCAGGGTTGCATCCTGGCCCGTGGCCCCAAGGCCGCGGGCGTGGTGATGGCCGCCGGCTTGGCGGTGTGGGCCAGGTCGGAGACCGAGCAGATGGACGACGTGCTGGCCAAGCTGGTGGCCGACGGGGTCGACGGCCGGCGGGTGGCCCTCCAGGAGTTCGGGATGGAGAGCCCCGAGTTCATCGCCTCGCTGGAGGCGGCGGGCGCCACCGTGGTGCGGGTGCCCGTGTACCGGTGGCGCTACCCGGCCGACACCCGGCCCGCCCTCACCCTGGTCGACGGCGCCCTCAACGGCCGGGTCGACGCCATCACCTTCACCAGCGCCCCGGCCGTGCGCAACCTGTTCATGATCGCGGGCGAGCTGGAGGCGGCCGACGACCTCCGCCACGCCTTCAACCACGGCCTCATCGCCGCCTGCGTCGGCCCGGTCTGCGCCCAGGCGGCCCGGGACGAGGGCATCGGCGTGCCGGTGGAGCCCAAGGTGGGCCGGCTGGGGCTCCTGGTGCGGGCCCTCAGCGACGACCTGGTCGCCCGGCGGCGGGCGTTCACCGTCGGCGGCCTGGAGCTGGTGGTGCAGGGATCGGCCGTGTACGCCGACGGCGACACCGCCGCCCTGTCGGGGCGGGAGCGGGCCGTGTTCGAGGCCCTCGCCGTCCGTCCCGGCGTCGTGGTGGACCGGGCCACCCTGCTGGAGAAGATCTGGGGCTCAGCCGATGTCGACCCCCACCTGCTCGAAGTGGTGATCGGCCGCCTGCGGCGCCGCCTGGGACGGTGCGCGGCCGCCATCGAGGTCACCCGCTCCCGCGGCTACCGCCTGGTGGTCGACTCGGCTTGACGAGCGCCGGTGCCCGACCCGACGGGTGCCCGGCCTGACGGGTGCCCAACCTGAGTCTGCTCAGTGGGCGTGGCGGGAGGCCTCGACGGCGAGGTCGTTGGCCACCATCATCTCCACCAGTTCGGGGAAGGCGACCTTGGGCTTCCAGCCCAGCCGGTCGCGGGCCTTGGACGCGTCGCCGGTGAGGATGTCGACCTCGGCCGGGCGCATGAACCTCGGGTCCTGCTCCACCAGCGGGGTCCAGTCGTCGATGCCGACGGCGGCGAAGGCGGCGTCGAGCAGGTCGCGGATGGTGTGGGTCTCGCCGGTGGCGATGACGTAGTCCTCGGCCTCGTCCTGCTGGAGCATCAGCCACATGGCCTCACAGAAGTCACCGGCGAAGCCCCAGTCCCGGGCCGAGTCGAGGTTGCCCAGCGAGATCTTGTCCTGCAGGCCGAGCTTGATGCGGGCCACCCCGTTGGTGACCTTGCGGGTGACGAACTCCAGGCCCCGCCGGGGACTCTCGTGGTTGAAGCAGATGCCGGAGCAGGCGTAGAGCCCGTGCGCCTCCCGGTAGTTGACGGTGATGTAGTGGCCGAACACCTTGGCCACCCCGTAGGGCGAGCGGGGGTGGAACGGGGTCATCTCCGTCTGCGGGGTCTCCCGCACCTGGCCGAACATCTCCGACGACGACGCCTGGTAGAAGCGGATGCGGTTGTCGGCGCCACCCACCACCCGGATGGCCTCGAGCATGCGCAGCACGCCCAGGCCGGTGATGTCGGCGGTGAGCTCGGGCTGACGGAAGGACAGGGCCACGAAGCTGATGGCACCCAGGTTGTAGACCTCGTCCGGCTGAATCGCCTCGACCACCGCGATCAGCGACGACAGGTCCTGGAGGTCGCCGTCGACCAGCTCCAGCTCGGGGGTCTCCTCCTGCACCATCTCGACCTTGGGGTTGTTCTGACCCCGGACCATGCCGAAGACCTCGTAGCCCTTGGACACCAGGAGCTGGGCCATGTACCGACCGTCCTGGCCGGTTATTCCTGTGACGAGAGCGCGAGGCACGCATTGCAAGGTAGTTCGCCCGCAGGATGTGGTCGGCGGGAGGGGGCCGATCTCCTACCCTGGGGGGTCGATGGCTGACGGAAGCGAGGTGGGCGGTCCGCCGGACGCGGGGCAGTTCTCGCCGCGCACGCTCCCGCCCCGCGCCCCGTGGCGGCGGAAGGAAGCCGACGGTGCCGACGCCACCCAGGTCCTGCCCGTCACCGAGGCCCCCGCCGCTCCGTCCACCGCTCGGGACGCGATCACGGCCGGGCCGGTGACGACCCGGGTGCGGCGGCCCCCGACGGCCCCCCGGGCCCCCCGGGCCCCCCGAGCCCCCCGAGACCCCCGAGATCCCGACCGCTTCGCCGGCCTCCGCCATCGGGCCCTGGTCGGACTGGGTCTCTTCGGGGCCCTGGTGGGGGTGGTCGTGGTCCTGTGGGTGCTCGACGGCCAGGCCCACAAGGGGGTGGTGGCCCGCAACGTCGCCCTCCTCGACCGCAGCATCGGGGGGATGAACCGCCAGGAGGTGGGGGCGGCAATCACCGACCTGGCCGACCGCTACCGGGCGGCCGACGTCGAGATCAAGGCGCCCGACGGGGGGTTCCGGGCGACCGCACCCGAGCTGGGCATAGCGGTCGACGCCAACGCCACCGCCGACGCCGCCCTCAAGGTCGGCCATCAGGGCTTCCCCCTGACCCGTCTGTGGGACTGGGCGACGGGTTTCGTCGTCTCCCGGAAGGCGCCGGTGATCCTCGTGGTCGACGAGGCCGCGGTCCGCAAGCTGGTGGCCGAACGCGACCCCCACCGGGAACCGCCGGTGGAGCCGAACATCACCGTCAAGGACGGCCACATCGTCGCCGTCGAGGGCAAGCCGGGTCGGGGCATCGACCCCGCCAACGTCCTGGCCGGACTGCGGTCGCGGGCGGGCCAGAAGTTCCCGCTGCAGGTTTCCGTCCCCCGACGGGCGGTACCGCCCCAGTACGCCCTGGCCGACGCCGAGCGGCTGGCGGCGGAGGCGGAGAAGCTGGCCGTCGGCGAGCTGCCGGTGACGATCGAGGGCACCACCGTCACCGTCCCCGCGGCGACGGTACGCACCTGGTTGCGGGCGATCCCGTCCGACCAGGGGCTGCGCCTGGGGGTCGACGCGGCGGGGGCGGCCGACGCCCTCGCCGCCCTGTTCCCCGACGTGGGCAAGCCCGCGGTCGACGCCGGGCTGGCCGTCGAAGGGGGCCAGGTGGTCGTCACCCCGTCCCAGACCGGCACCGCCTGCTGCGCCCCGGAGGCGGCCACGGCGATCGAGAAAACCCTCCGCACCCGGAAGCCGGGCGACCCCGCCGTCGTCCTGCCCCTGAAGACCATCCCCGCGGGGCGGACCGAGGAGTCGGTCAAGAAGCTCGGGGTCACCGAGGTCGTCGGCAGCTTCACCACCAACCACGCCGCCGGCGAGCCCCGGGTCACCAACATCCACCGCATGGCCGACATCGTCCGGGGCTCGATCATCGAGCCGGGGGGCACGTTCTCCCTCAACGACACCGTCGGGCGGCGCACGGTCGAGAAGGGCTTCGTCGAGGCCCCGGTGATCGACGGCGAGTACAAGTTCTCCAAGGACATCGGCGGCGGCGTGTCCCAGTTCTCCACCACCCTGTTCAACGCCGCCTTCTTCGCCGGCCTCGACATCCCCACCTACGGGATGCACGGGATCTACATCTCCCGCTATCCCTACGGCCGGGAGGCCACCCTCGACTTCCCCAGCCTCGACCTCCAGGTCCGCAACTCCACCCCCTACGGCGTGCTCGTTTGGCCGTCGTACAGCGCCACGTCGATCACCGTCACCCTCTACTCCACCCACACCGTGGAGGGAGCGCAGACGGGCCAGACCACGGAGGAGATCCCCACCACCCAGGTGATCGCGGCGCCCCCCACCACCGTGCCCGCCGATCCCAACCCCGACCCGAGTGCCCCCACCACCGAGGCGCCGCCGCCCACCGAGCCCCCCGCGCCCCAGCTGTACATGTGCACCCGGGTGACCACCGAACGCACCCGCACCTACGTCGACGGCCACACCTCGGTCGACAAGTTCTACGCCCTGTACGCCCCCAAGGAAGGCGTGGTCTGTCCGAGATGAACATCGACGCCCGGGCCACGGCCAAGGCCATCGCCGTGGGGCGGATGGCGCTGGGAGCCAGCTACAGCCTGGCGCCGGGGCTGGCCCTGCGGCTGTGGCCGGGACAGGGGTCCGACGACGAGCCCGCGGCCCGGTTCCTGGCCCGCTCCACCGGCGTGCGCGACCTGGCCATCGGCATCGGCACCTTCCTCGCCCTGCAGAAGGACGCCCCGGCCCGGGGGTGGCTGGAGGCGGGGATGCTGGCCGACGCGGGCGACGCGCTGGCGGTCGTCCTCGGCTTCCGCGCCCTGCCCCGGGCCCGGGCGGTGCTGGCCCTCACCGCCGCCGCCGGCACCGTGGTCGTCGGCCGGCGCCTGGTCGGCGAGCTCAGCGAGAAGGAGTGACGCCCGTCGACGTGGTGGTCGTGGGGGGTGGCCCGGCGGGGTCGGCGGCCGCCATCGTCCTGGCCCGCGCCGGCCGCGACGTGGTGCTGGTCGACAAGGCCACCTTCCCCCGGGACAAGTGCTGCGGCGACGGATTGACCGCGGCCGCCCTGCGCGAGCTCGAATGGCTGGGGCTGCGGCCGGAGTCGGTACCCGACTGGCAGGTGGTCGACCAGGCGTGGGTGCGGGGACCGACGGGGCGGACGGTGCAGTTCCCCCTCCCCTCCGACCGGGGTCAGTACGCGGTGTGCGCCCCCCGGGCCCAGCTCGACGCGGCCCTGCTCGACGTGGCCCGGGCCGAGGGGGTCAAGGTCCACGACGGCCACGCCCTCACCGGCGCCCGGGAGGTGGAGGCCGGGTCCGCAGGTGGAGGCCTCGAGCTCGACGTCGACGGCCTCGGCCCGCTGGTCACCCGCTTCGCCATCGGCGCCGACGGGATGTGGTCGCCCCTCCGCAAGCTCCTGGGCGTGGCCCCGCCCGGGTACCTGGGCGAATGGCACGCCTTCCGCCAGTACTTCTCCGGCGTCGGACCGGCTGCCGGCGGCCTGTGGGTGTGGTTCGAGCCCGACCTCCTCCCCGGCTACGCCTGGTCGTTCCCCCTGCCCGGCGGGCGGGCCAACGTGGGGTTCGGGATCCACCGGGGGTCGGGTATCGCAACCCGGGACATGAAACGGATATGGCCCGAGATCCTCGCCCGCCCCCACATCCGGGAAGTCCTGGGCGACGGGGCCGAGCCCGAGGGGGTCCACAAGGCGTGGCCCATCCCGGCCCGGGTCGACGACACGCCGCTCACCGCCGGCGGGGGACGGGCCCTCTTCGTCGGCGACGCCGCCTGCGCCACCGACCCCATGACGGGCGAGGGCATCGCCCAGGCGCTCCTCAGCGGACGGTGGGCGGCCGAGTCCATCATCGGCGAGGGTGGCGCCGGCGAGGGTGACGCCGGCGACGGGGTGCCCGGCGCGGCCGCCGCCTACGAGCGGGCGGTGCGGCGGGGGTTGTTCGCCGACCACCGCATGTCGATGCGCCTCAGCCGCACCCTGGCCCACCGCCGGGGCGTCAACGCCGCCCTCCGCCTGGCCGGGTCGTCGGGCTGGTCCCGCCGCCACTTCGGCCGCTGGCTGTTCGAGGACTGCCCCCGGGCCATCGTCGTCACCCCCCGCCGGTGGGGACGAGGCGTGCTCGACAGCCCCGGCGCCTTCCGATGAAGGTGACCGTCGAACGGGTGCGCACGGCCGGCATCTTCTCCCTCGACGGCCACGACTTCGAGGTGGAGAACAACATCTGGCTGGTGGGCTACGGCGACCAGGTGGTGATCGTCGACGCGGCCCACGACGCCTCCGCCATCGTCGCCGCCGTCGGCGGACGGCGGGTAACCACCATCGTGTGCACCCACGGCCACAACGACCACATCAACGCCGCCGTCGACCTGGCCGAGGCGGTGTCGGCACCCATCGCCCTCCACCCCGACGACCGGATGCTGTGGGACGCCATCCACCCCCACCGGGCCCCCGACCTCGCCCTGGCCGACGGGGGAACGGTGCCGGTCGGGCCGGTGCCGCTCACCGTCCTCCACACCCCCGGACACTCCCCCGGCGGCGTGTGCCTGTTCGCCGAGGAGGCGGGCCTGGTCTTCAGCGGCGACACCCTCTTCCACGGCGGACCGGGCGCCACCGGGCGGTCGTTCTCCGACTTCGGCACCATCGTCGAGTCGATCCGGCGCAAGCTCCTCGTCCTGCCTCCCACCACCGTCGTCCACACCGGCCACGGCGACGACACCACCATCGGCGACGAGGCGCCCCATCTCGACGAGTGGCTGGCGAGAGGCCACTGATCCGCACCCCGAGCCGCTCCAGCCGGCCCCACATGCCCGGCTACGGCGTCGTCGGACCGGCGGAAGGCACCGGCCTGCTGCCGTGGTCGTGGGCCGAGGAGCGGCTGACCGCCTCCCGCGACTACTGGGTGGCCACCACCTGGCCCGACGGGCGCCCCCATGTCATGCCGGTGTGGGCGGTGTGGGACGCTGGCTACCTATGGTTCAGCAGCAGTCTGGGCTCACGGAAGGCCCGCAATCTTGACGCCGACCCCCGCCTCACGATGACCACCGACAACGCCCTCGAGCCGGTGGTGGTGGAGGGAACCGCGGAACGGATCCTCGACCTCGACGCCCGCCGCCGGTTCATCGGGCTCTCCAACGCCAAGTACGGCACCGACTACCCGGTCGACTTCCTCGACCCCGAGGTCAACGGCACCTACCGGGTCACTCCCGTCCGGGCCATCGGCCTGGTCGAGGCCGACTTCACCGGCTCTCCGACGAAGTGGGTGTTCTCATGACGATGCCGATCATCGACAACAACCGGTTCCGCCGGGAGATCCAGCTCATCTCCAACATCTCCTCCGACGTGCCGACGTTCTGGGCCTCGTTACGGGTCGTCCTCGACCGCAACGTCGAGTTCGAGGGCTGCTCGTGGTTCACGTTCGACCCCAGCACCGGGCTACCCACGTCGCACACGCCGTTCCGGTCGCTCCCCCCCGAGGACCAGGCCCGGTTTCTCGAGCACGAGGCCACCGTCGACGACGTCAGCCGCTTCGTCGCCCTCGGCCGCGACCGTCCCCACGTGAGCCTCCTGTCCGACGCCACCGGCGGCAAGCTCGACACCAGCGCCCGCTACCGGGAGTTCCTGCAGCCCAACGGCTTCGAACACGAACTGCGGGTGGCATTCGTCCGCGACGGTGCCTGTTGGGGCGGCGTCGCCCTCTACCGCAAAGCCGAGGCCCCCAACTTCATCCAACCCGAGGTCAAGGCCTTCGCCGGCGTGGTGGAGTTCCTGGGCGAGGCCGTCGAGCGGGCCCACCTGACGGGCGTGCTCAACCGGGAGGACGACGGCACCCGGGCCCCCGGCATCATCGTGCTGGGACCGGCCAACCGGGTCGATCTCATCTCCCCGCCGGCCGAGACCTGGCTCACCGGGCTGGGCGTGGAGCTGGGCGACGCCTGGTCGACGGTCCTGCCGGGCGACGTCTACGCCATCGCCAGCCATGCCCGGCGCACCGGCGCCGGCCACTTCGACGCCGGCCCGGCGGTGGCCCGGGTCAAGACGGCGGCGGGCGACAAGATCGACCTGCACGCGGCCCTGCTGGAGGGCGAGCCCCAGGGACCGGTCGCCGTCATCGTCGAGCCGGTGCCGGGTGCGGGCGGGCCGGAGGCGGTCGCGTCGGCCTACGGTCTGTCGCCGGAGGAGTCGGTCACGCTCAGCCTCGTCCTGCGCGACCGGCCCACCGACGACAGCCAGCCGGTGCTGGCCAAGGTCGGCGCCGCCGATCGTCACGAGCTGGTGGCCAAGGTGTATGCCGACCACTACGCCGTCGCCCTCGAGGAGCGCCAGGGGGTGGGCGCCGACGGCTGGTTCGACGGGATCCCGCACCCCCTCCCCGTCGACGACGACGAGGAGGGCGCCGCCACCGGGGAGCCGGAGGAGCCGGGGGAGCCGGTCTAGGTACCTTCCAGGCGGGCCAGGGCGTGGCGCACGGCGGACAGGGCCTCGCTGTGGTCCGCCCCCAGTTGCTGGACGGCCACCGCGAAGGCCCGGGCCCGTTCGTGCAGCTGGCGGGGGTCGGCCGCCGGCAGCCGGTCGGCGGTGACGAAGGTGCCGTGGCGGCCCCGGCTCTGGAGGACGCCGGCCGTCTCCAATTCGCGGTAGGCCCGGGCCACGGTGCCGTTGGCCAGTCCCAGGTCGGCCGCCAGCTGGCGGATGGCAGGCAGCCGGGTGCCGACCGGGAGCACGCCGGTGACGACCATGGTGGTGACCTGGTCCCGGATCTGCTCGTAGGGCGGGACGGGCGAGGACGTGTCGACCTCGACGATCACGCCGGCCGCTCCCGGAGGCCGTCGCGCCGCACCCGCCAGGCGCCCGGCTCGACGAGGACGCGCCAGGCGCCGTACGCGCACCCGAGGGCGACGATCCCGGGCACCCAGGCCGTCCACCGCAGGAACTGGACATCGGTGAGGGTCATGGCGAACAGCTCCACCGCCAGGCTGACGAGCACCATCACCACCCCCGCCGCCACCACCGCCCGGGCGCCGGCCGACCGAAGGGCGTCGTCGGTGGCGATCTCGAGAGGCGTCCCCGCCGGTTGCGCCCGATGCAGGAGCACGCGGGCCAGGCGGGGCGCGGCGAAGGCGAACGCCACCGCCCCGACGGGGGGGACGACGGCCACCACCGCCCGCCCGACAGTGGCCCGATCGTGCATGGGGAGCAGCAGGAAGGCGACGCCGGCCCCGACCGATGCTCCAGCTCCCCACGCCAACCAGCGCCGGGCTACCGGCGGGGAGTACCCCTGCAGCTCCCGGGGCGACAGGCTGGCCACCCGCCGGACCGTGCCCGGCGGTCGCCGGCGGGTCAGTTCGCCGCCGAGGACGCCGGCCAGGTACCCGAGGGCCACCGCCCAGAACTCGAGGAAGCCGATGTTGCCGCCCGGGCGCGGCGCCCGGTACACCCGTACCTCCAGCGCCGGCACCAGGATGGCGACGGCCAGTCCGACCAGGGCCCCCGCCGCCCGCCACCGGCCGGTGCGGCGGAGATCGGCGGCCAGCGCCTCCTGGTTCCGGGGGGTCGACTCGAGGCCGTGGGCGGCAGCCCACGCCGCTACCCGGTCCGGCCGCCCCGCGGTCAGGGCCCGGTAGGCGGGGCGGGTGACCACGGCAAGGAACAGCGCCAGCTGGAACACCGTCGACTCCACCGACAACCTCCTGAGATCAATGTATCGGTACATTGATACAACGCCCCGTGGGCGACGTCAACCCCCCCGACCGTGGTGGTGGGAGGCGGAGCGGAAGCCCACCACGACGGCGATGTTGGCCGCGAACAGCCAGAGGCCGAGGAGCACGACCGCAGCCAGGGCGGTGGAGGCGTAGCGGCGCTCGAAGTTGGCGCCCAGACGCAGGTAGGCCACGTACCCCACCGAGAGCACGGAGATGATCCCGGCCGCCACCAGGGCCCCCCGGAGCGTCGCCCCCCACCCGAGGGGGTTGCGGGGGAACAGCTTGTAGACGGCGGCCACGGTGGCGACGGTGGCGGTGAAACCGGTCACCAGGGCCAGGACGAGGCCGACCGCCTGCCCCACGCCCTTGTCCCCCAGGGCGGCGGCGCCGGCGTAGCTCGCCACCAGGCTGCCGAGCATGAGCACCGGGACCAGGCCCACGAGGACGAGGGCGGTGCCCCGGCTGCGCAGGCTGTTGACCGCCCGGTCGCCCGCCACCCGGTCGAGGACACGCACCAGGGCCGAGCCGTAGGCGGTGGCCGGCCAGAGAGCGGCCACGACGGCGGTGAGGCCGAGGGTGGCGCCCAGGTGGGCGACCTGTTCGAGGGCCCGGTCGGCCCCGAGGGACGCCGGCGCCAGCCGCCCCAGTTCGTCGGCCACCTGGTGGACCTGGCTGTCGCTCACCAGCAGGCTGGTGACCCAGAGCGCCACCACCACCAGCGGCGCCACCGAGACCAGCCCGAAGAACGCCAGCGCGGCCGAGTAGAGGAAGACGTCGTCCTCCCGGGCCGCGGCCACGGCCCGGTGGGCCCGTTGGAGCGACACACGAATCGGGCCGGGCCCGCTCAGATCGCCCCCACCTGACAACAGTAGGACAACACCGGAGGGGACCGGGCGCCGCCCGGCCGAGACCTGATGCAGTGACCAGCCCTGACCGCCGTCGGCGGTTGCGGGCTGGTGGCCAGGAAGAAGCCTCGTGATGCCCGTGGTCGAGAACCGTCAACGCAACGCACCGAGCGGCCGGTCGGCGGCCAGGCTGCTCACGGTTGTCGCCCTGGTCGCGACCCTGGTCGTGGGCCGCGGGTCCGCCGAAGGGGCGATCGTGGAGACCGTCCCCCTGGCGACCTCCGCCGGCTACGTCGTGCTGGGCGCCTCGACGGTGACCAACACCGGCGACAGCACCCTCTACGGCAGCCTGGGGGTGTCGCCGGGGACGGCCATCACCGGGTTCCCGCCCGGGCTCGTCTTCGCGCCGGGCACGACGCACGCGGCCGACTCCATCGCCGACCAGGCCCAGACACACCTGACCGCGGCCTACCTGAACGCCAAGAACCGCAGCTTCGACGCCACCACCACCGCCGATCTGGCCGGGCGCACCCTCACCGCGGGCGTCTGGACGGGCCCGGCCAAGTCGGCGCTGTTGCTGAACGGGACGGTGACCCTCGACGCGGAGAACAACCCGAGCGCGGTGTTCATCATCCAGACCGACTCGACCTTGACGACCGGGTCGGCCAGCACGGTGCTCCTGGTCAACGGGGCCAAGGAGTGCAACGTCTTCTGGCAGGTCGGCAGCTCGGCCACCCTCGGCACCTACTCCGACTTCACCGGCACGATCCTCGCCCTGACCGCCATCACCGTGACCACCGGGGTCACGGTCCACGGCCGGGCCCTGGCCACGACGGCGGCGGTCACGCTGGACGACGACACGTTCCTCCTGCCCACCTGCAACCCGATGGGCACGACCACGACCACCTCGGGCGGCGGTGGCGGCGG
>JAXDMK010000140.1:0-9292 GCA_034666105.1 Actinomycetota bacterium | reverse complement strand
GGGCACGGTCGGGCGTCGTGACGGCCGTCATCGCCCGGCCACCCGGGCCATCGGGGCGGGGGCCGTCGGGGCGGGGGCCGTCGGGGCGGGGGCCATCGGGACGGGGAGCGTCGGGGCGTGAACCATCAGGCGGGGGTCTCCGGCTGGTCGAGGTCGAGCAGGGGGGTCTCGGAGCGCACCTCGGGCAGGACCCGGAAGTTGTCGGCCGGTGGCGGCGAGGTGGTGCTCCACTCCAGGGTGTGCCCGCCCCACGGGTCGGAGCCGGCGGCCTCGCCCTTGCCCGCGACCACGCTGACCAGCAGGTTCAGAATGAGGAGGAGGACCCCCAGGACCACGATGGCGCCGCCGACGGAGGCGACCAGGTTGGCCGGGCCCCAGTCGCTGTCGGTGACGTAGCTGGAGGTGTGGGCACCCATGTCCTGGATCCCGAGGACGAACATGGGCAGGGCGGTGAGCAGGAGCCCGCCCGTGAGGGCCAGGAACTGGAGCTTTCCCAGCTTCTCCGACAGGTGACGGCCCCACAGCTTGGGGGCCCAGAAGTAGAGGGCGGCGACGGCCCCGACCAGGGCGGCACCGAAGAAGAGGGAGTGCTGGGTGGCGATGCCCCAGTAGTTGCGGTGGGATCGGCCGCCGGCGTCGAGCCCGGCCACCAGCTCCCCGGCCAGGCCCAGCAGGAGGAGGCCGAGGGTGCCCCGCACATGGAGCATCGGCACGGTCCGGAGCCGCTCCTTGAGCGACTTGTCCTGGCGGACGGCGGTGGCGGCGGTGCCGAGCCAGTTCAGGACCAGGGAGGCCACTGGCAGGAGGACCAGGAGCACGCCCAGGGCGAAGAGGGGGCGGGCCCGGCGCAGGTTGGCCACCTCGCTGCCCCACCCGGCGAAGGAGAGGACGCCGATCGCGCCCAGGGCGACGACCGCCCGGGGGTGGCTGAACAGCCGGCGGCGGGCGAACACGGGGACGATGTCGGACACCGCGCCCAGGGCGGGGAGGAGCAGGGCCCACAGCAGGGGGTAGGCGGCGAACCAGAACAGGCGGGGCCACAGGAGGGGGTTGCCACCCCGGCTGCCGGTGAAGCCGTTGAACACCTGGCCGCCGTAGTGGCGGTCGACGAAGAGCAGGAGCAGGGCCGCCACCAGCACCGGGAGGGCCAGGAGCATGACGCCCGCGGACACGGTGGCCGACCAGCTGAAGAGGGGGATGCGGGCCATGGTGAGGCCGGGCGCCCGCAGTTGGAGGACGGTGGCGAGCACGTTGATGGCCACCGTGATGGCGGCCACGGCCACGATCGCCAGACCCAGGATGAGCAGGTCGACGCCTTTGCCGTGGAAGGCGGCGCCCTCGGGCAGCGGCGTGCTCAGCGTCCAGCCCCCGACCACGTCGGATACGACGGGGGCGGCCGCGACCATGGCCGCCCCACCGATGAAGAGCCACAGCGACAGGGCGTGGACCCGGGGGAACGCCATCCGGGAGGCGCCGATCTGGAGCGGGACGATGGCCGTGACCAGGCCCAGCCACAGGGGGAGGAGGAAGAGGAACACCATCATCACGCCGTGCATGGTGAAGAGCTGGCGGTAGGTGTTCCCGCCCACCACGTCGAGATCGGGTCCTGACACCTGGGCCCGCATGACCATGGCCAGCGCCCCCCCGGCCACCAGGAAGACGAGCGAGGCGGCGACGAAGAGGGTGCCGATGACCTTGTGGTCGGTGCCGGCGCTGGATCCGGGGTCGACCTCGACCGGCTCGGGGGACCCTGACTCGTGTCCGGGGGCGTCCGTCGCGGGACTGGTGTCAGTGATCGTCATTGCGTCGCGGACTGTAGTGGTCGACCCCCGGGACATTCGAACTGAGCAGGGGCCGGGCGCGGCGGCGGCGCGAGGATGGCGGGGAGATGAGCGTGCCCGCTGCGCCCGAGTTCCCGGCGGTGCTGGCGGCGTGGACGTTGGAGCCGGTGACGGCGGCGGCGCTGGCGTCGGCCGCGGTGGCCTACGGCCAGGCGTGCCGGGTGGCCCGGTCGCTCACGCCCCGCCACCCCGTCCCCGGCGGGCGGCGGGCGGCGTTCTTCGGCGGGCTGGTGGTGGTGGCGGTGGCCCTCCTCTCGCCGGTGGACACCTACGCCCAGGCCCTCCTGTCGGTCCACATGGCCCAGCACGTCCTGCTGACCCTGGTGGCCGCCCCCCTGCTCCTGCTGGGCCGGCCGGGGGAGCTCGCCCTGCGGGTGGTGTCCCCCGAACGCCGGCGGCGGTGGCTGCGGGTCGGCGCGGGCCGGGTCGCCCGGCTGGCGTCGGCACCCGTCCTGGCCTGGACCGTTTTCGCCGTCGCGGGGTGGTTCATCCACTTCTCACCCCTCTTCGACGCCGCCCTGCGCTCGCCGCCGGTGCACGCGGCCGAGCACGCCCTGTTCCTCGCCACCGCCCTGCTCTTCTGGTGGCCGGTGGTCGGCGGCCATCCCGGCCGGCGCCCGCTGCCTCATCCCGTCCGCCTGCTCTACCTGGGGGTGGCCATGCCCCAGAACACGTTCCTGGCCCTGGCCGTCCTGGGCGCGGACGGGGTCCTCTACTCCCACTACGCCGGGCTGGCCCGGACCTGGGGGCCGTCGCCGCTGGCCGACCAGCGCCAGGGGGCGGGCCTCATGTGGGTGGCCGGCGACCTCATCCTGCTGGTGTCGGTGCTGCTGGTGGCGGCGGCGTGGGCCGGCCACGAGCAGCGGGTGACGGAACGGGCCGAGCGGGCGGAGGATGCCGCCGCCGCCGCCGGCGGGGGTTAGTCAGTGCGGCAGGAGCTGGTCGACGGCCATGGCGCCGAAGAGGAGGGTGATGTAGGTGATCGACCACGCGAACAGCCGCATGGCCTTCTCGTAGGTGCCGCTCCGGGCCAGGGCCACCGCATGCCAGGTGAAGACCGCCCCCAGCACGATGGCCGCCACCCCGTAGAGCAGGCCCATGTCGCCGACGGGCCAGAAGACGAGGCTGATGGCCCACAGCACCAGGGTGTAGGCCACGATCCGGCGGGAGGTGAACTCGAAGCTCGCCACCGATGGGAGCATGGGGATGTTGGCCGCCGAGTAGTCGTCGCGGTAGCGGACGGCCAGGGCCCAGAAGTGGGGCGGGGTCCAGGCGAAGATGATGGCGAAGAGCACGACGGGCGCCCAGCTGAGCGTTCCGGTCACCGCGGCCCAGCCCACCAGCACCGGCACCGCCCCCGCGGCCCCGCCGATCACGATGTTCTGGGTCGACGTCCGCTTCAGCCACAGGCTGTAGATGAAGACGTAGAAGAGCGTCGCCGACACCGCCAGCAGGGCGCTGAGGGGGTTGACGGTGAGCCAGAGCACGGCCGCCGCCACCAGTTCGAGGGCGATGGCGAACACCAGGGCGTGACGGGGCGTGATCTCCCCGGTGACCAGCGGACGCTTCTGGGTGCGTTGCATGATCGTGTCGATATCGCGGTCGATGACCATGTTGGTGGCGTTGGCGCCGGCCGCGGCCAGGGCCCCTCCGACCAGGGTGGCGACCACCAGCCACGCCCCCGGCATCCCCCGCTGGGCCACGACCATGGTGGGCACGGTGGTGACGAGGAGGAGCTCGATGATGCGCGGCTTGGTCAGGGCCAGGTAGGCCGCGAAGCGGGAACGAGTGCTGATCACGGCGGTCACCGAGGGTGAGACTACGGCCGGGCCGGCCCCAACCTCAAAGCAGGCCCCCGGGGGTGCCTGTCACGGGGTGGGGGTGGCGGGGGCGGGCGAGCTGGCCGGGCCGTGCCAGTCGGGCACGTAGTCCTGGCCCTGGGTGCCGGAGGTGATGGCGGTGGCTCCCCCCTTGGCCACGTCCTGCACGAAGATCCTGGTCGACCCGCCCCGGCCGCTCTGGAAGGCGATGTAGCGGCCGTCGGGGGACCAGGCGGGGCCGTAGTCGCCGCTGCCGGACGTGGTCAGGCGCTTCTCGTCGGTGCCGTCGAGGGCGATGGTGGCGATGTCGAAGTTGTCGCCGTGCGATCGCTGGAAGGCGAGCCGGGTGCCGTCGGGCGAGAAGGCGGGCAGCTGGTCCTCGCCCTCGTCGTTGGTCACCCGGGTGAGGGCGCTGCCGTCGCTGTTGGACAGGTAGATCTCGGAGTTGCCGTCGCGCAGGCCGTGGTAGGCGAGCTTGGTGCCGTCGGGCGACCACGCGGGGGCGAAGTCGGACGTGGGCTCGACCGTGACCCGGATGGGGTTGCTGCCGTCGGCGCCCATCACATAGATCTCGAAGTTGCCGTCGCGGTAGCTGGTGAAGGCGATCCGGCCGCCCTCCGGCGACCACGCCGCGAACTGGTCGCTGGCCCCGTTCTCGGTGATCCGCTTCTGGTCGGTGCCGTCGGCGTTCATGGTGTAGATCTCGTAGTTGCCGTCGCGGTTGCTCTCGAAGGCGATCCTGGACCCGTCGGGCGACCACGACGGGTAGGAGTCGTCGGCCGGGTCGTTGGTGAGGCGGGTCTGGTTGGCGCCGGTGGCGTCCATGACGTAGATCTCCAGGTTGCCGTCACGGTTGCTGGCGAAGGTGATCCGCCCCTGGAGCTGGCTGACCTCGGGCCCCGCCGACGACGTCTGCTTGAACAGGATCACCGCCACCGCCGCCACCAGCAGGAGGGCGACCGCCCCCGACAGGCGGACGACCTGGTTGCGCTGGTCCGGTTCGAGGTCGGAAAGCACGGGCTCAGTGTGTCCTATCGAGGGTGCCGCGTGGGGCAGGAACCGTCTTGACCCGCAGCCATTCGCCGACGCCCGCCATGAAGAGGGCCGGCGAGCCCCCGGTGTGGAGGAAGACGGTGAAGGACTCGGGCCCGATGCGCCCGTCGGCCCGGGCCGCGATCAGCCCGGCCATGGCCTTGCCGGTGTAGACCGGGTCGAGGAGGAGCCCCTCGGTGCGGGCGGCCAGGACGATGGCGTCCCGGCAGGCGTCGGTGAGGTCGGCGTAGTGGCGTCCGACCTGGTCGCGGTCGACCACGGGGGCGCCGGCGGGCTCCCGGCGGCCGGTCAGGGCGGCCACTTCGGCGGCCTTGGCCGGCAGGACCTCCGCCACGTCGGGGCGGGCGCCGACGTCGACACCCAGGATGCGGTGATGGTCACCGATGCCGACGGCCAGGCCGGCGTGGGTGCCGCCCGAACCGTCTGCCACCACGACGACGTCGGGCTCGGCTCCGGTGGCCTCCACCGCCTGGCGGAGAAGCTCGGCCGCCGCCGTCACGTAGCCGAGGGCGCCCACCGGGCTGGCCCCGCCCACGGGGATGGCGTAGGGGCGGCGGCCCTCGACCGTGAGCCGGTCGGCGGCGGCGAGGATGGCGGCCTCGATAGCGTAGTAGTCGAGCTGCTCGCCGTCACCGACACGGACGAACTCGGGGCCGAACAGCTCGTCGAGGACGACGTTGCCCGTGGCGACCGCCGGTGGGGCGCCGGGGACGACGACCACGCAGCCGAGCCCCAGGCGGCAGGCGGCGGCGGCCGTCATCCGCACGTGGTTGCTCTGCTGGCCGCCGCCGGTGACGAGGACGTCGCACCCCCGGGCGACCGCGTCGGCGCAGAGGTACTCGAGCTTGCGGGCCTTGTTGCCGCCGCCGCCCAGGCCGGTGACGTCGTCCCGCTTGACCCACAGCATCCCCGGGGCCAGGCCCAGGGCCGCGCCCAGGAGGGGGGCGGGCTCGAACGGTGTCGGGAGCGTGACCAGCGGGATCCGCCGCTCGAGCGCAGGACCGACGGTCATCCCCGCCGACGGTACCCCCGGTCAGGGTCCGGGAACCCCGGCGTTGCCGGGGTGGCGCCGGCCGGCGCCGGTTGAACGGCCCTGGTGGGGGGCCTGTGGGCGCGTGAGGGCCGATGGGAACGATGACGGGAATATGATGAGGGTCGTGAGCGACACGGAGCCCCAAGGGGGCCCTGCGCGCCCGCGTGACGCCGGTGGCCAAGTGCTGGTGTGGATGCGGGACGAATTCGAGGCTCTTCGGCGACAGGTCCATGCCCTCGCGGCCAGCGTCGGCCAGCAGCGGGCCATGCTCAGCGAGCTGGGCGGCAGCCGGGTGGCGGAGCTCACCACGTCGCTCGCCGAGCTGGAGGGATGCGCCGCCGCCCTGCGCAACGAGGCGGCCCGGCTGCAGTCGATCGAGCGCTCGCTGGGCGACCGGCTGGCGGTGGTGGTGAGCGAGGCGGTGTCCCAGCAGGTGGGCGAGGTGTCGCTCAAGGGCATCGAGACGCTGCTGCAGGACCGGCTCACCGACGTGGTCGCCGACGCCGTCCGGCCCCAGCTGCGGGCCGCCATCGCCGCCCGGCTGCCGGAGCTGGTCAACGAGGTGGTCCAACCCCAGGTCAAGGCGGCCCTGGCCGAGCTCCACGGCTGCACCACCGAGCTGCGCGACGAGTACGCCCGGCTGCGGGCGCTGCGCGAAGACCTGATGGTCGGCTTCCCCAAGCTGGTGGAGGGCTCCGTCGAACGGGCGGTGGCTCGCCAGGCGGCGGCCCTGATCGCCAACGCGGGCCGGTCCGCGGCCGCGCCCGCGGGCCCGTCGCCGACGGCTACGACGGCCGCCGCCGCGGCCCGCTCGCCGGCGGCCGTCCCGCCTCCGCCGCCCCCCGCCCCCGCCGTCCCCGCCGCTACGCCGGTCCCGGCGGCCTCGCCCTCATCGGCCGGCCCCTCGGCGCCACCGCGCCCGCCGGTCGCCTCCGGTTCTGCTCCTTCAGCGGCCGCGCCCACCGCGCCGGCGCCTCCGCCCGCGCCTGCCGCCCCGTCCATCGGGGCCCCTTCGTCCTCCCCCGGCCCCGCCTCCTCGTCGTCGCCGCGGCCGGCGGTGTCGGCCGCTCCCGCGACACCGACGCCGATCCCGGCCGCACCCACCCCGCCGGCGACGCCTACGCCAACCCCGGCCGCCGCCGGGTCGGCCCCGCCCCCGCCACCCGCTCCTGCGCCGGACCGTGCCGCCGGGGCCCGCCCGCCGGCGGTCGCGGTCGGTCCACCGCCCGGCCCCGGGGCCCCGCCGGCGACGACCTCGCCCGCGGCCCCTCCGACCCAGCCGTCCGCCCCCACCAGCGAGGCCACCCCTCCTCCCGTCGTCGTCGAGCCACCGCTCCGTCCGGCGGCCGCCCCCGCGGCGGCGTCGGCACCCGCGTCCTCGACCGGCACCGTCACCAGCCTGGTCGAGCCCCCGCCGGCGGCCCCGGCCCCGCCCCCGTCCAGCAACGGGCCCGTCGCCAGTGGCGTCCGCTACGCGGAGGAGGCCGCGGCCGCGGCCGCGGCGGCCGCCGCCGATGCGGCCGACGGGATCGCATGCGTGTTGCCGGGCATGGTCGTCGGACCTTCCCTCGCGGTTGGAGTGGCCGAGGCCCTCGGGCGGGCCCGTCTCCGCCGTCGCCGTCGCCGGCGGGCCGCCCCCCCCGCGGCCGGCCTCTACCGGCGCGACCCCTTCGCCGGGCACGTCACCCGGCGCCTCGAGCGCTTCGCCCGGGGTCGGGCCACGCCTCCCGTCCCCCCCGGCCGCGCCACCGGTGACGACGGATGGGCCACGATCGTGGTGGGCGAGCGGGAGGCAGCCGAGGTCGGCGTCGACCTGTCCGGTACGGGCCTCGTCCTGGCCGGGTCCAGCGCGGCCGACGTGGTGCGGGCCGCGATCACCGGTCTCCTCGCCGGTCAGAGCCCGTCCACCATGGCCGCGGTGGTCACCGGCGACCTCCTGCCGGCGGTGCCGCCGTTCCCCGGGCTGGCCCAGACGGCCGCCATCGGGCCGGCCCTCGACGAGCTCACCACCGAGGTGGCCCGCCGGGTGCAGCTCCTGGCCGACGACGGCGCCCCCGACGCCGGCGCCTACCGGGCCAAGCACCCCGACGCCAACTTCCCGATGATCGTCCTGGCCGCGGCCGACGTCGGTGCCGCCGACCTCGAGCGGGTGCGGGCGCTCTTCGCCGACGGCGCCCGGGCCGGGGTGTCCGGGATCGTGGTCGCCGCCGGGGATGACGCATCCGCCGCCAACCTGGTGCTGGCGCCGGGGGCGATGGTGGTGGAGGCCCGTCCCGAGGCCCTCGCCGAGCACCTCGTGGGAGCCCGCCTGTTCCGGATGGAGCCCCAGGTGGCGGCCGAATTGCTGTCCGTCCTCGCCTCGGCCCGCACCGACGGCGAGCACATGCGCCCCGTCCCCGAGGACGACGAGTCGTTCGCCCCGGCCACGTCGGCCGCCACCGCCCCGGTGGCGGTGCAGCTGCTCGGCGTCTACCGGATCGAGGTCGACGGCACCGAGATCAAGAGCGGGCTGCGGGCCAAGGCCAAGGAGCTGCTCGCCTTCTACCTCCTCCACCCGGAAGGGGCGACGCTCGACGACGCGGTCGAGGCCCTGTGGCCGGAGGCCGACCCCCGCCGGGGCTCGGAGTGGTTCTGGACCGCCCTCGGCAACCTCCGCACCAAGCTGCGCCAGGCCACCGGTCAGAAGGAGCTGAAGGTCATCGACCGCGACGGCGACCTCTACCGGATCGAGGACGTGTTCGACGTCGACCTGTGGAGCCTGCAGCACGCCCTGCGGGAGGGCGCCCAGAGCCGCGACGACGCCGTCCGCCAGGCGGCTCTCGACCGGGCCGTGGCCGACTACGACGGCGAGCTGCTGGTGGGCCTCGACTGGTTCTGGCTGGAGACGCCCCGGGAGGACCTGCGCCAGCGCATGGTCGACGTCCTGGTGTGGCTGGGCGACCGCCGGTGGGCCTCCGGCGACGCCCGGGCCGCCTGGGCCGCCCTGCAGCGGGCGCTCGAGGTCGATCCCTTCGCCGAGCAGATCTACCGCCGGATCATGCGCCTCCAGGGCAAGCTCTCCCGCCCCGACGACGCCGACGTCACCTACCGGCGGCTGGTGGCCAAGCTGCAGGAGGTCGACCTCCAGCCCACGCCGGAGACCGACAAGCTCCACGCCGAGGTCTGCCCCCAGACCTAGAGAGCGGGCGCCTAGACCTCGTGGATGGCGGCGCCGACCATCTCGCCGTCGTCGATGTCGAACGTGGCCAGGGTGTGCACCGGTTGGCGCCGGCGCTCGGTGGGCGAGCCCGGGTTGAGGAGGAGTTGATCGTCGAGCCCCGGCTCCAGCAGGGGGATGTGGCTGTGGCCGAAGACGACGACGTCGGCGTCGGGGAACATGCGCCGCAGGCGGCGGGCCCGGCTGGCGGACGCCCCGCTATCGTGCACCATCGCCACCTTCACGCCGTCGAGATCGAGCTCGAGCGCATGGGGCAGCACGCCCGCCAGCTCGATGTCGTTGTTTCCGAGAACGGCGTGCACCGGCGCGAACCGCGACAGCTCGTCGA
>JAXDMK010000139.1:0-41022 GCA_034666105.1 Actinomycetota bacterium | reverse complement strand
TCTACGACCACCAATTGGAGGTCCACACGCCCATGTCGGGACGATGGGTTCTCAGGCGGAAGGTCCTGCTCGCAGTGGCGACAGCCGTGGGGCTGCTCGCCCCACTCGCCGGGGCGCTGGTTGCGCCGGCGCAAGCGGCGACCGTGTCGTGCCCCAGTGCCAATCTCCAGACGGAGATCGACGCGGCCCCACCCGGTTCGACGATCTCCGTCAGCGGCACGTGCACCGGGCAGTTCGTGATCAACAAGAGCCTCCGACTCGTGGGGCTGCCGGCCACGCTCGACGGCGCCAATGGCGGGACGGTCGTTTCCGTAGGGTCGGGCGCCAACGTGCGCTTCGACGGGCTCACGATCCAGCACGGGCGCGGCTTTCAGGGCGGAGTCCTCAACCAAGGGACGCTGGCGCTCTACAACACGACTGTCAGGGAGAACACGGCGGTGTCCACGTTGCCGCTCGTGCAGGGCAACCCCCTTGACTGCGTGGCCGACTGCACCGCCGATGGGGGGATCAACACCATCCACAATGCCGGCGGTGGGATCTTCAACAGCGGGAATCTCTCGTTGAACGCCTCGACCGTTACGCAGAACTCGGCGTCGGGCAGCTACAGCGTCACCCAGTTCAACTCGCTTACCTGCTCGGCCACCTGCACGGTGACTCAGAGGAACTTGGCCATCGGTAGCGCCGGCGGCGGCATCTTCAACATCGGCGGTCAGGTCGCCCTGAACCATTCAACGGTGTCGGGCAACTCGGCGGTGTTCAGCGGGGACGTGACCCAGACGAACTCGGCCAATTGCACAGGTGCCTGCACGGTCACGCAGTCGAACGTGCTGATCGTCGGCGCCGGCGGCGGCATCTTCAACCACCAAGGCTCGTTGGCGGTGATCGCCTCCACGGTCTCGGGCAACTCGAGCTCGGCGACCGTCCCGTCGTCGGTCCAGAACAACACCGGAAACTGCGGTTGCTCACAGACCGACGAAATAAGCATCGGAGGCGGCGCCGGCATCTTCAACGACGGGAGGGCAGCGATCAGTAGCTCCACGCTGGCGAACAACACCGGCGACGTGGGCGGAGGGATCTTCAACGCCTCCGGTGCCACGGCTGCCGTCCAGCGCAATTCAATGATCGTGGACAACTCGGCGCTGGGCTCGGGTGGCGGCGTGGCGAACAGCGGGACGTTCTCGCTCCAGGCCAGCACCGTGTCGCGCAACACTGCGGGGTTCGTCGGCGGAGGTGTGGTCAATGACGGCACCTTCACGCAGGCGGCGTCGACCATCTCGGGCAACACTCCCGACGACTGCTTCGGCTGCTGACGCCACGCCCCGCTGCGACCGGTATCGACGTTCCAACGCAACCGCTCGGAGGGTCACATGGGGAAGCTCGTCTACGCCATCAACACCTCGTTGGACGGCTTCACGGAGGACGCCACCGGCTCCTTCGACTGGTCGGTGCCTGACGAGGACGTGCACGTGTTCTACAACGACATGATGCGCGGCATCGGCACCCAGCTCCTCGGCCGCCGCATGTACGAGACGATGGCCGTGTGGGAGACGGAGCCGTCGTTCGCCGAGGAGTCGGCCGTGCAGGCCGACTTCGCCGCCGCATGGCAGGACTCGGACAAGCTCGTCTACTCCACCACCCTCACCGACCCGGTCACCAAGCGGACGCGCATCGTGCCCGCGTTCGAGGCCGACGAGGTGCGGGCCCTGAAGGAGGCGTCGTCGGCCGACCTGCTGGTGGGCGGACCTGGGCTCGCCGCCCACGCCCTGCGCGCCGGTGTCGTCGACGAGCTCCGATTGGTGATATCCCCGGTGGCAGTCGGCGCCGGCAAACCGGCCTTGCCGACCGATTTGCGCCTCGACCTCGAGCTCATCGACGAGCGCCGCTTCGGCAACGGCGCGGTGCACGTGGCGTATCGCGTGCGTCGCTGACCTCGGCTCGTTGGGTCGTCGGCGGTCCTTCAGCGGTTCGACGGACGGCGTTCATCAGCGATCACCTCAACGGCGTTTCGGTCAGGTCGCCGCTGGCGCGACGGAATTTCAGCCCACGAGGAGGACGCTCGACGACGCGAGGAGAGGAGTAGTCCATGGGCAGCACACGTACCGACCGGGCGCCGGGGCCCCTCGTCGTCTCACGGGTCAACCCGCGCTATTTCATAGTCGCGACCGACGAACAGAGGGCGGTGTACCTCACCGGCTCGCACATCTGGAACAACCTCCACGACGGCATGGGTCCCGGCCGGGAGTGTTCGGGGACTCCGCGCGGCGTGGCGCGATCGCGTCCGCCGAGGGACGCGCGAAACCGGGCCGGGTCGGGGGGCGTCCACGCGTAACCTGACCGGGTGCTGCCGTTGCCGCCCCGGGCCGAGTTGGGGCGGCGGCTACCCCGGCTGCTGGCCGGCCTGGTCCTCTTCGGCGTGGCCATCGCCCTCATGGTGCGGGCCGACCTGGGCCTGCCGCCGTGGGACGTCCTCCACCAGGGCGTCGCCCGCCACACCGGTCTGGCCATCGGCACGGCGTCGATCATCGTCGGGGTGGCCGTCCTCCTCCTGTGGATCCCCCTGCGGGAGCGGGTCGGGATCGGCACGGTCGCCAACGCCCTCATCGTCGGGCTCGTCATCGACGCCACCATGGCCGTGGTCGACACGCCGGCGCCGATGGTCGGACGGGTCGGCCTGCTCGTCCTCGGCATCGTGCTCTTCGGGCCGGGCTCGGGCCTCTACATCGGCGCCGGCCTCGGCCCCGGGCCGCGCGACGGCCTGATGACCGCCCTGGCCCGGCGGGGTCGGTCGGTGCGGACGGTGCGGACGGCCATCGAGCTGGCAGTCCTCGCCATCGGCGTCGCGCTCGGTGGCTCGGTTGGGATCGGCACCGTCGCCTTCGCCGTCACCGTCGGCCCCAACGTCCACCTGTTCCTCGACCGCATGGCGTTCGTCCCGCCGACCGGTCCTCAGCCGACACCCGCACTGGGAACCTTCGAACCTCTCTAGTCGAGGTCATGATTCTTCAACCACCGAGCGCGAGGAGGCGCCGATGAAGAAGGTCATTCCCACGCTGGCGCTCGTCGCCGTCCTCGCCCTGGGGGCCTGCGGCGGGGGCGACGACGACGACCCGGCCACGGCGGCCCCGACCGATCCGTCGACCGTGACCACGGCCCGCGCCACCACCGACGCCGACCCGCCCTGCGGAGTGACCCTGGCCGACGTCCAGAAACTGCTCCCGCCCGGGAGCGGGGTCAGCGAGCACTCGACACCCGACCCCGGCCGGTGCAATTTCACCTGGGACGACGGGGGTCCCCGGGGCATCGACGTCGCCACCGTGCCCGGGGGGCGCGCCGCCTTCAGCGTCCCAGCCGGCTATGAGCCCCTCGACGGCTATGGCGACGAGGCGTTCGTCTCCACTGACGACGGTCAGGCCAGCGCCTTCGCCTTCGCCGGCGACGACCTGTACGCGGCCGACGTCGTCGCCCCCGGCACCGGCGCCGCCGAGGCCGACCTCCGCAACCTCTGCCTCCAGCTCCTGCGGCTGGCGCTCGACTGACCGAACCGGCCCGTCAGGAGTTCCTGTCGGTGGCGTCGATGGGGTCGGTCGCCGGCGGTGCGAGGTCGCCGCCGCCCGTGGCCGCGCCCGCGCCGGGGGCGATCCCGTCCCGCAGGTCCCGGGCGTCGGCCCGCATGGAGGCGACCACCGAGGCGGCGATGACCACGGCGATGACGCCGAGTGACGCCGGGGTCGGGAGGTGGACGTGGAAGGGGGCGCCGATGAGGAGCATCTTCACGCCCACGAAGGCGAGGATGACCCCGAGTCCGATGTTGAGGTACCGGAACCGGCCCTGCATGCCACCCAGGAGGAAGTAGAGCGAGCGCAGGCCGAGGATGGCGAAGGCGTTGGACGCGAACACGATGAACGGCTCCCGGCTGACGGCCAGGATGGCGGGGACGGAGTCGACCGCGAACACGACGTCGGTCGCCTCGATGAGCACGAGCACCGCGAACAGCGGCGTGGCCAGCCGCGTGCCCGTCTTCCTGGTGAACAGCTTCTGGCCGTCGTAGTCCGGAGTCGTGGGCACGATGCGCCGGACGAGGCGCATGGCGATGTTGGCGTTGTAGTCGACCTCCTTCGTCTCGTCGTGGTGGGCGATCTTCCAAGCGGTGTACAGCAGGAATGCCCCGAAGAGGTAGAGGACCCATTCGAAGCGCTCGATGAGCGACACGCCGGCGAAGATGAAGATGCCGCGCAGGACGAGGGCGCCGAAGATGCCCCAGAAGAGAACCCGGAACTGGTAGGCGCGGGGGACGGCGAAGAACGAGAAGATCACCGCCCACACGAACACGTTGTCGATCGACAGGCTCTTCTCGATCAGGAACCCGGCGTAGTACTCGCCGCCGGCCTGCCCTCCTTGCCACAGCAGGAGCACCACGCCGAAGGCCAGGCCGATTGAGATCCAGACGGCCGACTCGATGGCCGCTTCCTTGATGGTGATGACGTGGGCGGTGCGGTGTACGAGGAGCAGGTCGACGACGAGCATCACGACGATGGCGCCGACGAGGCTGAACCACAGCCACAGCGGGACGTCGAAGCTGGCGAAGTCGCGGGCGGTGTCGGCGGCGACGGCCGGCGTCATCGTGGCGATGGGCAACATCAATGGTCTCCGTTCGGTCAGCGGGGCAGGAAGGGGGGCGGTGGGGTCGACACAATCGACCTCTCCTCACCGGATGGCAGGGCTGGTGGGCGTGGTCGGACACCACCGGGCGCGCCCGGGCTACGGGCGCGTGTCAGTCAGTGAGGAAGAGGGGGGCCCCGTCGGGGCGGGCCGCGGTCCGGCGAGACGAGTCGCGGCGCGGAGAGGAGTGCAGGGAGCGTCCATCGCCGCCGTGGGTGTCGTCGGCGGCGGTGGTGGCTCAGCGGGCGCCGGCGGTGACGGGTCTGGGCGCGGTGGCCGGCGACGGTCTCCTCGGCGACGCCGGCGTCGTCGGCCACCTCGGGGGTGGCCATGGTGGCGGTGATCGCTCCGGCGCCGGTGCCCACGACCAACCCGAGGGCGGCCAGCACCGTGGCCAGGAGCATCGCCAGGCCGCGGCCTCGCCGGCGGTCAGGCGTCGGTACCCGACTCCAGGGGTTCACGGCGCCAGCGGCTGATGGCGGGAAGACATTGGGGCGCTCCGGTTGGTTGGCGAACAAACAACCGAAGGTCTCTCCCGCCCCAGAAGGGCCGCGACCTCCGGGCCCGAAGGCCGTGTTGACGTCGATCGCGTGGTGGGATACTCCCCCTCGACCTCGTCATGGTAGCCGGAGCGGCGCTTCCGCGACGGCGAACTCATCGCCGCGGGTAGCGGACCGGACCCCTGGGTAGCGTCGAGATCCGATGGCCGAGGCGAAGGGCGACGAGTCACGTCACGGGGTGACGTTGACCAACCTCGACCAACCGCTGTTCGACGGGGCGGAGGCGACCAAGCGGGATCTGGTCGAGTACCTCGACGGGGTGGCCGACCGGATCCTCCCGGTGCTGGCGGACCGGCCGCTGTCGGTGATCCGGGTCCACCGGGGCCAGGAGGCGTTCATGCAGAAGAACGTCCCCAAGTACACGCCGGAGTGGGTCCCGACGGTGACGATGTGGGCGGAATCCTCCAAGCGGCAGGTGTCGTACGCCCTGTGCAACGACCGCCGCACCCTGCTCTGGTTCGCCAACCAGCGGGCCATCGAATACCACCCGACCCTCGTCCGAGTGGACCCTCCCGATCGCATGTCCCATCTCGTCCTCGACCTCGACCCGCCGGAGGGCGCCGCCGACTCCTTCTCGATGGCCGTCGGCGCGGCCCAGCTCGTCCGCCGGGCCCTCGCCGACCTCGGCCTGGAGGGGGCGGTCAAGACCAGCGGGGCCAAGGGCGTCCACGTGTTCGTGCCCATCGACGACCAGGCGTCGATCGAGGACGCGGCCGCCGCCACCCGGGCCCTCGCGGCCCGGGCCGCAGCCCTCGACCCCGACCTGGCGACCATCGCCTTCATGAAGGAGGACCGGGACGGGAAGGTCTTCGTCGACGCCACCCGGGTGGGCGGGGCGACGGTGGTGGCCGCCTACAGCCCCCGCGTGCGACCGGGCGTGCCCGTGTCCTTCCCGGTGGCATGGGACGAGATCGACGACGTCACGCCGGCCGACTTCACCATCCACACCGCGCTCGAACTCCTTGGCGACCGTGACCCATGGGCCGACCGGATGCCCGCGCCCCAGCACCTGCCGACGGCCCTCGTCGAGGAGGGCCATGCCATCCCCACCGGTCGGGTGCAGGCCATGCACGAGGGCAAGCGGCGGGCGGCCCGGGCCCGGCGCGACGAGGGCTGACGGGGCGTCGGCGGGCGAGCAGAATGCACCCATGACCGACACCGCCGTGACCGGCACCGGGACCGCAGCCGACCCCTGGGTCCTCCGGACCCCGCCGGGGACCTCCGAGTTCCAGATGTACCGCGACGACACCGCCGACCCGGCGGAGCTGGTCTGCGTCGTCGGGACGACCACGCTCAAGTACCGGGCCCGGTGCCTGGACGATGCCCCGGCCATGCTCGCCGGGCACGGGGACTGGATGGAGCTGGGCAGCGCCGACGAGAACAAGCCGGCCAAGGACGGGACGCTGGAGGCGTGGGCCCGCGCCGCCGACAATCCCGTCGGCGGCTGGTACGGGCTGCGCAAGGGCTACCGGGGCCGGTTCGCCATGTACGTCCCGCCGCTGCTGGAGCACCTCGGCCTGGTCGAGCTGGAGCACAACCCCCGCAACAACCGCCTGCGCGCCCGCTGACGCCGCCGTCCGTTGCGGTTTTCCCTCCTCCTCGAGGTCCAGATCGCGTCGCCCACCCGGACCCGGGAACGGCAGGCCCTGCTCGACACCGTCGACCAGGGCGTGCTGGCCGAAGCCCTCGGCTACGACGGCGTGTGGGCCGTCGAGCACCACGGCCTGGTCGAGTACTCGCACTCGTCGGCGCCCGAGGTCCTGCTCTCCTTCATCGCCGCCCGGACGCGCCGGATCGCCATCGGCCACGCCGTCACCCTCACCCCGGGCGGCTACAACCATCCCATCCGGGTGGCGGAGCGGGTGGCCACGCTCGACGTCCTCTCCGGGGGACGGGTGCGGTGGGGGTCGGGCAAGAGCGCCTCCGTCACCGAGCAGGGGTCGTTCGGGGTGAAGCGGGAGGAGCTCGACGGCCAGTGGCGGGAGGCGCTGGAGATGATCCCCCGCATGTGGCGGGCCGACGTCTTCGAGTGGGAGGGCAGGTACTACACGATCCCGCCCACCGCCGTCGTCCCCAAGCCGGTGCAGGAGCCGCACCCGCCGATCTACGCCGCCTGCTCCCGTCCCGAGTCGGTGGTGTTGGCCGGCTCGCTGGGCGTGGGCTCCCTCAACTTCGCGGCCGGCACAGACGACCAGCTGGAGGAGAAGGTGGCGTCGTACCGGGCGGCGGTTCGGGGGGCCCGGGCGCCGGGCCGCCAGGTGCTCGACCAGTTCTGCTGCACGCCCACCGCCCTCGTCCTGGCCGAGGACCGCCGGGCGTGCCGGATCGGCTTCCGGGGGGCGCGATTCTTCGCCGAGTCGCTGGCCACCTACTTCTTCTCGCCCGGGCGGATCGTGGGCGAGCTCGACGTCAACCGGGGTGACCTCTCCGAGGCCCAGCTGGCCACGGCCATGGCCGCCCGGGCGACGGGCAAGGGTCAACTCAACAGCGTGATCGGCGACCCGGCCGCGGCCCGGGAGAGCGTGGAGCGCTTCGTCGCCGCCGGCGTGGACGAGCTCATCCTGGTGATGCAGCTGGGGACGGTGCCCCACGAGGTCGTGTGCGAGTCGATGCGGACGTTCGCCGAGCAGGTCATGCCCCACTTCCGTTGACGTCGGCGTTGGCGTCGGCGTCGGCGGCCGCGACGTCGGCCGCGTAGACGCCGCGGTAGGGCGCGGGGAGCATCGCCGCCATCGCGGTCATGACGCGGGTGGTGAATCCGAGCAGCTCAGACGGGGTGGCGGACGCGGGCGGGGCCGGGATCGGCGCACCCACCCGCACCCGCACCGGCGAGCGTCGTCCCCGGCGGAGGGTGGCCCGGATGGCTTCCTGGCCCCAGACCGCCATCGGCACCACCGGGACGCCGGCCCGGGCGGCGAGGTGGGCCACCCCGGAGTGGGCCCGTTCGAGGGTGCCGGTGTGGCTGCGGCGCCCCTCCGGGCTCACGCCAACGACACCCCCCGACCGGAGCACGACGAGGGCCTGCTCGAGCGCGTCGACGTCGCCCGATCCCCGGTCGACGTAGATGGCGTGGCCCATGTCGGCCAGGAACCAGTCGGTGATGCGGTGGCCCCGGTACTCGGCCGCGGCCAGCACGATGACCGGCCGGGGCATCACCGTCAGCACGAGGGGGACGTCGACCAGGGCCAGGTGGTTGGTGGCCAGGATGTAGGGGCCGGGGGTGTCGAGGTGGTGGCCGTCGTCGACCTCGATGGACGCGACCGCCCGCAGGGCCGTGCCGATGGTGCCCTTGATGGCCCGCTGGACGGGGGACCACCGCCGGTAGTCGAGCGTCTCGTACCGGTCGCGGTGGCCGTTGGCGACGGGTGGCGCCAGCGTCGGCGGCGTCGGCGCGGTCGGCGCGGTCGGGGCCTCGGGGGGCGAGGGGGAAAGGGGTGCCTCCGGTGGGGGCCGGTCGACATCGGCCGCCGCGGGCACCGTCGCCGGGGCCGGCGCCGGGGGCGGGGTCGATGGGAGGTCGTGGACGAGGTCGAGGACGAGCGTGGCCAGGCGGGTGACGGTGGCGTCCTGGAGGAGGCGGACCAGGGGCAGCTCGACGCCCAGGCGCAGCTGCACCACCGCCGCCAGCTCAACTGCGATGAGCGAGTCGAAGCCGAGGTCGGGCAGGGGCCGGTCGAGCTCGACCCGGGTCGGGCTCACCCCGAGCACGGACGCCACCTCGGTGCGCAGGATCTCGACCAGGGCCGGCAGGCGCTCGGCCCCGGAGAGGGAGAGGAGGTGGGCGAGGGCGGTGGTGGCGGCACCCCGCGGCGCGTCGTCGCCCTCGACCGGGGTGAAGTGGCCCAGGCGGGAGGACCGCATCTCGTCGGGCGCGGCCTGGGCCAGGCGGCCCCAGTCGACCCGGGCCGCCATCCCCTGCGGGACCCCCAGGTCGAGGAGCCGCTCCAGGCAGGCGAAGGCGTCGGCCGGCGGGAACGACCGGTAGCCGTGGCGGTCGAGGTGGCGGGCCAGGTCGGGGTGACGGGACACGTAGCCGACGTCGGACAGGACTCCCCAGTCGACCGTGAGGCCGGGGAGTCCCGCCGCCTGCCGGTGGTGGGCGAGGGCCTGGAGGAAGGCGTTGGCCGCCGCGTACCCGCCCTGGCCGGCGTTGCCCAGGAGGGCGGCGATCGACGAGAAGCAGACGAACAGGTCGAGGTCGGCGCCGGCGGCGGCCGTGAGCCGGTGGAGGTGCCACGCCCCCAGCACCTTGGCGTGCATGTTCCGCTCCAGGCGGCGCCGGTCGAGCTCGCCCAGGGTGGCGTCCTCCAGGACCATGGCCGCGTGGACGACGCCCCGCAGCGGCGGCAGGGTGCGCCCGATCTCGTCGAGGACGCGGGCCACGTCGTCCTCGTCGCCCACGTCGGCGGTCAGGGCGACGATCCGGGCGCCGTCCGCCTCCAGCCCAGCCAGGGTGGCGGCGGCGTCCTTGTCCGGCGGGCGGCGGGCGACCACGACAACCGTCCCCGCGCCCTGGCCGACCAGCCAGCCGGCGGTGGCCAGGCCGAAGCCACCCGTCCCGCCGGTGACCAGGTAGGTGCCGTCGGGCCGGCACCGGCGGACGGGGGCCTCGATCTCGGGCTCGGCGCCGGCGATGTCGAGGACGATCTTGCCGGTGTGGCGGGCCTGGCCCATGAACCGGAGGGCGGCGCCCGTCTCGGCCACCGGGAAGGTGACGGCGGGGAGGGGCTCGAGCGAGCCGTCGGCCAGGAGGGCGGCCACCGCCCGCAGCAGCTCACCGGCCACCCGCGGCCGCTCCCGGCAGAGGCGGTCGAGGTCGACGGCGAAGAAGGAGAGGTTGCGGCGGAAGGCGAGAAGGCCGAGGTTGGCGTCGTCGTAGATGTCCCGCTTGCCCAGTTCCACGAACCGGCCGAAGGGGGCCAGGGTGGAGATCCCCCGGGCGATGGCCTCGCCCGACAGCGAGTTGAGGACGACGTCGACGCCGTGGCCGCCGGTGGCGGCGAGGACCTCGTCGCCGAAGTCGAGGCCGCGGGAGTCGAAGACGTGGGCGATGCCCATCGACCGGAGGAGGTCGCGCTTGGCCTCGGAGCCGGCGGTGGCCAGGATCTCGGCCCCCGCCCGGCGGGCGAGCTGGATGGCGGCCAGGCCCACCCCGCCGGTGGCGGAGTGGATGAGGACCCGCTCGCCGGGGAGGAGCCGGGCCTGGCGGTCGAGGGCGTAGAGGGCGGTGACGAAGGCGCACGGGGAGGCGGCGGCGTCGACGGGCGAGAGGCCCGGCGGGCGCCCGGTGACGAGGTCGGCCGCGGTCGTGGTGTGGGAGGCGATGGTGCCGGGGCCGATGCCGAAGACGGCATCGCCGACGGTGAGCGTGTCGACGCCGACGCCGGTGCCGACGGCGGGGCCGACAGCGACGACCCGGCCCGACAGGTCGAGGCCCAGGGCCTGTTCGCCGAAGGTGCCGTCGAAGGCCATCGCCGGCAGCAGGCCCATGGCCAGGACGACGTCGCGGAAGTTCAGCCCGGCGGCGTCGACCGCGATCTCGACCTGGCCGGGCCCGGGGCGGTGGCGGCGGACGGGCCGGAGGGCGCACGTCTCCAACGCCCCCGGCCGCAGCACGTCGGCCCGCCAGGCGTCGGCCGGGGTGGCGGGGCGGGTGGTGGGCGCAGCCGAGGTGGCGGGTGGCGGCGGGAGGCGGCGCAGGCGGCGGACCAGGCGCCGGCCGCCCCGGATGGCGGTCTCGTCCTCCGCCGGTCCGGCGGTGACCAGCAGGCGGACGAGCTGGGCGAGGTCGGCCGGGGTGGGTGCCGCGGGAAGGTCGACGAGCTGCCACCGGACGCCGGGCCGCTCCTTCATCGCCACCCGCAGCAGTCCCCACAGGGGCGCCCGGGCCAGGTCGAGGCACTCGTCGGCCCCGCCCGCCGACTGGGCCCCGGCGGTGACCACGCAGACGCCCGCCGGGAGGGGCTCGGGCAGGGCGTTCGTCAGGTCGAGCAGTTCGCCGGCGTCGGCCAGCTGGCGGTCGAGGAGATCGGCGCCGCCGCCGCCGCCGCCGCCGCCGCCGCCGTCGCCGATGGCGACGTGGACGATGCCGGCGACCGGCCGGTCGTCGCCCGGGAGGGCGGCGCGGAGGGCATCGGCCAGCGGACCCGGCCCCGATACCGACCACCTCGGACCCCCGGACGCGGACGCCGCGGGCACCCCTCCGGGCCACGTCGCCACCAGCACCGATTGGCCGGGGGGACCGGCGGGCGGGTGGTCGGCGACGACCGTCACGTCGGTGAAGCCGGCGCTTTTGAGGACCGACCGCCACCGGTCGGGGGTGAGCAGGGCGTGGGCGGGGCGGGTGTCGAGGTCGGCGAAGCGCCACCAGCCGTCGGTCACGCCGAAGACGACGTCGAGCCAGCGCAGGGCGCGGGTGATCTCCACCAGCACCAACCGCCCGCCGGGCGCCAGGGCCCCGGCCAGGCGGGAGAGGGTGGCGCCCGCGTCGGCGGTGGCGTGGACCACGTTGGCCCCGACGACCAGGTCGAACGTCCCCGGCTCGATGCCCTGGGCGGCCAGGTCGCGCTCGATGTCGACGACGGCGGTGTGGACCCCCGTCACGGCCTGGGTGAAGCGGGGGGAGACGTCGGTGAACGTGTACTCGGCGTCGTCGGGGAGCACCCGCCGGACGTGGGCGGTGGTGCCCCCCGTCCCCCCGCCCACCTCGAGCACCCGCAGGGGCCGGTCGCCCCCGCGGCCGGGGATCAGGGCCGCCACCGCCTCGGTGACGAGGGTGTTGCTGAAGCGGGAGGCGGGCGCGTCCCGGTAGAAGTGGGCCAGGAGGTCGGCGCCCTCGTCGGCGAAGAGGATCTGGGCCGCGTCGAGCCGGCCCTGGAGGACTCCGGCCAGGCCCGCGCCGCACCGGGCCAGGAGGGCGGCGTCGGTGGCGTAGGCGGGGGACCCGGCGGCGAGGTCGGCGAGTAGCTTCGCCGGTGCCGGCGGTGGGGCCAGGCCGGTGGCCGCCACCATCCCGTCCTCCCGCCGCAGCCAGCCGCCGCCGACCAGGCCGTCGACCGCCGCGGCCAGCAGCCGAGCCCGGCCGGCGGCGGTGCCGGTGGCCGCGGCCAGGCCGGACTCGGGGCAGGGCCCGGCGGCCGGGTCCCAGCCGGCCGCCACCAGCGCCTGCCACAGGAACCCGGCCGCGGCCTGCTCCAACACCGGCTCGACGTCGCGGTAGTACCCGTCCCAGTCCTGCTCGGCCGAGACCCGGTCGGCGCCGTCGACCACCGGGGCCAGGACCGACGCGGCTACGCCAGCGATCACCGACGGCCCGCCGGCGTCGGCGACGGGCTCCCAGCGCAGCTCGTACAGCCAGTCGTCGACGGTCTCCGTCGACTCCGGGCGGTCGTCGAGCTGGCGGCAGTGGAGGCCGTCGGCCGCCAGCAGCACCCGGCCGTCGTCGTCGAACAGGACGACCTCGCCCACGACCTCCCGCTCGTCGCCTGTGTCGACCATCCGGGCATGGACCCGGCAGGTGCGTCCCACCGTCGCCCACGCCGCCACCCGGTCGATGCGGACGGGGACGAAGAGCTGGCGCCGGCTCCGCCCGCCTCCGTCGGCCGCGGCCAGCAACATCTGGAAGGCGGCGTCGAGGAGGGCGGGGTGGACGAGGTAGCCGTCGTCGGCCCCGGCGGCGGCGGGGAGGGTGACCACGCCGATGGCCTCGCCCCGACCCTGCCAGGCGGCGGTGATCCCCCCGAAGGCGTCGCCGTAGTCGAGGCCCCGGTCGCGAAAGCCCTGGTAGAGGGCGTGCGGATCGAGCGCCACCGGGCAGCGGGCGTGGATGGCAGCGGTGTCGACAACCGGCGGCCGGGACCCGGCCGGGCCCAGGCGACCCTTGGCGTGGAGCTCCCACCCGTCGTCGACCCCGTCGGCGGCGTGCACGGCCACCACCCCGCCGGTCACCGAGCACTGCGCCCGTCCGTCGCCGCCGAGGACGAGGGCCCGGGGGATGGTCATGTCCCGGACGGCCGGGGTCGCTTCGCCCAGCACCCGGGCCGCGGCCAGGGCCGTCTCCAGGTAGGCCGCCGCCGGGTGGATGGCCGTGCCCCGCACCACGTGGTGGCGGAGCCAGCCCAGTCCCGGCCGACCCAGGTTCACCTGCCACAGCGGCGTGGCTCCGGGGATGCGCCGGCCGAGGAGCGGGTGGTCGGTGCGGCCGACGTCGCCCTCGTCGGCGGCGCCCGCCTCCACCGGCCGGGACTCGAACCAGTGCCGCTCCCGGCTCCACTGGTAGGGCGGGAGGCGGGCGTGGTCGGGGCCGTCGCCCAGGATGGCGGCCCAGTCGAGGGGGACACCGAGGGTCCACAGCGCCCCCGCGCTGCGGAGCATGGTGGCCCGGTCGTCCTCCTTGCGGCGGATGGAGGGGAGCACGGTGGCCTCCGCCTGCGCCCCGTGGGCGGCCAGGCACTCGGCGATCGACTGGCCCAGGACGGGGTGGGGGGAGATCTCGACAAACGTGCGGTGGCCGGCCTCCACCAAGCGGTCGAGCCCGCCGGCGAACAGGACCGGCCGGCGGATGGCCCGCCACCAGTAGGAGGCGTCGAGGTCATCGCCCGTGACCCAGCCCGCGGTCACCACCGAGACCATGGGAACGGTGACGGGCCGGGGCCGGAGGTCGGCCAGGCAGGCGACGATCTCGTCCCGGATGGGGTCCATGTGGGGGCTGTGGTACGGCACCGCCACCTTGAGGAACCGGGCGAAGACCTGCCGTTGGGTGAGCTCGTCGGCCACCGCCGCCAGCCCTTCCTCCGTCCCCGACAGGGTCACCGCGGCGGGGCCGTTCACCGCGGCCACGCACACGTCCGCCCGGTCGGCCAGGACCGCTTCCAGCTCGTCGACGGGCAGGCCGACGGCCAGCATCCCGCCCTCGCCGGTAGCCCGGGACTGGAGCCGGCTGCGGTGCCAGGCCAGGACCACCGCCTCCTCCAGGGTGAGGGCGCCGGCCGTGCAGGAGGCGGCGATCTCCCCCGCGCTGTGGCCGATCACCGCCGCCGGGCGGACGCCCCACTGCTCCCACAGGGCGACCAGGCCCATCTGCACCGCGAAGTTGGTCACCTGGGCCAGGTCGGCCTCCGCCACCCGGGACCTGGACTCGTCCTGCTGCAACTCGGCCAGGAGCGACCACGTCGTGACCGCCCGCAGAGCCTGCTCGCAGCGATGGACGACGGACGCGAACACGGGCTCGTCGGTGAGCAGCTGGCGGGCCATGCCCCACCACTGGGGACCCATCCCGGAGAAGACGAACGCCACCGGCGGGCCGCCGCCGGTCACCGCTCGCCCTCGGGCCGCGGCCGCCCGCCGCTCCCCGGCGGCCGACGCGTCGAGCAGGTCGGCCATCTCGGCGGCGGTGGCGGCCACCCCCGCCCACCGGTAGTCGTGGTGCGACCGGCGACGGGCGGCGGTGCGGCAGACCTCGTCGAGGTCGTCGGTCGGGTGGTCGGCCAGGGCCCGCACGTTGGCCGCCAGCGCCTCCGGCGTGCGGGCCGAGACGGGGAGGAGCGTCTGTCGGGGGGCCGGCGGGGGCGCCCCCGTCCCCGGCGCCGGCGCCGGCGCTGCCGCCGGGACGGTGGCGGTGGGCGCCTCGGTCACGACCACGTGGGCGTTGGCGCCGCCGAAGCCGAACGAGTTCACCCCCGCCACCCGCGGCTCGGGCCCCGGCCACGGCTCCAACTCGGTGACGACCCGCAGGCGGAGGCCGTCGAAGTCGATAGCCGGGTTCGGCGTCGACAGGTGGAGCGACGCCGGCACCTGGCCCCGCTGCACGCTCAGGGCCGCCTTGCACAGCCCGACCATCCCCGACGCCGCCTCCAGGTGGCCGACGTTGGTCTTGGCCGAACCGATGGCGCACCGCCGGCCGAGGCCGTCGACGTCGGCGTCGGCGCCCAGGGCGGGCCCGAACACCGCGCCCAGGGCGGCGGCCTCGATGGGGTCGCCCACCGGGGTGCCGGTGCCGTGGGCCTCTACGTACCCCACCGCCGCCGGCTCGATCCCGGCGTCGGCCAGGGCCGCCCGCACCACCGCCTCCTGGGCCGCGGGCGAGGGGACCGTCATCCCCATGGTGTGGCCGTCCTGGTTGACGGCGGTCCCCGCCACCACCGCGTAGATCCGGTCGCCGTCGGCCACCGCCCGGTCGAGCGGCTTGAGGACGACGACGCCGCCGCCCTCCGAGCGCACGTAGCCGTTGGCCGAGGCGTCGAAGGCGGCGCACCGCCCGTCGGGCGAGAGCATCGACGCCTTGCAGAACCCGATGGTGAGCTCGGGCGCCAGCACCAGCTGCACGCCGCCGGCCAGGGCCACGCCGCACTCGCCCCGCCGCAGCGCACCCACCGCCAGGTGAACGGCGGTGAGCGACGACGAGCAGGCGGTGTCGACGATCATGCTCGGCCCCCGCAGGTCGAACATGTACGAGATGCGGTTGGCGGCCAGGCTGGTGGCGGCGCCGCTGTTGGAATGGCCGTCGATCAGGGCCCGGTTGTGCGGGTAGACCTGCACGTCGCCGTAGTCGTGGGTGGAGATACCGACGAAGACGCCCGTGTCGGTCCCCGCCACCGTCGCCAGCGGCAGGCCCCCGTCCTCCAGCGCCTCGTAGGCCAGCTCCAGCAGCAGCCGGTGCTGGGGGTCGACGTGGATCGCCTCGCGGGGCGACATGGCGAAGAAGGCGGCGTCGAACGCACCCGGGTCGTCGATGGCCCCGCCCCGGTTGACGTAGACGGTGCCGGGCGAGGCCGGGTCGGGGTCGTAGACGCGGCTGGCGTCCCACCGGTCGGCGGGCCACTCGCCGATGACGTCGCGTCCCTCGCGCAAGAGGTCCCAGAACTGGTCGGGGGAGGACGCCCCGCCCGGGAACCGGCAGGCCATGCCGACGATGGCGATAGGACCGCGGGCCGTCACCGGCGGGGGACGGGCGCGGTCCAGCGAGGGGTCCCCGGCACGGGCCGATGGTCGCGCCGGTTCACGGCGACGGTCAAGGGTCAGGCGCCTACCCTCGGGGGCGTGACGGGTGACGGGCCGCTGCCGGCCGGGAGTTTCTCGGCCTGGCTGGCCGGGATGCGGCGGGCGCTGGGCGCCGGCGGCGAGGGGTCCGACGTGCCGTGCGCCGGGTGCACCGCCTGCTGCACGTCGGCGCAGTTCGTCCACATCGGCCCGGACGAGGACGACACCCTGGCCCACATCCCCCGCCGCCTGCTCTTTCCCGCGCCCCGGATGCCCGCCGGCCACGTCCTGCTCGGCTACGACCGGAACGGGCAGTGCCCGATGCTGGTCGACGGCGCCTGCTCCATCTACGAGCACCGGCCGCGGACGTGTCGCACCTACGACTGCCGGGTCTTCCCCGCCGCCGGCATCGACGCCGACGCCGACAAGCCGGCCATCGTGGAGCGGGCCCGGCGGTGGCGGTTCGAGTTCCCGGCCGAGGCCGACCGGGTCGAGCACGAGGCGGTGCAGGCGGCGACCGCCTACGTCGCCGAGCGGGACGACCTGGCGGCCACCGCCACCCAACGGGCCGTCCTCGCGGTGCAGCTGTCCGACCTCTTCCTCGACGACGAACCCGCGTCGCGGCGGGCGGCGGCCGTGGAAGCCCGCCTGCAGGACCTCAGCCGGCGCTGACCGCGGCGAAGGGGGGCGGGCCGAGGACGGCCATCCCGCCGGTCTCCATCGCCACTTCCCGGACGCGGGCGAAGTCGACCGGGTTGGACCCGTCGTCGGCGACCGCCTCGCTGGCGCCGCGGTAGAACGCCTGGCCGACGCCCGGCGACTGCATGGTGAGGAGCCGGCACGTCTCCGACACCACGAGGAAGGCGTGGGGCGTGCCCCGGGGGGTGAAGGTCATCCCCCCGGCGCCGACGCGACGCTCGACGCCGTCGATGTTGACGAGGATCTCGCCCTCGAGGATGTAGACGGTCTCGTCCGCCTCCGAATGGGCATGGAGGGGCGTGGTCTTGCCCTGCACCATGTTGTCCTCGAACATGAAGAAGGCGCCGTTGGTGTCCTCGGTCTGGAGCTTCCACGTGTGGATGCCGCCGCCGAGGAACGACCGCTTGTCGCCTTCGCCCTCGGCCCGGATGATCGGAACTGCAGCGCTCATGTCGTCTGCCTCACTCTTCTTCGTGGGACTCGTGTGCCATAACGAGAGTACGGTACCATGATGGGCATGTCAACGGCGTACGAACTGGACGGTCGGGTGGACCAGAAGCGTCGCACCCGGGACGCGCTGATCGGCGCCGCTCGGGGGCTGGTGGCCCGCGGCCTGGCGCCGACGGTCGAGGAGGCGGCGGAGGCGGCGTCGATCTCCCGGACGACCGCCTACCGCTACTTCCCGAACCAACGGGCGCTGCTGGCCGCGGCCCACCCCGAGACGGGCGCCACGTCCCTTCTCCCGGAGGACGCACCCGACGACGTCGCCACCCGGGTCGACCTGGTGGTCGAGGCCTTTCACCGCACGATCCTCGCCACCGAGGCCCAACAGCGGACCATGCTCCGGCTCTCGCTGGAAGCCGATGCCGAGCAGCGGTCGCAACTGCCCCTGCGCCAGGGCCGGGCCATCAGGTGGATCGAGGAGGCGCTGGCGCCGTTGGCCCCGGAGATGTCCGCCGCCGAGATCCACCGCCTGGCCCTGGCCGTACGCAGCGCGACCGGGATCGAGGCCCTGGTGTGGCTGACCGACATCGGCGGGCTGACATCGGCCGCGGCCGCCGATCTCATGCGCTGGTCGGCCCAGGCCCTGCTCCAGTCCGCACTGGCCGAGTCCGCCCCCTAGCGAACCGGTGACACTTTCCGCCCTCTGGGGGCGGTAACCGTCACCAGTTCGCTTAGGGGCGGGGGCTAGCGGGCCGGTTCCGTGCGGAGGTACTGCACCCGGACGCGGTCCGGTTGGAGCTCGGCCAGGCGGCGGGCCAGGGGCTCCTCGTAGGTGGTGACGAAGATCTGCTCCAGGCCGCCGGCGGTGCTCAGGTGGGCCAGGGTGCTGCCCACCAGCTGCCGCGACACCGGGTCGAGGTGCTCGAGGGGTTCGTCGACCCAGCAGAACGGCACGGTGGTAGTGGCCAGCAGGGTGGTGAGGCGCATCATGAGCTTGGCCACCGTCTGCTCGCCGGCGCTGAACGCCCCGAACTCGAGCTGGTCGCCGTCGATCACCCGCGACATCTGCCCGTCGGGCAGGACGTGGAGGTTGGGCCGGTCGGGGAAGACGGCCTCCCACCGGCGGTTGACCTCGGCCGCCACCGGCTCCAGCTGGCGGCCGAGGACGGTGGTGATCGTCTGGTTGAGGGCGGACTTGGCCGCCTCCAGCAGGGCCTCGGCCCGGTACTGCTCGGTGAGGGCGCCGGCCGTGGCCAGGTCGGTGCGGATGGCGCCGACGCGCCCCACCGCCGCCTGCTCGGCCAGCTGCGCCTCCCGTAGGCCGCCGACGGCCGCCTCCAGCGCGGCCTGGGCCAGGGCCTCGGCCGCGACGAGCTGGTCGAGGCCGCCGGCCGGCGGCTCCTCGGGCGGGGTGCCCAGGGCCGCCGCCCGCCGGGCCAGCTGGCGCACCGCGTCGAGGGTGACGACCGGCGTGGGGTCGTCGAGGTCGGCCAGGACGTCGCTCGCCACCTCGACCGCGGTGCGGTGGAGGTGCTCGGCCCGCTGCCGGCTGTCGTCGTCGAGCGGGCGGAGGCAGACGGGACAGGACGCGCCCGCCTCCAGCAGGGCGGCCAGCGCCGCCTCCGCCGCCTCCGCCCGGGCCCGGAGGGCGGCCTGCTGCTGGCGGATCGACTCCACCCGGGTCCCCAGCTCGTCTTCCAGGGCGGCGAGGGTGGCGGCCAGCGGTGCCCCCGCCTCCGGGACGAGACCGATCGTGGTTGCCTCGTCCCGGAGGCGGGCGTCCCGCTCCCGCCAGGCGGTCGCCGCCGCCCGTTGTGATGCCGCCGCCCGGGCCTGGTCGAGAGCGGCCCGGACCTCGGTGTGGGCGGTCCGGGCCAGTTCCACGGTCTCGGCCGCGGCCGCCACCCGCTGGGTGAGGTCGACCAGTTCGGCCGCCGCCTCCTGCAGCTCCTGCTCCGTCGCCGACAGCTCGGCCCGGGAGGCTTTGAGCCCCTTGGACAGCTGGCTGAGCACGGGCTCGATCTCGGCCACCGCCCGCTGGAGGTCGTCGAGCGAGTACGCCCGGCACAGGTGGGTGCGGAGGTTGGGCTCCTCCGCATCCCGCCGGAGATCCTCGGTGAGGAAGGCGGTGCGGGACACGAACCGGGGGTCGGCCGACCACGAGTCCTCCAGCAGGCGGACGGCCTCGGCCTCGTCGACCGGCCGGCCGTCGAGGGTGGCCGTCGTCTCGGTCGTGAGCCGGGCGCCCTTGGCCCGGAGGGCGCGGGCCACCACCAGGTGCCCGCCGGCGACGTCGATGGTGACGGCGGCGGTGGCCTCCTTGTGGCCGTGGCGGATCATCGACGCCCGGTGCTCGACGTGGCCCGCGGCCAGCACCCACCGCACCGCCTCCAGCAGCGAGCTCTTGCCCACGCCGTTGGGGGCGACGAGGAAGGTGGTGCCGGGGAGGACGTCGATGTCGAGGTTGCGGTAGGCCCGCCAGTTCTCGAGGGCGATGTGCCGGATCACTGACGGCCGCCGAGGTCGAGGAGGTCCTCGACGATCGAGGGCTCGGGGCCGAAGGCGTGGGCGAGGGCCGCGGCCAACCCCTCCTGGGCGTCGGCGATCGACTCGTAGCCCCGCCGCTTGGGGAGGATCTTGAACCGCGGCGCCTGGCGCACCGCGTCGGCGACGGCGGCGCCGGCCGCCTCCCGCAGGATGTCGTCGACGTCGACCCGGGTGACGGGTCCCCGGGACGGGGGAGCCGCCAGCCGGGTGCCGGAGCTGCGGTCGAGGAACTTGGCGATGGCGTCGAAGGGGGCCAGGCCGGAGATGAGGGGGCGGGGGGCGGAATGGTGGCCGGAGGGGGCGTCGATGCCGTAGTTGAGCGACGACGAATCGAAGGCGTCGGCGGTGTCGCTGAGGCCGCCGGCCAGCACGACCACGGCGCTGGCGTTGAAGCGGGTGAGGACGGCCCGGGCGGCGTCGAAGTCGGTGTCGTCGGCCAGGCCGTGGGGGGTGTCGAACACGACCAGCACCACGCCGACCTCGTCGACGGTGGCGATCGGCTGCCACCCGGCCCGGTGGGCGAGGAGCACGTCGCCCCAGTCGGGGAGGGGACGGACGGTGCACAGGCGGCCCCGGAAGGCGCGCAGGTCGGCGATCAGGGTGGACCGGACGTCGGCCTCGGCGGCGTCGGCGGCGTCGGGCGGCGGCTGGTCGAGGGAGGCGATGCGGTCGGCGAGGTGCTGGCGGACCTCGATCCGGGGGTCGGAGTCGTCGACGATGGCGGGACCGCGGCCGCCGTCGCCGCCGGAGCCACCGAGCCGGCCCACCCGCTCGACGAGAACGGAGCGGGGTACCTCGGTGGCCAGCCCGGGATAGGCGGCCACCGGCCCGAGGCCGACGGCGTCGACGACCAGCGTCTCGTCGTCGGCCGCCTCCCCGTCGAGCGTGGCCGGCGCCACCAGCACCCGGTCGGCCTCCACCCGCAGGACGAGCACCACCAGACGCTCGTCGACGCCGGCCAGCCACAGGTCGTCGACCGCCGGCTCGCGGTCGGGACCGTCGGGGTCGCCGTCCGGTAGCGGGAACGTCAGCGCCGGCAACCGACGGTCGAGGTGGAGGGCGGCCGGCGGTGCCTGGCGGAGGCGACCCATTCGCGCCCGGCACACCAGGCAACCGGCCAGGTGGGCCTCCACCAGCGCCGTCGCGGCCCCGTCGAGGACGCCCTCGGCCAGGTCGGCCAGGTCGACGTCGAGGGGGTGGGCCGGTCCGAACACGCTCATCGCGCGACCACTACGGCGGATCCGGCGGCGTTGTCCACCGAGTCGGCCCACTTCCGGCTCAGCTCCATCACCAGCAGGGCGACGCCCTCGGCGTCGTCGTCGTCGATCAACTCCAGGCGCAGGATGGCGGCCGCCCGGCCGCGGATGACGTGGCACTGCGACGGGCTGGCGCCCAGCACCGGAGCCAGGTGGCGGACGGTGAGCTCGGGATAGGCCACGGCCAGCCGCTCGCGGTCGTCGAGCTGGGCCACCACCTCCGCCGCCCGGCCGCGGCGGAGAGCCTCGTCGGCCGTGCTGTCGGTGCCGGGCGCCGCCGCCTGGCCGCTCGACGCCCCGCCGCCGTCGAGGGCCGCCACCTCGAGGGAGAGGGGCGCCTGCCCGATGCCTAGGCGGTGGCCGATGGCCCGGGCCAGGGCCCGGGGGGTGAGCGAGCCGCCGGCCGCGTCGAGGAGGGCCTGGCAGAGGGCGACGATGGTGGTCCGGTCGGCCACCGGCGCCGTCCGGTGGGCCTCGTGCCCCCACGCGGGCACGACCACCGGCATCCCCGCGATGGCCCGGGCCAGCGCCTCCGGGTCGTCGACACCGGCGGCCACGTCCGGCGGCCCCCCGGCCGATGCCCAGCGTCCGCCGACCAACCGGAACCCGGGCTCGGTCCGGAGGACCTCGTTGACCCGCATCACCAGCTTGCCAATCGGCGTCCGCCGGCCGAGGTCGGCCAGGAAGTTGCGGACGGTGCCCTGGAGCCGGGCCCGCAGCCCGTCGACGGTGACGCAGTGGACGGCGAGGTCGGTGAGGCGGCGGGGCGTCTGGGCGTCGGCCATGAACTCGGAGGCCGTCGACCACACCGCGTCGGCGTCCCATCCCCCGTGGCCCTCGGGCGGGGGGAAGTTGCGGCTCACCGCCACCGCCCGGATCGTCCGCTGCAGCTCGACGGTGAAGGCGGGTCCCGCCCGTCCCGCCCGCAGCTCCGCCAGTGCGGTCACGGAGCCTTTCTACGTCGAATCGGCGGCCGCCGTCCGCCGCCGGCGCCCGTTGCCACGATCAGTCGGCGATCGAGCGCCGGTAGGCCCGCATGGCCAGCGGGGCGCACAGGGCCACGATCACGACCATCCAGATCACCGAGTAAGCGAGGGGGTGGGCGATCGACCACGGGTCGCCCGGCTTCGGCGCCGCCGCCGGGTTGCCGAACTGGATGCGCACGGCGTTGGACAGGGTGGTGACGGGGTTCCACTCCGCGATCGTGCGCAACACGCCCGGCATCGACTCGGTGGGCACGAAGGTGCTGGCGATGAACGTGATCGGGAACATGGCGACGAAGCCGACTCCCTGCACCGCCTCGGGCGTGGACACGACGCTCCCCAGCAGGACGCCGACCCAGATCATGGCCAGGGCGAAGCCGATGAGGAGGGCGTAGCCCACCACCGCGTCGGCCAGGCCGGACCGGATGCGCCAGCCGATGATCAGCCCGCACAGCGACATGAGCGTGATCGGCAGCAGTGACTTCACCAGGTTGGCGATGGCGTGGCCGCCCAACACCGCCCCCTGGGAGATGGGCAGGGCCCGGAAGCGGTCGACGGCCTTGTTGGTGCGGTCGAAGGCGATCGACATCCCGACGCCCATGGCGATGAACACGATCGTCTGGGCGAAGATCCCGCCCATCAGGAACTCCCGGTAGCTGCCGCCGCCGGGGACCTGGATGGCGCCGCCGAAGACGTAGGCGAACAGGAGCACGAACATGATGGGCTGGATGGTGGCGTCGGCCAGGGCCTGGGGCTGGCGCTTCATGTGGATGAGTCCCCGGCGGGCGATCACCCAGGCGTCGTGGAGGACACCGCGCTGGGGCGGCAGGTCGTCGTGGGCCGGCGTGGCGTCGACGTCGACCGATGCGGTGGTTCCGAAAGATGTGGTGGTGACGGTCATGACGCCTCCTCGGCGGTCTCGTCGATGTCTTCGTCGATGTCTTCGTCGTCGTGGGCGGGGGACCCGGTGAGGGTGAGGAACACCTCGTCGAGGGTGGGCTGGCCCAGGCTGAGGTCGTCGACGCCGACCTTGGACCGGAGCAACGCCTGGGCGACCAGGACCACCGTCTCGACGCCCCGGCCGGTGGGGCCGGTGACGGTGCGGGTGGCGGTGTCGACCACCACGTCGAAGCCGGTGACGTCGTCGACGATGCCGGCTGCTTCGTGGAGCCGGTCGGGATCGGACACGACCACCCGGATCTGGTCGCCGCCGACGGTGCGCTTGAGGGTGCGGGCGTCGCCCCGGGCGATGACCCGGCCGTGGTCGATGACGACGATGTCGTCGGCCAGGCGTTCGGCCTCGTCGAGGTACTGGGTGGTGAGCACGACGGTGGTGCCCCGGTCGACGAGGGTGTCGATGACGGCCCACAGCTCGGCCCGGGCCCGGGGGTCGAGGCCGGTTGTGGGCTCGTCGAGGAAGAGCACGCTGGGCCGGGACATGAGGGTGGCGGCCAGGTCGAGCCGGCGCCGCATGCCGCCCGAGTAACCCGACACGACCCGGTCGGCGGCCTCGGTGAGGGAGAAGTCGTCGAGCAGGACCCGGGCCCGCTCGGCCGACTCCTTGCGGCTGAGCTGGTGCAGCTCGCCCAGCATGACCAGGTTCTCCCGGCCGGTGAGGAGGGGGTCGACGGTGGCGTCCTGGGCGGCCAGGCCGATCCGGCGGCGGACCTGGGTCGCCTGGCGGTCGACGTCGAAGCCGGCCACCGTGGCCGTGCCCTCGTCGGCCTGGCTGAGGGTGGTGAGGATGCGCACCGCGGTCGTCTTGCCCGCTCCGTTGGGCCCGAGGACGGCGGTGACGGTGCCCACCGGGACCTGGAGGTCGATTCCGGCGAGGGCGACGGTGTCGCCGTAGCGCTTGACCAGGCCGTGGGCGTCGACCGCGTAGGCGACGTCGACGGCGGGCTGGGCCTGCCGGGAGCGCCGTTCGATCAGTCCGGTGTTGTTCTCAGACATGGTGGTGTCCCTTCGCTGATCGGTGTTGTGGCCCTCGTACGTCGGACGGGTCCTCGGTGTCCGTCCATCCCGGCCCAGGAGCGGACTTTTCGCCTTCACCTGGTCATCGTGCGCCTCGGAACCGGTCATCCAGTGTCCGGTTTGTCGAGTGTTTTCGGCGAGCATGCAGGTACGACGACGGGGGTACCGGCAACTCATCGGCCGCCGGCCGAACGGTCACCCCTCGGGGCGGATCCAACCCGCGCCCGTTCGATCATGGTTGGCTCCTTCGCCATCTGGTGAGATTGCCCGCATGGCCAGCGTGTTCAGGGAAGTCGTGATCGATTGCCGGGAGCCGGCGGTGGTGGGACGGTTCTGGGCCGACGTGCTCGGCTGGCCCCTCGTCGAGGACGACGACGACGGGACGTGCTGGTCGTCGTCGACCGGCGAGCCGTGGGCCCCGCCGCCGGTGCTGGTGTTCGTGCCGGTGGCCGAGCCCAAGACGGTGAAGAACCGGGTCCACATCGACGTCAACCCGTCCGGCTGCGACCAGCCCGAGGAGTTGGAGCGCCTGCTCGCCCTCGGCGCCCGTCGGGTCGACGTGGGCCAGGGCGACGTCCCGTGGGTCGTGCTGGCCGACCCCGAGGACAACGAGTTCTGCCTCCTCGGCCGGCGGGTCGACGTCCAGCCCTAGGGAGTCGCCATCGGGGGGCGTCGATTATTTCGGGCAGCGCCCGTCGTCGTACGTGCGTGCTTCCGGGAGACGTGGCTGCCGTGGTGGTCCTGGCGCGCGACGGCGTCGAGATCGTCAGCTGGCCCCTGGAGGTGGACGGCCGGGTCGACCTGGGGGTGGTCGACGACCTGGCCCGGCTGCAGCTGGCCGCCCGGCGCATGGGCTGCTCCATCAGGCTGCGGGACGCGTGCGGCGAGCTGACCGCCCTGCTCGCCTTCCTGGGCCTGGCCCGGGCGGTGGCGGGCGCCACCGCAGCCGTCCTACAGGTGGTCGGGGAGGCCGAAGGCGGCGAAGAGGGTGGTGTCGAGGAAGTTGTGGTGCCCGACGATCCGGTCGCCTGAGATCTCGATGACCTGAATCGACCACGGGTGCAGTCCACCGTCGGCGCCGGGCTTGTAGGACCCGAAGGCGGCGTGCCCGTTGGCGGCGACGGGGATCAGGCGGGAGTCCTTGCAGCCAATGCCGTTGCCCAGGAACCACTTGCCCATTTCCACCGGGCCCCGGAGCCAGAAGTCGAAGGGCGGCATGGACATGATGGCGTCGTCGTGCAGGAGCTTGACCAGGGCGGTGATGTCGTAGCGCTCGAAGGCGTCGACGTAGCGGGCCAGCAGCTCCTGCTGGTCGGCGCTGACCACCTCCGGCTCGGGGGAGCCGTCGTTGCGGGCGGCCAGGGTGGCCCGGGCCCGCTGGAGGGCGCTGTTCACCGACGCCACGCTGGTGTCGAGCAGCTCGGCCACCTCCGACGCCTGCCAGCGCAGCACCTCCCGGAGGATGAGCACCGCCCGCTGCCGGGCGGGAAGGGCCTGGAGGGCGGTGACGAAGGCGAGCTTGATCGATTCCCTCGCCTCGGCCACGTCGGCTGGGTCGCCGTCGAGGGGGATCACCCGGCCGTCGGGGATGGGCTCCAGCCAGGCGTGCTCGGGCCGTTTGGCGCCGGTGAAGGCGTCGGCCGGCGACGAGGGACCGAGGTCCATGGCCAGGGCCCGGCGTTGGCGGCCCCGGAGCATGTCGAGGCAGACGTTGGTGGCGATCCGGTACAGCCAGGAGCGCATCGCCGAGCGACCCTCGAAGCTGTCGATCCCCTTCCACGCCCGGACCATCGTCTCCTGGACGGCGTCGTCCGCTTCGAAGGCGGAGCCGAGCATCCGGTAGCAGTACCCGGTGAGCTCCCGCCGGTACTGCTCCAGGTCGTCTTCCAGCCGGATCTCGCTACCAACGGCCATGGGCCCCGATTCTACGGACTCTCACTCCGTTTGGGACGTCCCGGCCGTCCGGAAGTCATCGGAGGCGCGTCTGGATCTCGCCCAGGAGGTGGACCATGGCCACGTCGTCGTTGGTCTGGTGCTGGAGCATGACCCGCTGCACGCCCGCCAGTTCCAGCTGGCGGAGCTGGTCGACGGCCTCGCCGACGGTGCCCACGATCCACTCCGGGCGCTTCTCGGCCAGCCAGTCGGGTTCGGTTCCTTCGGCGTGGTGGCGGTCCATGGTGCGTCGGGTGCGCTGCCGGAGGTCGTCGGCGTCGATGCCGACGACGCAGCCGGTCATGACGGAGAAGGTGGCGGTCGTCGGGTCCCGCCCCGCTTCCTGCCAGGCGTCGTCCACCTTCCGGCGTCGCTCCCGGCAGACCTCGGGGGACGGGAAGACGGTGTTGTACTCGTCGGCCCACCGGGCGGCGAGGGCGACGCTGCGAGGGCCGCCGCTACCTCCCACGATGAGGTTGGGGTGCGGCTGGCGGAGGGGCTTGGGCCGGGGGTCGCAGGCTTCGAGTTGGTAGTGGCGGCCGTGGAAGTCGAACGGCTCTGGATCCCACGAGCGGCGGATGATCTCGATCTGCTCCTCGAGCACGTCGAGGCGGGTGGTCGGCGGCGGGAAGGGGAAGCCGTAGGCCCGGTGCTCGGGCTCGTGCCAGCCGGCGCCGATGCCGAGCTCGACCCGTCCCCCGGAGACGTGGTCGGCCGTCACCACCATCTTGGCCAGGACCGACGGGTGGCGGAAGGTGGCGGGCGAGACGAGGGTGCCGAGCTGGATGCGCTCGGTGACGGCGGCCAGGGCGGAGATGGTCGCCCACGCGTCGAGGGCGCCCCGTTCGGGCTCACCCTGGACGGTGAAGTAGTGGTCGGACCGGAACAGCCCCTCCAGCCCGGCCTCCTCACAGGCGGTGGCGAGGGCGACCCACTCCGGCCAGGTGACGTCCTCCTGGCCCTCGACCATCAGGCAGATGCGCATCAGGGCGCTACCTCTCGGTGGTGGACCGCCCTAGACACCGGGGAAGACGCGGCGGAGGTCGTCGAGGGTCGGCCCGTCGCCGGTGAGGCTCACCGGGGCGGGGGTGTGCTCGGGGCGGAGGCGGCCGTAGGTGAGGCGGAGCCAGGACTCGGCCGGGAGACGGAGGGTGGCGTCGGGATCCGCCGGCACGCCGTTGCTCAACGACACCGCCTCGGCGATGGTGAGGCCGTACGAGCGCACCGGGTCGGTCGTCTCCACCGAGACGGTGGCCGACCGACCGCCGAGGGCGGCGGCCTTGCCGATGTAGGCGAGGAAGTCGCCCGAGTGGTCGATCATGAGGTCGACCGCGCCCGGATGGAGGGTGGCCGTCGGGTCGAACGTCACCCGGACGTCCCAGCCGTGGTGGGTGATTTCGCTCGTCCGCAGGCGCACGAGGGTGGCCACGTCGACCGGTTCCGGGAAGAACGGCAGCTTGATCCTCATATCGGCCCGGGTGCCGGCGTCGAGCGCCTCGTAGCGGGCCACCAGGTTCTCGGCGAGCTCCAGGAAGCCGTCCGCCTTGGCCTGGTTGTCGAGCGCGTTCCAGCGGTCCCAGACGGGTTGGTTGAAGTCGGCGCCAGGGCCCTCCCGGCCGTCGAGGGCGGCGTCGAGGGTGGCGATGCCGATCTCGGCCGCACTCCCCAGGTGGCCGAGCACCTGGGCCACGTCCCACTCCGCGCACGCAGACTGTCGGGCGAGGCCGTTGGCATCGAGTCCCCGGACGACATCGGCCAGTTGGTCGTGGGCCTGGCGGAGGACGGCGATCCAGGCGTCGGCAGTGGTAGCGGTCTGAGTGGTCACACGCCAGACGATTCCACAGACCCGACGGTTACCCTGACACCCATGAACGTCGACCTGCGTCACAGCCCTTCCTTCGCCGCCGCCCGCGTCTCCCTCGAGCCGGGCGAGAAGCTCCGCACCGAGTCGGGGGCGATGATGGCCATGTCGGCGGGGGTGGGGGTCGAGTCCAACACCCAGGGCGGGCTGATGAAGGGCCTGAAGCGGTCGGTGCTCGGCGGCGAGAGCCTGTTCGTCACCACCTACACCGCGCCCGCCGGCGGCGGGTGGGTCGACGTCGCCCACCACCTCCCGGGCGACATCATCGTGGCCGACGTGGCGCCCGACCAGCCTGTCCTCATCACCCGCGGCTGCTGGCTGGCCTCCGCCGCCGGCGTCGAGCTCGACACCAAATGGGGTGGGTTCAAGAACCTCTTCGGCGGCGAGGGCGGCTTCCTGGTGCACGCGTCGGGCCAGGGCAAGGCCCTCATCGCCTGCTACGGCGCCCTCGACACCATCCACCTGGCCGCGGGCGAGTCGATCACCATCGACACCGGCCACGTGGTGGCCTTCAGCCCCGCGGTCAGCAGCCACATGCGCAAGGTGGCCACCGGCATGATGGCCACCCTGAAGTCGGGCGAGGGTTTCGTGTTCGACTTCGTCGGTCCCGGCTGGGTGATGACCCAGACCCGTAACCCGAGCGCGCTCCAGGCCTGGATCCGCTCGATCATGCCCGGCGAGACCGGCGGCGCGTCCGGCGCCGCGGGCGTGCTCGGCGGGCTCTTCGGCAACGGCTGACACCGTCGGGTAGAGGAGGACGGCACCGGCCCTCCTGGTACGGTCGCCGGGCCATGTTCGGCGGTCACCGCCTCCTCTCCAACCTCTCCCGCCGGAGTGGCCGGTCGGCACGGGGCCGGACCCTGCTCGCCCTGGCCGCCGACGCCCTGCAGACCGGGATCGACGTGGCCGAGGTCACGCGCCTGCGGGGCCCCGACTCCACCAGCGGCGACGTCGGCGGTGGCGATCTCGTCTCGGTGTGCATCACCACCTTCGGCCGGCCCCGGATCCTCATCGAACGGGCTATCGCCTCCGCCCTGCGCCAGACGTGGTCGCCGATCGAGATCATCGTGGTGGCCGACGGGTGCCCCGACACCGAGGCGCTCGCCCCCGAGATCCTCGCCTCGGGACGGGTGCGGTTCGTCAACCTCGGACACCGCTCGCCGTACCCCACCGATCCGTTCCCGTTCTGGCAGGCCAAGGGGGTACCGCCGCGGAACGTGGCCGTCGCCCTCGCCCGGGGCGCGTGGCTGGCGCTGGTCGACGACGACGACGAGCTCACCGACGATCACGTCGAGCGCCTGCTGATGCACGCCCGGGAGCACGACCTCGACGTCGTCTACAGCAAGGCGGAGGTGGTCGAAGGCCACGACCGGGGCCGGATCGTCGGCGACTTCCCACTCCGGGGCCGCGGCGTCACCACGGGGTCGTACCTGTACTCGGCCCGATTCCGCTCGTTCCCCCACGACGACCGTTGCTGGATGCGGGGCGAGGCGTCCGACTACGACTTCCTGCGGCGCCTGGCCCGGGCCGGTTGCCGGATCGGGTTCCTCGACGAGGTCACCCTCCGTGTCCACCACTGACCGAGAACAGGCAGGGTCGGGGACTTCAGCCCGCCGGCGTGAGCCCGGCCAGCACCCGCTCGTACAGCTCGACGGTGCGGGCGGCGATGCTGGGCCAGATGAAGTGGCCCAGGACGCGGAGGCGGCCGGCCCGACCCATGCGGTCGGCTGTCTCCCGGTCGCCCAGGAGCTGGTTCACCCGGGCCGCCAGGTGGCGGGCGAGGCCGTCGGGATCGGCGGGCAGGCCGTCGGCGTCGACCTCGATGGGTACCAGGAAACCGGTCTCCTCGTCGACCACCACCTCGGGGATGCCTCCGACCGCGGTCGCCACCACCGGGACCTCGCAGGCCATGGCCTCCAGGTTGGTGATGCCGAACGGCTCGTACACCGACGGGCACAGGAACACCGAGGCGTGGCTGAGGATCTGGACCAGCGTGGTGCGCTCCACCATCGCCTCCACCCACACCACGTTGCCCCGGCTGGCGGCGATGGCTGCCGCCCGCTCCCGGAACTCGGCCCCGATCTCGGGCGTGTCGGGCGCCCCCGCGCACAGGATCACCTGGGCGCCGGGGTCGATGTGGACCGCTGCCTCCAGGGCGTGCTCGATGCCCTTCTGCCTGGTCATGCGGCCGACGAAGACCACCGCCGGCCGGTCGGGGTCGATCCCGAGGCGGGCGAGGGAGTCGGTGCCGGGGTCGGGTTGGTACTCGTCGGGGTCGATGCCGTTGGGGATCACGACCACCCGGGACGGGTCGACGGCGGGGTACGTCGCCAGGATGTCGGCCCGCATGCCGGCGGACACGGCCACCACCGCGTCGGCCGCCTCGATGGCGGTGCGCTCGCACCACGACGACAGGGCGTAGCCCGCGCCCAGCTGCTCCGCCTTCCACGGCCGGCTCGGCTCCAGGCTGTGGGTGGTCATCACGTGGGGGATCCCGTGAAGGACCCTGGCCAGCTGCCCGCCCATGTTGGCGTACCAGGTGTGGCTGTGGACGACGTCGGCCCCGGCGGTGGCGGCGGCCATGCGCAGGTCGACCGACAGCACGCCCAGCACGTCGCCGTTGGGACCGGCGGCCACGTCGGCCCAGGCCGGGTGGGCCGTGACGTGGGGTCCTTCACGGGGCGACCCGAAGCAGTGGACGTCGAGGTCGACCAGCCGGGCCAGTTCCCGGCTCAGGTAGGCGGCGTGGACCCCGGCCCCGCCGTAGACCTCGGGTGGATACTCCCTGGTCAGAAGGGCAACTCTCATCGGAGTTGCGGTCTCACCGACGAGGGGCGGGGCTCGGCACCTTGCGGCCCTTGCCGACCACCACCACCCCGTGCTGGGAGATGTTGTACTGCTCGGCGTCGTACTCGTGGTCGACACCGATCCGGGCGCCGGCGGGGACGATCACGTTCTTGTCGATGATCGCCCGGCGGACGATGGCGCCGGCACCGATCACCACGTCGTCGAGCAGCACCGAGTCCTCCACCAGGGAGTAGTCGTCGCACATCACGCCCGGGGACAGCACCGAGCCCCGCACCAGACCGCCGGACACGATGGCGCCGGCGCAGATGAGCGAGTTCACCGCCCGCCCCGTCCGGTCGCCGGCCTCGTGCACGAACTTGGCCGGCGGCAGCTGGGGCACCGACGTGTGGATCGGCCACCACCGGTTGTAGAGGTTGAACACCGGGTGCACCGACACCAGGTCCATGTGGGCGTCGTAGTAGGCGTCGAGCGTCCCCACGTCCCGCCAGTAGCCCCGCTCCCGCTCGGTGACGCCGGGGACCTCGTTGTGGGCGAAGTCGTAGAAGTGGGCCTGGCCCGCCCTGACCAGCATGGGGATGATGTCGCCCCCGAGGTCGTGGAGCGACTCCTCGTCGTCGGAGTCCTGGGTGACGGCGTCGATGAGCGTCGACGTGGTGAACACGTAGTTGCCCATGGAGGCGAAGATCTCGTCGGGCGCGTCGGCCAGGCCCTCGACCTGGCGTGGTTTCTCCTTGAAGGCGGCGATGGTGGTGCCCGGCCCCGCCTCGAGGACCCCGAAGCTGGTCGACTCCTCCTTGGGGACGCGGATGGCGCCGACGGTGACACCCGCGCCGGTGGCCACGTGCTGCTCCACCATCTGACGGGGATCCATCCGGTAGATGTGGTCGGCCCCGAACACGCAGATGTAGTCGGGGCGGTCGTCGCCGATGAGGTTGAGGTTCTGGAAGATGGCGTCGGCCGAGCCCGCGAACCACCGGGGACCGCGCCGCATCTGGGCCGGGACGGGGGTGACATACGTGTCGAGCAGCGTCGACAGCCGCCACGTGCGGCTGATGTGGAGGTCGAGGCTGTGGGACTTGTACTGGGTGAGCACGACGATGCGCAGGTAGCCGCCGTTGGCCAGGTTCGACAGGGCGAAGTCGATCAGCCGGTAGTGGCCGCCGAAGGGGACGGCGGGCTTGGCCCGGTCGGCGGTGAGGGGGTACAGCCGCTTGCCCTCGCCGCCGGCCAGGACCATCGCCAGCACCCGAGGCTCAGCCACGCGGTCACCGTACCCGGCGGGGACGCCGACGACCCTCAACCCCGAGGCGTGGCGTGCCGACAAGGGAGCGATGGCGGCGGCGCGGCACGACGCGGGCCGAAGGACCTGGAGGTCCGTCGCCGTCGGACTCCTGCTGGCGACCGGGCTGGCGCCGGCGGCCGTGGCCATTCCGGCGGCGGCGGCGTCGGCCAACGGGGGGATCATCACCACCGTGGCGGGGGGTCCCGGCCTCGGAGCCGCCACCACCGTGGGCATGGAGGGTGCCGCCATCGCCGTCCACCGCGGCCGGTTGTACGTCGCCGACCGGGCCCGGAGCGTGGTCCGCGTCGTCGACCCGACCACTGGGGAGCAACACCCCATCGCCGGGGTGGGGCCCATTCTCATCGTCGGAGGCCCGACGTTCGCCGGCGACGGCGGCCCGGCCGTGGACGCCCGCCTCTTCTCGCCCGCGGGCATCGCCGTCGCCCCCGACGGGACGGTCTACGTGTCCGATTCCGGCAACAACCGCGTCCGCCGGATCGACCCGTCGGGAACGATCACGACGGTGGCCGGGAACGGGGTGGCGGGGGCCTCCGGCGACGGCGGACCCGCCGTCTCCGCATCCCTGACCAATCCGGCCGCGCTCGCCCTGAGCCCCGAGGGGAGCCTGTTCTTCCTGGAAGGGAACACCGGACGGGTACGCCGGGTTGGGCCGGACGGGATCATCACGACGCTCGTCTCGGCCGTCGAGTCGAACGACGACCTCGTCGTCGGCCCGGTCAACCTCGCCATCGATCCCGCGGGTGTCCTCTACCTGGCCGACGCCGACCGCATCCTGCGGGTCGACGCCGACGGTGGGGTCTCGATCGCGGTCGGGGGTGGCGCAGAGACGGCCGACGGTGCCGACGCCCGGTCGAGCCGGCTCTCCGGTCTCGGCCCGATCGCCTTCGACGGGGACAGCCTCGTCTTCGGCGAGAAGGACCGGATCCGCACGGTCGGTCCGACGGGGAGGGTCACGACGATCGCCGGAGGCGGTGGCCCCGGGTTCGCGGCCGACGGTTCCCCCGCCCTCGGCGCGGCCAACGGCGGCGTGGTCGCGTTGGCGTTCGACTCCGGGGCCATCTACTTCACCGACGGCAGCTGGTTCCGCATCCGCAGGATCGCCGGCGGCATCGTCGCCACCGTGGCCGGCAGCGGCTCGCCGGCCTACTCGGGCGAGGGGGGGCCGGCCCTGTCGGCCCAGCTCACCGCCCCGCTCGCCATCGCCACCGATGCCGCCGGCAATGGCTACGTCTCCCTTTTGGCGCCGGTTCCCCCCGGCTCCCCGGAATTTCCCGCCCTCGCCGCCGACGGGCCCCCACCTCGGCTGCAATCCCGGGTCGTCAAGGTGTCGCCCAGCGGCGTCGTCACCACCATCGCCGGCAACGGCCGACTCCCGACGTTCAACTACGACCCCCGCGTGCGTAACGGGCGGCAGGCGACCGACGTCCCCGTCATGGCCCAGGGGGGCATCGCGGTCGACCGCCGAGGCAACGTGTACTTCGCCGAGAACAACGCGGGACCGAGCGCGGAGCACGGCCGGTTCACCGCGGTCGACGTGGCGCGGGTCGATACGTCCGGGGTGTTCACCATCGTCGCCGGCGGCGGGACATCGTCGGCCGATGGGGTGCCGGCGACCGAGGCCGCCCTCCACGGCGTGCCCGGGCTGGTGATCGACCCCATGGGGAACCCGGTGTTCGTCGACAGCGGGCCCGAAGGATGGGATGGGACGTCGTCGTCGCTGCAGACGCGGGTGCGACGCGTCAACCCCGACGGAACCATCACAACGATCGCCGGTGGCCAGCCCGGCTTCAGTGGCGACGGCGGGCTGGCCCGGGCGGCCCAGCTACAGGTGCCCTTCGGGCTGGCGATCGACCGGTCCGGCAACCTCTTCGTCGCCGACCTGGTCAACCACCGGATCCGCCGCATCGACACCCGGGGGCGGATCTCCACTGTCGCCGGGACGGGCGGGGCCGCCTTCTCGGGGGACGGTGGCCCCGCGGTCGACGCCGGCCTGGTCGAGCCGCTCGGCGTGGCCGTCGACGGCTCCGGGAACCTGTTCATCGCCGACGGCACGCGCGTCCGCCGGGTGGATCGAGCGGGCGTGATCACGACCGTCGCCGGAACCGGCGTCCGAGGCTTCGCCGGCGACGGCGGGCCTGCCACGAACGCCGATCTCAGCGTGCTGGGGGGCATCGCCGTCGACGGGCCCGGCGACCTTCTCGTGGCCGACTACCAGTCCGGCCGGGTACGGAAGGTGACCGGAGTCGGGACGGCGGCCCCGACCGCCGAGGCCGACACCTGGGGATGGAACGTGCTCGGCCAGCTGGGGGGCGGCTCCGTTCCCGACCGCCCTCGGCCCGGCCCGGTGACCGGCTCGGCCGACGTGGTCCACGTCGGCAACGGCCTCTACCACGGGCTGGGCGTGCGTCAGGACGGCACCGTGGTGGCGTGGGGGGCGAACTTCTCGGGCCAGCTGGGCGACGGCACGGTGGCAACCCGGCCCTCGCCGGTGGTCGTCGCCGGCCTCGACGGCGTCGTCGGGGTGGCCGGTGGCTTCGGCCACAGCCTTGCCCTCCGGGCCGACGGCACCGTCTGGTCGTGGGGGCTCAACTCCCTCGGCCAACTGGGCGACGGGACCACCGTGACCCGCACCCGAGCCGCACCCGTCCCCGGCCTCACCGGCGTCGTGGCGATCTCCGCGGGGATGTTCCACAACCTGGCCCTGAAGGCCGACGGCACCGTCTGGGCATGGGGTTGGAACGGCTACGGCCAGCTGGGCGACGGGACGACCGTGAACCGGTCGGCGCCCATCCCGGTGCCGGGGCTGGCCGCGGTGGTGTCCGTCGCCGCCGGGGGCCTGCACAGCCTGGCCGTGGTGACGGGCGGGACGGGCCGGGCCTGGGGCATGAACAACGTCGGCCAGCTGGGCGACGGCACCACCCTCGAGCGCCACCGGCCGGTGCCCGTGGTCGGGCTGACGTCGGCCTCCGAGGTGACGGCCGGGGTGTACCACAGCCTGGCGTTGGCGACCGATGGTTCGGTGCGGGCGTGGGGATGGAACTACTTCGGCCAGCTGGGCGACGGCACGACCGCCGACCGGCAGGCGCCCGTCGTGGTCGGCGGGCTCCCGCCGAGCGCGGCGATCGCGGCCGGCGGACTGCACACGGTGGCCGTCACCCGCACCGGCTCGGTGCTGGCGTGGGGCTTCAACGCCGTCGGCCAGGTGGGCGACGGCACGACGACCGACCGCCGCTCACCCGTGGCGGTTGCCCTCAGCGGCGCCACCGAGCCGGCCGCCGGCCAGTCCTACCATTCGCTGGTCCTCCGGGTCGGGGGGTAGGGAGCCGGCCCCGGGCCCCGCCGGGTCGGGCCGGCTACGCCTTGAGGCTGGAGACGGGGATGGTGCCCAGGCGACCGGCGTGGAAGTCCTCCATGGCCTGGAGCACCTCTTCCCGGGTGTTCATCACGAAGGGGCCGTACCAGGCGACGGGCTCGCGGATCGGGCGTCCGCCGAGAACGATCACGTCGAGGTTCGGGCTGCGGCTCTCCTGGCGCTCGGAGGCGGCCACGGTGACGAAGTCGCCCTTGCCGAACACGGCCAGCTGACCCATCCGGAAGGGGCGGTGGCCGGAACCGACCGTGCCCTCGCCGTTGAGGGCATAGACGAGGGCGTTGAAGTCGGGCTGCCAGGGCAGGACCAGCTCCGCCCCCGGACTCAGGGTGGCGTGCACGAACGCCATCGGGGTGTGGGTGACGCCGGGACCGGCGTGGCCGGCGATGTCGCCCGCGATCACCCGTACCAACGCCCCCCCGTCGGGGGTGGTGAGCAGGGTGGCCCGGCCAGCGCGGATGTCCTGGTAGCGGGGCGCCTCCCACTTCTTGGCCTTGGGCAGGTTGACCCACAGCTGGAGGCCGTGGAACGTCCCCCCGCTCTGCACCAGCGCCTCCGACGGACGCTCGATGTGCTGGATGCCGGCGCCCGCCGTCATCCACTGGGTGTCGCCGTCGGTGATCGCCCCGCCGCCGCCGGCGTTGTCCTGGTGCTCGAAGTTGCCGTCGATGATGTAGGTGGCCGTCTCGAAGCCGCGGTGGGGGTGCCACGACGTCCCCTTGGGCTCGCCCGGGCCGTACTCCACCTCGCCCATCTGGTCCATGTGGATGAAGGGGTCGAGGAGCGCCATGTCGACACCGGCGAAGGCCCGCCGCACGGGGAAGCCCTCGCCCTCGAAGCCGTTGGGGGCGGAGGTGACCGACACCACCGGTCGCTCGGTTGCCGGCGCCACCGGACGGTCGATCCGGGGCAGGGCGAGGACGTTGTCGACGGTGACAGCAGGCATGGCGGGTCTCCTTGAAGAAACGTTCCGTCCGAGAGGAACTCTACGCTCGGCATAACAGTTGCGCTCTCAACTTCCTTCCCGGCGAGACCGGTCGCAGAACGCCGGCGGAGATCGTCTGCCGGGGGGCCGGGTCATCCCCGGGGAGTACGAGGGTTGCGCCCGCCGGCCGATGTAGGGGCGCCGGAGGCGCCGTAGGGTCGGGGTGTGCGCCGACTGTGGAGTCGTCTGCGGGAAGCCAACCCGCTGGTGGTCGACTCGATCCTGGCCGCCCTGGTGCTGGTGGCGGGCCTGATCAGCCTCACGGCCGAGCCGACGCCGGCCAACCCCACGCCCACCGACGCCCTGGCCGTGGTGCTGGTGGTCGTCGGGTTCGGGGCGCTCGCCCTCCGCCGGCGCTACCCGATCGCGGTGCTGGTGGTCGCCACCGTGTGCGCCATCGTCTACGTGGTCCGGGACTACCCCGACAACGGCCTGCCCGTCATCGCCCTCATGGCCCTCTACACGGTGGCCAGCCACCGGCCCCGCCGGGTGTGGGTGACCGCCGTCACCATCTTCCTCGTCATCCTCGGGATATCGGCCGTCACCCACCCCAACGAGGTCAACCTGGTCGACCTGGTGGGCAACGTGGCCATCTTCGGCATCGCCGCTGTGTTCGGCGACAGCGTCCGCCTCCGCAAGGCCTACACCGGCGCCCTGGAGGCGAGGGCCGCCGCCCTGGAGCGCAGCCAGCAGACCGAGGCCAAGCGGGCGGTGGCCGAGGAGCGGCTGCGCATCGCCCGCGAGCTGCATGACGTGGTGGCCCACGCCATGAGCGTGGTGGCGGTGCAGTCGGGGGTGGGGGCCCACGTGATCGACAGCGACCCGGCCGAGGCCAAGCGCATCCTGGAGAACGTCAAGGTCACCAGCCGGGAGGCGCTGGACGAGATGCGGCGCCTGCTGGGCGTCCTCCGCCGGCAGGAGTCGGACGGCGACGGGCCGGTTCTCGACCTGGCGCCCGTCCCCGGCCTCCACGGGGTTGAGGGGCTGGCCCAGAGCCTGCGGGAGGCGGGGGTGCCGGTGCAGGTGCAGGTCTCGGGGACCCGGATCGACGTCCCTCCCGGGGTCGACCTGTGCGCCTTCCGCATCGTCCAGGAGGCGCTCACCAACGTGCTGCGCCACGCCGGTCCGGCCCGGGCCCTGGTCGACGTCGAGTACCGGCCGGGGGCGGTGACGGTGAGGGTCACCGACGACGGTCGGGGGGCAGCCGCGGCCGTGGCGTCGGTCGCGTCGGGGGGCGGCCACGGCCTGCTGGGGATGCGGGAACGGGTCGCCGTCTTCGGGGGCGAGCTCACCACCGGTCCCCACGTGGGCGGCGGCTTCCGGGTGTCGGCGACGCTGCCCTTCGAGCGGACCTCGGCTGCCCCCTTGAGCCTCGATGGCCCCGGCCAATGATCCCGAACCGTTGATCACGGTCCTCGTCGCCGACGACCAGACCCTCGTCCGGGCCGGGTTCCGGGTCCTGGTCGACTCCGCCCCCGACTGCCGCGTGGTGGCGGAGGCGGCCAACGGGGTCGAGGCGGTGGAGATGGCGGGCGAGCACCGGCCCGACGTGGTGCTCATGGACGTCCGCATGCCCGAGCTCGACGGTATCGCCGCCACCCGGGCCATCGTGGGCGACGAGCGGCTGTCCGCCACCCGGGTGATCGTCCTCACCACCTTCGATCTCGACGAGTACGTCTTCGACGCCCTCCGGGCCGGCGCCAGCGGGTTCCTCCTCAAGGACACCGACCCGGCCGACCTGCTGGCCGCGGTGCGGGTGGTGGCCGCAGGCGACGCCCTGCTGTCGCCCCGGATCACGGGCCGGGTGATCGCCGAGTTCGCCTCCCGGCCGGGTCGACCCCGGGCCGAGCGCACCCGCGAGCTCGACCAGCTGACGGAGCGGGAGCGGGAGGTGCTGGTGCAGGTGGGCCACGGCCTGTCCAACGGCGAGATCGCGGAGCAGCTGTACGTGAGCGCGGCCACGGCCAAGACCCACGTGAGCCGGATCATGATGAAGCTGGGCGCCCGCGACCGGGTCCAGCTGGTGGTGCTGGCCTACGAGTCGGGCCTGGTCACCCCCGGCACCGACTGAGGCTGCGTCCGGATTCAGCCTCCGGGCGCCCGGAACGAGGCCTGGAACGCCTCGAAGACGTCCTGCATGCCGTTCCAGTCGTCGGCCCGGGTCTGGAAGTTGAGGGCGAAGCCGTGGCTCCCGGTGACGAACCCGAGGTCGGCGGCCCGCAGGTCGGTTCCGAGGCCGGTGTAGGTGTACTCCCAGATGGCGGCCTGGTAGCCGTGGAAGGTGGTCGGATCGATCCGGACGCGCTCGTAGTTGGGGTTCTCGGCCGCGAACCGGGGCTCGAAGTCGAGCCACGCCTGCACCGCCGACGGCCCCGGCGACGTGGTGTAGTCGACCCGGAGGTAGGCGGCCGAGCGGGGGTCACGGAAATCGGTGAGGGAGCCGTTGGTGACGACGTTCCACCCCGGTGGATGGAAGATCGTGTAACCGGTGGCCGGGTCCTGGTACGACTCCCAGTCCCGGGGCACGCCGTCGGGCCGGGAGCCGGCGTTCGCCTTGGGGGCGGTGGTCGCCTTCGGGGCCGGCTTGGCGGTGGTGGCCGCCGATCCGCCGCCGACGGCGGGGCCCTGGCTGTCGCCGGTGGGGACGACGGTGGTGGCCGACGAGTCCCCCGCCGCCGTGGGGTCGCCCGACTCCCGGTGGGCGAGGAGGAGGGCGACGACGGCAATGGCGGCCAGCACGGCCACCGCGGCCACGACGGGACGGGATCGGGATCGACCGCCGGCGGGGGGCGCGGCGGCGACGGTCGGGGCCAGCTTCGGCTCCCGCCGATCGGCCCGCACCGGTGGCGCCGCCGGCCGGGCCGGCGACTGCACTTCCGGCTCCGCCGGGGCGACCGCCTTCGCCACCGGCACGGGCGGGGCCGCGGGCTGGGTCGGCGGGCCCGGGTCGTCCTCGGCCTTCGCCACCGGCACGGCCGCGGCCGCGGGCTGGGTCGGCGGGCCCGGGTCGACCTCGGCCTTCGCCACCGGCACGGCCGCGGCCGCGGGCTCCACCTCCGGCGGCGCCACCGCGGCCGGCTTCGGGGCGGCCGGCTTCGCCGGCGGTGGCGGCGGCGGGGCGGGTGCCTCGACCGATGGGACGGGCGCGGCGGCCATGGCCGCGGCCAGTTCGTCGGCGCCGAAGCGGAGGGTGGGAGACCGTTCGCTCGTGGCCGCGATCCCGGCGGCCACGTCCTCCAGGCGGTGGCGGGCGTCGTCGACCGTCGGGCGGTCCTCGGGGCTCTTGCGCAGGAGGTCCCGGAGCAACGGGGCCAGCGTCCGGGCCCGCTCCATCTCCCGGGGGTCGTCGGTGAGGACCGACGTGAGGGTGGCGATGGCGCCGTCCTTCTCGAAGGGCGGGTCGCCCTCGACCGCGAAGTAGAGGGTGGCGCCGAGCCCCCAGAGGTCGGTCGCCGGGCTCGGAGGCAGGTTGCGGGCCTGCTCAGGGGCCATGTACGAAGGCGAGCCGGCCAGCTGCCCCGAGCTCGACACCTTGGGGTCGTCGATGATCGACGCGATCCCGAAGTCGGCCAGTTGCACCCGCCCGGTCGGGGAGACCATCACGTTGGCCGGCTTCACGTCCCGGTGGATGATCCCCTCGGCGTGGGCGACGGCGAGGGCGCCGATGACCTCGATACCGATATCGGCCGCCTGCCGGTCGGATAGGGGCCCGTCCCGCTCCACGATCTCGGCCAGGTTGGGCGCGTCGACCAGCTCCATGACGATGAACGGGCGACCCTCCTCCTCGACCACGTCGTAGATCGTCACCACCGCCGGATGGCTGAGACGACCCGCGGCCCGGGCCTCCCGCAGGACCTTCTCCCGGAGGGCGGCCTGCTCCTCGGGGGTCAGGATCGGGGGGAAGCGGACCTCCTTCATGGCCACGTCCCGCTGCAGCAGGGTGTCGCGCGCCCGCCACACGATGCCGAATCCACCCCGCCCCAGGGGCGCCAGGCGGGCGTAGCGACCATCGACGAGACGATCGTCGATCCCGTGCGCAGCCACGCCGCGTGCCTACCCGGGCCGCGGAGGCGGCATGCGCGCCCGCCCTGCGGGGGGGTGCAGGCACCCCCGGTATCGGGCTCGAGGAGTACGCCGGCCCCCCGGAGTACTCCCGGGGGAGGACGGCCGAAGGGTTCCCGCGGCCGACGACATCGTCCCCGGCGAAGCGCAGTGTGTCCCTATGACACTCCTCCGCAACATCCCCGCCACGGGCGGGCCGGCCGCCAACCCGGCGGTGGCGGCCCGGGCCGTCGCCGCCACCAAGACCTACGGCAAGGGCGACGGCGCGGTGGTCGCCCTCGATCACGTCGACGTCGAGTTCGCCGTCGGCGGCTTCACCGCCATCATGGGCCCATCGGGCTCGGGCAAATCGACCTTGATGCACTGCCTGGCCGGCCTCGACGAGCTGACCAGCGGGCGGGTCCTCATCGGCGACGTCGACCTCACCACGCTCAACGACAAGCACCTCACCCTGCTCCGCCGGGACAAGATCGGTTTCATCTTCCAGGCCTACAACCTGGTCCCCACCCTGACCGCGCTGGAGAACATCACCCTCCCCATGGACCTGGCCGGGCGCAAGCCCGACCAGGAGTGGCTCGACCAGGTGGTGGACACCATCGGCC
>JAXDMK010000138.1:0-8609 GCA_034666105.1 Actinomycetota bacterium | reverse complement strand
CGTGGCCGCCGACCTGCTGGCCCGGGGCGTGTCGGTCTCCGTCCACGGTTTCTCCGACGTGGTCGGCTCCGACGACGTCAACCTGCCCCTCAGCCGGGAACGGGCCCAGGCCGTGGCCGACGCCATGGTCGACGCCGGCTTCCCGGCGGGGCGGATCGCCGCCGTCGAGAGCCACGGCAGCGCCGACCCTCGGGCCCTCCCCGCCGACACCCCGTCGAACCGGGCCCTCAACCGGCGGGTCGAGATCCGAGTGGTGTGAAGGGGCCGGTGGAGCCCCGGCTGGCGGGTGTCGGCCAGGCGCAGGTGGACGACGATCAAGCACATCAGCCCGTCGCTCGTCGTTGAGGTGGGAGTCAGGGCCGGCTGGTTTCGAGCGGTGGCTCCGCGCGCAAGTTACGCCCGGCTCGCTCCCATTCGGCCTACTAATTCGACGAGTCGGCGATGGGCGTCGTCGGCATCGAGAAGGCGGGCCCGGGCGCCGTGGCCGGGGAGGACCCACGAGAAGGACACCGTCTCCGCCAGGCGGGCCAGCGACCGGGTCTGCGCCGGCCACGAGTACCAGCAGGCGTCGCGGAAGGCGACCAGGTCCTGGCGCCGGTGGCTCCACGCCAGGGAGTCGCCGGTGAACAGCCAGGTGTCGTCGACCGCGAACACGACCGACCCCCGGGTGTGGCCGGGGACGGGGATGGCCACCACGCCCGGGGCCACCGTCGCCGGCGCCTCGCCCCGCAGCACGTCGGTGGCGGTGGGAGCGGCGGACCGGTCGGCCTCGTGGATCCACACCCGGGCCCGGTAGCGCTCGGCCCACCGGGGGGCGTCGGCCACGTCGTCGCGGTGAGTGAGGAGGACGTGGGCCACGCCGCCGAGGGCGTCGATGGGGCCGGTGAGGGACCGGGTGTAGCGGGGAGCGTCGACCATGAGGTTCCCCTCGGGCCGGAGGACGAGGTACGACGTGGCCCCGAAGGAGTCCTCCGAGGTGTGGCCGAGGTCGTAGACGGGGCCGTCCACGGGCAGGGGATAGAGCCCGGACGGGCGGGGCGCGCGGGGCGTGCGTCCGATCGACTGGGTGGGGCACGCCTCGGCCGCCAACCACGCCCGGTGCTCGCCGTCGTCGTCCACCGGCTGCACCGCCACCACCGACTGGTCGTCGCCGATCACCCCTGCGAACAGGTCGGGGATCAGCTCCCGGCAGGTACCACAGTCGATGCACCGGGTGTCGACGAACCAGGGGCCGTCGGCGTTGCGGGGATCGCGTTGGTCGATGCGGGCCATCGCCCTCCACGGTACGGCCCCCGCCTGGGCTATCAGGCCGGGGGTAGCTTGCCGCCGATGTCATCGGAACCGGTCGCGGAGGATCGGCTGGCCGCGCTGCGCTCGGTCAGCGTGTTCTCCGGCCTGTCCGCCGACCTGTTGGCCCGGCTGGCGGGCAAGGCCGTGGCCCACCGGGCGCTCGCCGGCGACTGGCTCTTCCGCCAGGGCGACGAGGCCGACCGGCTCTTCGTGGTCGTCTCGGGACGGCTCGACATCGAGCTGGAGGTGCCCGAGCCCGGCCGCCACATCGGCACCCTGGCCGCGGGGGCGTCGGTCGGGGAGCTCGGTGTCCTCACCCGGTCGCCCCGGACGGCGTCGGTGCGGGCGGTGCGCGACAGCGAACTGCTGGGCGTCGACCGCCACGCCATCGAGGCCCTGATCGGGGAGGAGCCGAGCTTCGCCGCGGCCATGGTGGGGGCGCTGGCGTCCCACCTCCAGGCCAACGTCGCGCCCGTCGTCGGCCGGCCGCCGATCGCGGTGCTGACCGTCCTCACCCCCCCCGAGGCCCGGTGGACGGACCGGGTGACGGATGCCCTGCTCGACGCCCTCCGGTCCACCGGCAAGGTGGCCGCGGTGAGCGCCCCCGCCGGCGGCGATCCGTCCGCCTACGGCCGCCTCCTCGACCAGCGGGAGCGGCAGCACGATCTGGTGGTCCTGGCCGCGACCGTGGCCGACCCGGCCGACGACTGGACCCGCTTCTGCCTGCGCCAGGCCGACCGGGTGCTGGTGATCGCGGACCGGGCGACGCCCCGTCCCCTCCTGGACGCAAACATCGACCTCCACGTCGCCGGCTGCGGCCCGGGACGGCGCCCGGCGGCGGAGGTCGCCCGCTGGCTCGACCAGGCGCCGGTGGCGACCCACCACCACGTCGACCTGGGCCCGTCCTTCACCGGCGACGTCGCCCGCCTGGCCCGCCGTCTGGTCGGCCGGTCGCTCGGGGTGGTCCTCTCCGGGGGCGGGGCGCGCGGGTTCGCCCACATCGGGGTCCTCGACGTCCTCGTCGGCGCCGGCTTCGAGATCGACCGGCTGGGCGGGTGCAGCATGGGGTCGTTGATGGCAGCTCTGTTCGCGGCCGGCGTCCCCCCGGTGGAGATGGTCGAGCGTTGCCGGCGGGAGCTGGTGGAGCGGAACCCGTTCAACGACTACACCGTCCCCCGGGCCTCCCTGTTGCGGGCCCAGCGGGCGCAGCGGATGCTCGAACGCATCCTCGGCCCGGTGCACCTGGAGGAGATGCCCCGTTCCTGCTTCACCGTGAGCTGCGACCTGGTCGACGCCGAGTGCGTCGTCCACCGGCGGGGACCGGCGTGGGAGGCGGCCGGCATCAGCATGTGTATTCCCGGCCTGGTGCCGCCGGTGGTGCGCGGCAACCGCATCCTGGTCGACGGGGGCCTGCTCGACAACATGCCCGTCGACGTGATGGCCGCCGAGGCGGGCCCGATCGTGGCCGTCGACGTGGTGGCCGGTGGCTGGCGGCCCCGAACCACGGGCCGGTTCTTCCCCCGGCGGGCCGGTCGGGCCCCGGCCGGGGTGCCGCTCCTGTGGGAGACGCTCGCCCGCACGAGCGTCGTCGGCAGCCGGCGGATGAACCAGGAGAACCGGCTGCGGGCCGACCTGGTGATCAGCCCCGAGGTGGGCGACGTGGGGCTGCTGGCGTTCGACCAGCTCGACGACGTGGTGGAGGCGGGCCGGGTCGCGGCCCGGGAGGCGATCGGCGCCCTCGGCCAGGTGCTCGGCCGGCCGCCCGCTTGACCTTCCAGCCGGCTTGAAGGCGTACGTTCGCCACATGGACACGGGGTACCGGATCTCGGAGCTGGCCCGCCGCAGCGGCTTCAGCCCGTCGACGCTGCGTTACTACGAGACGGTCGGCCTCCTGGCCCAGCCGGACCGGACCGGCTCGGGCTACCGGCTCTACCACGACGACGACGTCGAGCGGATGAAGTTCGTCGCCCGGGCCAAGGCCATGGGCCTGACCCTGGCCGACATCGCCGAGCTGGTGGCGCTGTGGGCCGACGGGCCGTGCGACTCGGCCCGGGACCGGCTCCGCCACCTGCTGGAGGCGAAGGCGGCCGAGGTCCGCGGCCGCATCGGCGACCTGTCGACGTTCTCCGTCCAGCTCGACCACCTGCGCCGCTCCCTGGAGTCCACCCGCGCCCGCCGACCGCTGTGGCCCCGGGTGTGGATGTGACGCGGCCCTGCCCGCACCCGGACCCACCCCGATCGGCTGCTCCCTGCCGTCGGCTGCCGCCGTCGCCGACCGGACCGACCAGTGGGCCGACCTCGTCGCCCACGCCACCGAGCGGGAGGCCACCGCCGACGGCCTGCGCCTCCGCCTGCCGGCCGACCCGCCGCTGGTGGCCCGGGCCGCCGAGCTGGCCGTCCACGAGGTCGGCTGCTGCGCCTTCTTCACCTTCGCCCTCCGCGTCGACGCCGCCGGGGTGTGGCTCGACGTCTCCGCCCCGTCCGCCGCCCGGCCCCTGCTCGACGCCTTCCTGTCCTCCGGGCCCGATGAGATCGGCGGCCGGGAAGCGTCTACCTGACATGAGATTTCGAACCACCCTGCTGCTGGGCGGCAAGACCGCCACCGGGATCGAAGTGCCGGCCGAGATCGTGGAAGGGCTTGGAGCCGGGAAGCGGCCGCCGGTGCGGGTCACGATCAAGGGCCACACCTACCGCAGCTCGATCGCGGTGATGGGCGGCGTGTTCATGGTCGGGGTCAACGCCGACGACCGCAAGGCGGCGGGGGTCGCCGCCGGGGACGAGCTCGACGTCGACATCGAGCTCGACACCGAGCCCCGCCAGGTGGTGGTGCCGGAGGACTTCGCGGCCGCGCTCGACGCCGACGCCGACGCCCGGCAGTTCTTCGACAAGCTCTCGTACAGCCACCAGCGCCGCCACGTGCTGGCCATCGACGACGCCAAGACGGCCGAGACCCGCCGGCGCCGCATCGCCAAGGCCGTCGAGATGCTCCGCGCCGGCCGGCGCTGACGCGTCAGGGCCCGTCGGGTGAGGGACAGACTGCGTCGGTGCGGATCCTCCTCGTCTCCGGCAGCACCCGGAGCGGGTCGACCAACCGGGCCGCGCTGCGCACGATCCGGGATGTCGCCCCCGACGGGGTGACGGCGGTGCTCTACGAGGGGCTGGCCGAACTGCCCCCCTTCAACCCGGACGACGACTTCCCGCCCCTCCCCTCGGTCGTGGCCGGGCTCCGGGAGCAGATCGCGGCGGCCGACGGCCTGCTCTTCTGCACCCCCGAGTACGCCGGCGCCCTACCCGGCAGCTTCAAGAACCTCCTCGACTGGACGGTCGGCGGCGCCGAGATGTACGGCAAGCCCGTGGCCTGGGTCAACGTGGCCGCCGAGGGCCGGGGCCTCAACGCCCACGCCTCCCTGGCCACCGTCCTCGGCTACGTGGGCGCGGCCATCATCGATCCCGCGTGCGCGGCGGTGCCCGTGCCCCGGGAGTCGGTAGGACCGGACGGGGTGATCGTGGACGGCCCGGTGCGCGCCGCCCTGGCCGACGTCGTCCGTCGCTTCGGCGCCGGCCTCCCCGGTGCCCCCCGGTAGACGATCATCGCGGTACCGATGAGTTTCCGCGCCAACCGGCGTTTCACGGTGCAAGCGACCACGAACGGAAAGGGTGCGGATCGATGAGCGATCTCCTCACAGGCAAAACGGCGATCATCTACGGCGGCGGCGGGGGAATCGGCGGGGGCGTGGCCCGCACCTTCGCCCGGGAAGGGGCGAGCGTCTTCCTCGTCGGGCGGACTCGGGAGCCGCTCGAGATGGTGGCCAAGGAGATCACCGCCGGCGGCGGCTCGGCGGGCGTGGCCGTGCTCGACGCCCTCGACGAGCAGGCGGTCGACGCTCACGTGGCCGCGGTGGTCGCCCAGGCGGGCCGGGTCGACGTGTCGTTCAACCTCGTCAGCCGGGGCGACGTCCAGGGCCGGCCCCTGGTCGACATGTCCACCGGCGACCTCCTGGGGGCCGTCGTCACCGGGCTGCAGGCGAACTTCGTCACCGCCCGGGCCGCGGCCCGGCAGATGGTCGGGCAGGGCGGGGGCGTGATCCTCCACCTGAACAGCGCCTCGGGCGCGGCGGCCAGGCCCGGGATGGGCAGCACCGGACCGGCCGACGCCGCCGTCGAGGCCTTCATGCGCTACCTGGCGGCCGAGGTCGGGCCCCACGGCGTCCGGGTGTGCGGGATCTGGACGGCGGGCGTGGCCGAGACCCTGACCGACGAGTCGATCGCGGCCGTCGCCGGCCCCGGCGGGCCCACCGCCGAGCAGGCGCTGCAGATGATCGCGGGGATGTCGGTCCTCCGGCGGACGCCCCGGCTGGCCGACGTCGCCGAAACGGCCGCCTTCCTCGCCTCCGATCGAGCGGCTGGCATCACCGGCTCGATGACCAACGTGACGTCCGGGCTGGTGCTTCGATGAGCGCCGACCAACGCTGCGACGCCGCCGCTCGGACACGGGCGGTCAGGGCGAGATCCGGACCTCCACCGAGCTGATCGACCACTGGAAATTGGTCCGGCTGTGGGTCTCGACGTCGTTGGCCCGGGTGATGTCGAACGTCCGGGTGCCGATCACGACGACGACCGACTGGCCGGCCGGAACTGGTCCCGAGCTGAAGAGCTGGGCGAAGTAATGCTGGCCCCGCACCAGGTTCTCGACCTCGTTGGTTGCGTCGCTGGACTGCCTGGTGAACCAGTTCGACATGAGGGCCAGGGACGGCTCGGGCACGTTCGGGTGCAGGACGTTCAGCAGCAGGTAGTTGTTCTGGTTGGTCCAGCCGTTCGACCAACCCCATTCGTCGCTCGTCTGGAGCCGGTGACGGCCGATCGTGCTCTGGACGTCGATGAGGACCTCGACCAGGCCCGCGGTCGGGGGCACGAATCCGAAGGCGATGTCGGTGTCGACGTTGATGCTGGCCGCGCCGTAGTCACCCACGTCCGACCCGTCCATGGTGACGATCTGGCCGATCTGCCCCGCCGGCGGGGACAGGACGTGCTCGTAGTCCGCCCTGAAGGCCGACGTCCTTTGGATGCTGTGGCTCATGAGAAAGCCGAAGAACGGCGGGCGCTCCACGATCCATCCGCCGTCGACAGGATCGTCGGGCAGTCCCCACGGCAACGGAAACTTGTGCAGCGGGGACAGGCTCACCCACTGGTCCCGGTTGTTCCCGAGGTGGAAGCCGGGCGTCACGGGACCGGTCGGCACCGTGAGGACCTCCTCCAGCCCGGCCTGGGCGTCCTCGCCGATGCGGCGGAGTCCGTCGCTGCTGGCACCCAACTTACGGACCAGCGTGTCGACCTTGCGCTTGCGGCTCTGGGTGGCCTTGGCCCGATCGAGGGTCAGGCCTCCCGGCGGCTGCAGGAGGTCGCGGAACTGCAGGCGCTCGCGCGTCATGGCGGCCCGCAGGTCGGCCACGTTCGCCGGCCCGAGGAGGTCGTGGAGCTGGGCGCGGGCCTGGTCCACGATCTGATCGGCCTTTTCCGACGCGGCATCGGCCGCCTTCCGGGCCTTCTGCGCCTGCGCCGTCACCGCCTTGTCGGCCAGCTGCCGGTCCTTGGCCGAGAAGCCCTCGACGAACGGCAGTTCGGCGGTGGTCATCTGGGATCCGGGCATGAGACCCTCCGATCGCGTACGGGCGCTGTGCTCGCCTCCGCCCGTCTGGAAGCTAGCGGCCCACGCCCCGGTCGTCGATGGCGGTTGTGCTCCCGCGGTCACCGGAGCGGGCTCCTCCCGTAGGTTCTAGGAGTGGCCTGGCTGCGAGCGTTCGCGCATGACGCCGGTGGTATCGCGTGGGGAAACCGCTGGTGGATGACGTGGAACACCCTGCTGGCGGTGCTGCCGGCGCTGCTGGCGGTGCCACTGTTCCGTCGCGCTGGTCGGTGGCGACCGTTGACCTGGATGGGCCTGGCTGGCTTTCTACTGGTTCTGCCGAACGCGCCCTACGTCGTCACCGACCTGGTTCACCTTCGGGGCGACGTGGGTCAGGCCGCAAGCGACGCCACCGTCTATGCCGGGATCCTCCCGCTCTACGGCGCCTTCGTGGCGATCGGCTTCGGGTCCTACGCCGCCAGCCTGCACGAGGTCGGTGGCTGGCTCCGCCGCACCGGTCGCGGGCAACTGATCCGCCCCGTCGAGATCGGGCTGCACGGGTTGTGCGCCGTCGGCGTGCTGCTCGGTCGGGTCGCCCGCCTGAACAGCTGGGACACGATCACCCGGCCCGACGCCACGGTGGCCCGTGCGCTCGACACCCTGTCGTGGCGGGGTTCCCCGGTGGTGATCGTCGGGCTGTTCGTCGTCATCTGGCTGGGACACTCCGTCACCCGGGTCCTGTTGAGTGCCGCGGCGGCGTGGGTCACTCGCCATCTCCCCGGCACCGGAGGGACGGAGGCGGCCGCTGCCGCCTGACACCGCGGCCGAGCCAATCGCCAACAATGATCGGCGACAACGACGTCGTCGCGGGCGCTGACAGGAGAGAACCCGGGCGAGACGAAAGGACGTTCGGCGATGGCAGTTTCGGTATGCAAGGCGGGTAGTCGTCGGGCGTGAAATCGCGCTACGTGAGCGTCGGGAACCGACGGGTGCGGAACTCGTCGTGCCTGTCAGGACGACCCGGCAAGATCCGAAGGCGGAGGGTGCCGTCGGGGTCCCGGCTTACGACCAGCGCCAGCGCCGGCGGAACCTCGTCGTCACCGACCACGAGATAGTCACCCGGGGTGCGGATCGAGCGGCAGGCGGGCATTACGCAGATTCCCGGTGACGATGCCCGGCTCTACTCCTGGTGGTCGTCCACCCACAGCTCGACCGTCGCCGCCATGTCAGCCCGCGTAGAGCGCCGGGCGGTAGCGGGGTTCGGGGACGGATCGACCCGTGTCGCGAGCCGCCGCCAGCCAGGCCGTCTTGGCGAGAGCCACCTCCGCCAGCGCCTGCTCGGGCGTCTCGCCGAACGCGGAGCAGCCCTCAAGGTCGGGGATGTCGGCGATGTAGCCCTCGTCCTCGTCGCTCCAGAAGACGTTGATGTGGTAATCGCTCACGACTCCTCCAGTGACAAACCGTACCGCTCGACCAGCCTGAGGAACTGCCGCACCTGGTAGGGCTTCGCCTGGCCCTTCACCTCTTGGAGGTTGACCAGCTCGCGCACCCCGGGCCGGGCATAGACGTGATGGCTCGCCGAGACCCGGGCGAGCCGAAACCCGAACGCCTCAACCAGCGTCTGCATCTCGCGGAAGGAGACGTTGGCAAGGTCGCCGCGGGCGAGCCGCTTCAACAGCTTGGCCAGGTCCATCTA
>JAXDMK010000137.1:0-10587 GCA_034666105.1 Actinomycetota bacterium | reverse complement strand
GCTGCCGCTGCTCGTTGATCGGCAGTTCCGGCCACCCGAGCTGGGAGACGTTGTAGCCGTCGACCAGCAGCACCACGCCCGCCACCCGCACCAGGTGTTCGGCCGCCTCCACCGAGTCGTCGTAGATGCCCGGCGGTAGCGGCACCGGCTGGGGAACCGGGGGACGGACCCGACGTACGGCCCGGGCCCGGCGGGGAGGCGGGTCGGGCGTCGCCGTGGCCCCGGTGCCGAGATCGCCCGAGCCGGACGCGGCCGCTCCCGCCTGGGTCCCCGACGGCCGCAGGGACGCGGCCACCGTGGCCAGGGCGGAGGCCAGGGACGACGCCGCCCGGGACGCCTCGTCGAGCGCGGCCGAGGCCCCGGCGGTGTCGACGGGCGGGGCCGGCGACGCCGCCGGCACCAGCGGCGCGGGCGCGGCCGTCGCCGTCGCCGCCAGTTCCGCCGCCCTCAGCTCGGCCGCGGCCAGCTCGTCGGCTGCCGCCAGCTCGGCCTGCTTCATCTGGTCGAGGGCCGACAGGAGCTCGGCGACCAGGCGTCCGCCCTCCTCCGACTCCGCCGCCGCCTTCTGCGCCGCCTCCCGGGCCCGGTCGCGCTCGACGGTGACCTGGGCCAGCCGCCGCTCCAGCCGGGCGACGTCGTCGGCCGCCGCCCGGCGGGCCTTGCGCTCGTCGGCCAGCGCCGCCACCGCCCGGATCGACTCCGCCTCCGCCGCCGCGGCCGCGTCCTCCGCCCGCCTCCGGGCCGCCTCCGCCCCCGCCAGCCGCTTGCGGGCGTCGCCCTCGGCCCGGCGCTCACCGGCGGCCGCCCCCGCGTTCTCGGCGTCGGCCAGCAGCCCCGCCAGCTCGTCCTCCCAACCCTCGGGCCGGGCCAGGTAGATCCATCCCGAACGGCCGACGTCGCTCTCCGTCACCGCCTCCAGGACCCGGGCCCGGAACTCGTCGTCGGCGTCGAGCACCCGCCGGGCCGCCACCAACGCCGGCCGGGGCAGCTTGGCGAAGTGGAGGAACGGCCGCAGGGCGGGGGGCGGGGGCTCGATGGGGGTGGCGTCCTCGCCCGCCCGGGCCACGGCCATGGCCGCCTCCAGGGCGGGACGCAGCAGGGTGTCGCCCGCCGGACTCAACCCGGTGATGCTCAACCGCTCGCGTTCCAGGGCGCCTCGGCCAACGCCTCGACTGCCGTCCCCGACCCGCACCACCGGCAGGAAACCTCCTCGACGGACTCCGACAGAACCTCTTCGTCCTCCACCGACAGTTCCCCTCCCAGCGAGTAATGGTGGAAGGCGCGGGTGCGACGGGTAGTGGTGACGTCGAAACGAGTGCGGTTGCCGCAGGCGGCACAGCGGTACAGGACAGTCGGCACGTCGAATCCTACCCCCCTGCGCCAGCCCAGAGGCTTGAACGTCGAACGTGTGTTCGCTATGGTCGCCGGATGCAGCGGTCCTTCGACGACCTGGGCACTCCCTTGGCCCAGGTCACGTTCTGCGTCCTCGACCTCGAAACCACCGGCGCGTCCCCGGCCGATTGCAAGATCACCGAGGTCGGGGCCATCAAGCTGCGGGGCGGCGAGTGCCGGGGCACGTTCGAGACCCTGGTCAACCCTCAGACCGAGATCCCCTTCTTCATCACCGTCCTCACCGGCATCACCCAGTCGATGGTGGTGCCCGCGCCCACCATCGCCGAGATCCTGCCCAACCTGCTCGAGTTCGTCCGCGACACCGTCATCGTGGGCCACAACATCCGCTTCGACATCAGCTTTCTCAACGCCGCCTTGGCGGCCGAGGGCTACCCCCGGCTCGGCAACCAGTCGGTCGACACCTGCGCCCTGGCCCGCCGGCTGGTGCGCGACGAGGTGCCCGACTGCCGGCTGTCCACCCTGTCCGAGCGCATGCGCCTCCCCCACCAACCCTGTCACCGGGCCATGGCCGACACCCTCGCCACCGCCGACCTCCTGCACGCCCTGCTCGAGCGGGCCGGCACCATCGGCGTCCTCGGCCTCGACGACCTCTTCGAGCTGCCCACCATCCGGGCCCATCCCCAGGTGGGCAAGCTCAAGCTCACGGCCAAGCTGCCCCGGGCGCCGGGCGTCTATCTCTTCCGCGGGCTGGGAGGACGGGTGCTCTACGTGGGCAAGGCCACCAACCTGCGGGCCCGGGTGCGGTCGTACTTCGGCGGCGACGAGCGGCGCAAGATCTCCCAGCTCCTCCGGGAGACGGAGACGATCGACCACATCGTCTGCTCCGGGCCGCTGGAGGCGGCGGTGCTCGAGGTCCGCCTGATCCACCGCCACCTGCCGCCCTTCAACCACCGCTCGAAGCTGTGGTCCCGCTACGCCTACCTCAAGCTCACCCTCAACGAGCGCTTCCCCCGGTTGTCGGTGGTGCGCACCCCGAAGGCGGGTGACGGTTGCCTCTACCTCGGTCCGCTGCCGTCGACGGGTGCCGCCCGGCAGGTGGCGGAGGCCATCGAGTCGGCCGTGCCCCTCCGGCGGTGCTCGGCCCGCCCGCCGGGCCCGGCCGCGGGCGCGGGCACGGCCCAACGCCCGACGATGTGCACCGCCGCCCAACTGGGGGTGTCCGTGTGCCCGTGCGCCGGCGGCGTGAGCGAGGCCGACTACGCGGTGCTCGTCCAACGGGTGTTGCGGGGTCTCACCGTCGATCCCACCACGCTCCTCGCGCCGCTGGAGGAGCGCATGCGCGACCTGGCCGCGGCCGAGCGTTTCGAGGAGGCGGCCGACGTGCGTGACCGGGCCTCGGCTCTGGCCCGGGCCCTCGCCCGCCACCGCCGCCTCGACTCGTTGCGCCGGGCGGGCCGGATCGAGCTCGACGTCGACGGCGCCCGGGTCGTCCTCGCCGGCGGACGCCTGTCACCGTCCGGTCCCCTCGCCCTCTTCGACGCCGACAACGTCACCGGCGGGGCCACCGGGCCCGAGCCGGCGGTCGACCCCGGCGGTCCCCTCCCCCGCCACCTGGTCGACGAGGTCTCGTGCGTGGCCGCCTGGCTCGACGCCGAAGGCCGCTCCGCCCGCCTGGTGTCCTGCGAAGGCCCGTGGTCATCGCCCCTGCCGGTCCTCCCCCGCTACGAACCGGGCCGGCGCCGGTGACACCCCGTCGGGCGTCGACCCGGGTACGTAGAGTTGGGTGGCAAGGCGGGACATGGGTATCGAAAGACCGAAGGAGGGGCGCATGGCGACGACCCGGAGATTCACGGCCACCCCGATCGCGCTGGCGCTGGCGGTGGCCGCCGCCGTCGTCACTCCCTCCACCTCCGCGTCGGCGGCGACGTCGACGTTCACCCCCGCGGCCGACACCTACGTCCAGGCCGATCAGACCACGACCAACTTCGGTACCTCGACCCAACTCGGCGTCGACAACTACCCGGTCACCCGCACGTTCCTCAAGTTCACGGTTTCCGGCCTGACGACGGCGGTCACGAACGCCAAGGTCCGGCTCCACGTCGTCAATATCGTCAACGACGGCGGCCCCGACGGCGGGACGCTCAAGGCCATGACCAACACGACGTGGTCGGAGACGGCCGTGACCTGGAACACCCAGCCCGCCATCGACGGCGCCACCCTCGGTTCCCTGGGCGCGGTCTACCGGAACATCTGGTACGAGATCGATGTCACCGCGGCCGTCACCGGCAACGGCACGTACAGCTTCGGCCTCACCTCGTCCCTCCAGGACGGCGAGTACTACGACTCCCGCGAGTCCGGCGCCAACTCCCCCCAACTCGTCGTCACCACCGGCTCGTCGACGACCACCTCGTCCCCATCCACGTCGTCCACGTCTACATCCACGACCTCGACATCAACGACCTCGACATCAACGACGTCCACGTCGACGAGCACCACCCTCCCCGCCACCACCACGATCCCCGCCACCACCACCATCCCCGCCACCACCACCATCCCCGGCACCGACCCGGTGCTGCTGGCCGCCGGCGACATCGCCTCCTGCGCCTCCACCGGCGACGAGGCCACCGCCGCCCTCCTCAACGGCCGCCCGGGCACGGTGATCACCCTCGGCGACAACGCCTACGAAAGCGGCACCGCGGTCGAGTTCGCCAACTGCTACAACCCCTCGTGGGGGGCCGAGAAGGCCCGCACCCGGCCGTCGCCGGGAAACCACGACTACGGCACCGCCGGCGCCGGCGGCTACTTCGGCTACTTCGGCGCCGCCGCCGGCAACCCGTCCCAGGGGTACTACAGCTACGACCTCGGCACCTGGCACGTCGTGGCCCTCAACTCCAACTGCTCGATCGTGGCGTGCGCCGCCGGCAGCGCCCAGGAGACCTGGCTGCGGGCCGACCTGGCCGCCCACCCGGCCGCCTGCACGGTGGCCTACTGGCACCACCCCCGGTTCTCGTCCGGCTCCAGCCACGGCTCCAGCACCACCGTGCAGCCCCTCTGGCAGGCGCTGTACGACTTCAACGCCGACCTCGTGCTCGAGGGTCACGAGCATGACTACGAACGGTTCGCCCCCCTCAGCCCCACCGGCGTGATCGACAACGCCCGGGGTATCCGCTCGTTCGTGGCCGGCACCGGTGGGCGCAGCCACTACGGGTTCGGCGCGGCCATCACCGGCAGCCAGGTGCGCAACGGCACCACCTCGGGCATCCTGGCCCTCACCCTGCACCCCACCGGCTACGACTGGCAGTTCGTCCCCGTGGCCGGCGGCACCTTCTCTGACTCCGGTTCCGGCGCCTGCCACTGACGGCGACGGGTCACTCGGCGGGGGCGGCGTGCTCCTGGGACACCTTCACCATGCGCTCCAACACGCCCGCCGCCCGGCCGTCGTCGATCGACGCCGCCGCCGCCTCCAGCCCGCCCGCCAGGTCGTCGGCCAGGCCGGCGGCCACGATGCCGGCGGCGGCGTTGAGGAGGACGAAGTCGCGGTGCGGACCAGGCCGGCCGTCGAGCACCCGCCGGGCCAGGTCGGCGTTGGTCGAGGCGTCGCCGCCGAGCAGGTCCACCGGGTCGGCCAGGGTGAGACCGAGGGCGGCGGGGTCGATGTCGTAGGTCCGCACGTCGCCGTCGCGCACCTCGATCACGGTCGACGTGGTGGTGGTGGTGATCTCGTCCAGCCCGTCGTGGCCGTAGACCACGAGCGCCCGCTCCGCCCCCCGGGCCTGGAGGACGCCGGCCATCTTCACCGCCATACGGGGGTCGCTCACGCCCAGCGACTGCCGCTTCACCTGGGCCGGGTTGGCCAGGGGACCGAGGAAGTTGAACACCGTCGGTACCCCCAGCTCCCGCCTGGTCGGCCCGGCGTGGCGCAGGGCGGGATGGAAGCGGGGGGCGAAGCAGAAGCCCATCCCCGCCTCGGTGATGCAGGCGGCCACACCGGCGGGGCCGAGGTCGACCGTCACCCCCAGCGCGTCCAGCAGGTCGGCCGACCCGCACTTCGACGACTGGGCCCGGTTGCCGTGCTTGCACACCCGGGCGCCGGCCCCCGCCACCACCAGGGCGGCCAGGGTGGAGGCGTTGATCGTGCAGCTCCGGTCGCCGCCCGTCCCGCAGGTGTCGACGAGGTCGTCGGGACCGTCGACCACCACCGGCGTGACGTGCTCGAACATGGCCCCCAGCAGCCCCGTCATCTCCTCGACGGTCTCGCCCTTCATGCGCAGGGCGATGCAGAAGGCGGCGATCTGGCCCGAGGTGGCCCGTCCTTCGAGGATCTCGGTCATGGCCAGGGCGGCCGAGGCCGGCGGCAGGTCGACGCCGCGCGTCACCGCACCCAGCACAGCCGGCCAGCCCCCGAGGTCAGCGAAACTCATGGAGACAGAAGGTACCTGCGACCCGCCGGGGATGCGGCCCCCCTGGAGGGCGGACGGAGGTTTAGGCGGCGGCCGTCTTGCGGCGCTGACGCAGGATGCGGCGCCGTTCCTTCTCCGTGGCCCCGCCCCACACACCCTCGTGCTCGCGCTGGTTGAGGGCGTACTCGAGGCAAGGCTGACGGACGACGCACTGGGCGCAGACGGCTTTCGCCTCCTGGGCCCCGTCGTCGGCGACGGGGTAGAAGATGTCGGGTTCGAGACCCTTGCACGCGCCTCGCGAGCGCCAGGACAGATCCATCACCGAGTCACTTCTCCCTGCAGCCGACATTGCAAACCTTTTTCGTAGTGAAACTCATTATCGAACACAAGTGTTGCCAAAGTCCAAGCAATAACCGGCGGGGAGGGCCGGCGGGCCCGTCCCCCTCCCATAGGATCGGCCGGTGACCCCGACCCCGGGCGACGACGAGATCGCCATCCGGCCGGGCCGCCAGCGCCTGAACCTCGGCCTCGCCCTCTGCCTGACCGTGCCCGGCATCGTGCTCCGACTGGGCGACATGCACGCCAATCCCGCCACCTCCGCCGCCCTCTTCGGGCTGGCCATCGTGGGGGCCGCCTTCATGCTCTCGTGGGCGGCGGAGGTGGCCCAGCTCGACATCTCCGCCGGACTGGCAATCGCCGTGCTCGCCTTCATCGCCGTCCTCCCCGAGTACGCGGTCGACATGGTCTTCGCCTGGAAGGGCGGCAACGCGGTCGAGAAGTTCGGCCCCGCCTGCCACGCCCCGGGCAGCTCCGGGGAGTCCCCGTGCTCGCTGGCCCTGGCCAACATGACCGGCGCCAACCGGCTGCTGATCGGTATCGGCTGGTCGATGGTGGTGTTCGTGGCCTGGTACCGCTGGCGCCAGCGGGGCGTCCGCAACACCGAGGTCGTGCTGGAGCGGTCGCACTCGGTGGAGCTGGCCTTCCTCACCGTGGCCTGCGCCTACTCCCTCACCCTGCCCCTGAAGCGCAGCATCACCCTGGTCGACGCCGTCGTCCTGGTCGGGCTGTTCGTCCTCTACACCATCCGCATCTCCAAGGCCCCGGCCGAGGAACCCCACCTCGTCGGCCCCGCCGCCTACCTGGGGACCTTCCCCACCCCCCGCCGGCGAACCTCGGTGATCCTGCTCTTCCTGTTCGCGGCGGGTGTGATCCTGCTCTGCGCCGAGCACTTCGCCGAGGCCCTGGTGGAGACGGGAGCCCGGTTCGGCGTGAGCGAGTTCCTGCTCGTCCAGTGGCTGGCGCCGCTGGCGTCGGAGGCGCCCGAGCTGCTGGTGGCCGGCCTCTACGCCTGGCGGCTGAACACCAATGCCGGCCTGGGCACGCTCGTGTCGTCGAAGGTCAACCAGTGGACCCTGCTGGTGGGCACCCTCCCCATCGTCTTCGCCCTGGCCTCGGGGGGCACCCACGGGCTGCCGATCATCGCCCGCCAGCGGGAGGAGCTGCTGCTCACCGCGGCCCAGTCGGTGTTCGCGGTGGCGGTGCTGTCGAGCCTGTCCATCTCGGTGAAGGAGGCGCTGGCCCTCTTCTCCCTGTTCTGGGCCCAGTTCCTGGTGGGGGCGGTCGTGCCCCAGTCGGCCCACGGGGTGGAGCTGGTGGGCGTGTCCGTGCTGTACCTGGTCCTGGCCGTCGGGATCATCGTCCGCAACCGCCAGGCCGTGCCCCGCCTGCTTCGGGACGGGCTGCGCACCCCCTACGCCGAGCTGACGTCGGAGCCCTGAGCGGCCTGAGAGGATTGGGGCGATGTTCGATCGCGCCGCCGCCCTGACAACACTGGCCGGACGACGCTTCGACGTCCTGGTCATCGGCGGTGGGATCACCGGCGCCGGCGTCGCCCTCGACGCCGCCTCCCGGGGACTGTCGGTGGCCCTGGTGGAGCGGGACGACTTCGCCTCGGGCACGTCGTCGGCCTCGTCCAAGCTGGTCCACGGGGGTCTGCGCTACGTGAGCCAGGGCGAGCTGGGACTGGTGGCCCAGGCTCTGGCCGAACGCCACCGGCTGCTGCGAAACGCGCCCCACCTGGTGCGTCCGCTGCCGTTCGTCCTGCCCCTGGGCGGGGGCGCGGCCGCGGCCCGGTCGGTGGGCACCGCCCTGTGGCTGTACGACGCCGCCGGCGGGGCCCGGCTCGGCCAGGTCCACCGGCGCCTGTCGGTGGACGAGACCCGGGCCCGGGTGCCGGCGCTGCGGGCGGACGCCTTCCGCCGGGCCTACCTCTACCTCGACGCCCACGCCGACGACGCCCGCCTCACCCTCGCCGTGGTCCGCACCGCGGTGATCGACCACGGGGCCGTCGCCGCCAACCACAGCGCGGTGGTGGGCCTCCTCCGGGGCCGCACCGGCCGGGTCGTGGGCGCCCGGGTGGTGGCCGACGGGCAGGAGATCGAGGTGCGGGCGTCGGTAGTGGTCAACGCCGCCGGCGTGTGGTCGGACGAGGTCGGGGGCCTGGAGGACGACGCTCTCGGGGCCGGCGGGCGGGCGGCGACGATCCGACCGGCCAAGGGGGTGCACCTCACCGTCCACCGGTCCCGCCTGCCGGCGACGTCGGCGGCCGTGCTGCCGGTCGCCGCCGACGGACGGTCGATCTTCGTCATCCCCTGGCCCGGCACCGACCGCGTCTACATCGGCACCACCGACACCGACTACCAGGGCGACGTCGACCAGGCCCGGTGCTCGGCCGCCGACGTGGCCTACCTGCTGGCCGCGGTCAACCCGTCGCTGTCCGAGCCGCTCACGCCGGCCGACGTGGTCGGGTGCTGGGCCGGGCTGCGGCCGCTGGTGGCGGGAGCCACTGGCGGCCGGGGCGGCGGGGGCGGGCGGACCGCCGACCTGTCCCGGCGCCACCGCCTGTCCGAGTCGGACCGGGGCGTGGTCACCATCACCGGCGGCAAGCTCACCACCTACCGGCGGATGGCGGCCGACACCGTCGACCGGGTGGCGGCCATCCTGGGCGCCGGCGCCCGCAGCCGCACCGCCACCTTGCGCCTGCGGGGGGCGCCGGCGGCCGGGCCGGGGGACGGCCCGGTCTCCGCGTCCCGGTACGGAACCGAGTCGGGCGGGGTGCAGGCGCTGGTGGCGGCCGACGCCTCGCTCGGCGAACTCCTCGTCGACGGCCTGCCCTACCTGCGGGCGGAGGTGGTGCACGCCGTCCGCCACGAGATGGCCCGTACCCTCGGGGACGTGCTCGACCGCCGCCTCCGGGCCCGCATCCTCGACCGCGACGGTGCCGCCGCGGCCGCGTCCGACGTGGCCGCCCTGGTGGGACCCGAACTGGGCTGGACCCGGGCCGAGGCCGACGCCAACGTCGTCGCCTACCGGGCCGACCTCGACGCCGAGCGGGCCTACGCCGGCCTCCTGGGCGACGACCGCCGGCATCGGAACGCGGGATGACCGACGGGCCCGACCTCGGCAAGGGGGTGAAGCTCCGCATCGACTGGGAGGTGGTCGTCCGGGCCGCGGCCCTGGCCGTGGCCGTGGCCGTGCCCACCATCGTCCTGGGCGCCACCGTGGCCCGGGACTCCAACGTCATCGTCCTCCTCTACTTCGTCCTCCTCCTGGGGCAGGTGGCCGCCGGCTGGTACGCCGGACGCCACCGCCTCGACGCCCCTCTCGTCCACGGCGCCCTCGCCTCCCTCACCTCGTTCGGTGTGCTGGTGGTGGTCGTGATCGCGGCCCGGGTGGTCGCCGGCAAGGACGGTCCCGACCCCTTCAACCTGGTGTTCCACGCCTTCATGTCCTGCTCCACCGGCATCCTCGGGGCCCTCCTCGCCTCCCGATCGAGCAAGCCGGCGCCACCGCCGCCGTCGCCGCCGTCGCCGCCCGCCGAACCGCCCGCCGAACCGACTGGGGCGTGAACCACCTGGTGGTCGACATCGGCACCAGTGGCGTGCGGGCCGCCATCGTCGGCGCCGACGCCACCGTGTCCCACGTCCACCACCGCCAGGTGCTCCCCACCACGCCCAACCAGGGCTTCATCGAGTTCGACGCCTCGGTGATGGCCGCGGCCGCACTGGAGGTGGCGGGCGCGGCATTGGCCGCCGGCGGCCCGGTGGCGTCGGTGGGCATCGCCAACCAACGGGCGTCGACCGTCGTGTGGGACCGGGCGACGGGCGAGCCGGTGGGTCCCGGGATCGGCTGGCAGGACCTGCGCACCGCGGCCATGTGCCTCGGGCTGCAGGCCCAGGGCATCTACTTCGCCCCCAGCGCCTCGGCCACCAAGCTGGCGGTGCTGCTCGACATCGCCGACCCCGACCGGGAGCGCGACCTGTGCTTCGGCACCATCGACACGTGGATGGCGTGGAACCTGTCCGGCGGCGAGCTCCACGTCACCGACCCCTCGAACGCGGGCGTCACCGGCCTGTTGCGCACCGACTGCACCGGCTGGGACACCCACCTCCTGGAGGTCCTCCGCATCCCGGAACGGGTCATGCCCGCCATCGTCGACTCGTCGGGCGTGGTGGGCTCGGCGTCGGCTTTGGACGGAGCGCCGCCGATCGCGGGGATCGCCGGCGACCAGCAGGCGTCGCTGATCGGGCAGGGCTGCACCCGCCCGGGGATGGCCAAGATGACGTTCGGCACCGGCGGGATGGTCGACCTCAACACGGGTGCCGTGCGACCGTCGTTCGAGCGGCGGGGCCCATCGGGAACGTTCCCCATCGTCGCCTGGCGCCGCCGCGGGCGGACGACCTTCGGCCTGGAGGCGTTCATGCTCACCGCCGGCCAGGCGGTGGAGTGGCTGCGCGACGACCTGGGGCTGATCGCGTCGTCGGAGGAGTCGGAG
>JAXDMK010000136.1:0-9686 GCA_034666105.1 Actinomycetota bacterium | reverse complement strand
CGGTACACCGTCCCCAGCTCGAACAGCCGCAGCGGCAGCTCCCGGTACGACCGGGCCTGCGACTTGTAGATGAGGATGTGCATGGGGCAGTTCATGGGCTTGGGGTAGTAGGTGGCGCCCTCCATCTCCATGGGCGGGTACATGCCGTCGGCGTACCAACCGAGGTGCCCGGAGATCTCGAAGAGGGTCGACTTCGACAGGTGCGGGGTGAAGACGAAGTCGTAGCCGGCGGCCTCGTGCTCGGCCCGGGAGTAGTCCTCCATGAGCTTGCGGATGAGGCCGCCCTTGGGATGGAAGACGGGTAGGCCGCCGCCGATCTCGGGCGGGAAGTGGAACAGGTCGAGCTCGAGGCCGAGCTTGCGGTGGTCGCGGCGCTCGGCCTCCTCCAGCCGGTGGAGGTGCTCGGCCAGGGCCTTGTCCGACTCCCAGGCGGTGCCGTAGATGCGTTGGAGCTGGTCGCGGTGCTCGTCGCCCCGCCAGTAGGCGCCGGCCACCTTCATCAGCTTGAACGAGCCCAGGCGCCTGGTGGTCGGGACGTGGGGCCCCCGGCACAGGTCGGCCCATCCGTTGTTTCTGTAGATGCTGACCTCGCCGCCCTCGGCTCCTTCGGCCGGGTCGACGCCCTCGATGATCTCGACCTTGAACGGCTGGTCGGCGAAGCGGGCCAGGCCCTCGTCCTTGCTGAGCTCCTCCCGCACGAAGGGCTGGTCCTCGGCCACGATCGCCCGCATGCGGGCCTCGATGCGGCCGAGGTCGTCCTCGCTGAAGTGGGCCCCGCCGGGGAGGGAGAAGTCGTAGTAGAAGCCGTCCTCGATGGCGGGGCCGATGGCGTACTTGGCTCCCGGGAAGAGGTCGGTGACGGCCTGGGCCATGACGTGGGCGGTGGAGTGGCGCAGGACGTAGCGGCCCTCGTCGGTGTTCGACGTGATGATGGCGACGGTGGACCCGTCGGGCAGGGGCGTGGTGAGGTCGGCCTGGCGGCCGTCGACGGTGGCGGCCACCGCCGCCTTGGCCAGGCCCCGGCCGATGCTGGCGGCGAGGTCGCCGGCGGTGGCGCCCGCGGGCAGCGTGCGGGCGGAACCGTCGGGCAGCTTTACTGAGATCTCTTCCGGCATGATGCGTCCGAGGTTACCGGCGGGCGTAGCCGGGTCCGGATGAGAAACTCTCGCCCATCGGTGACCGGTTCGAGTACCGCGACGTCCGGGTGGACGGGGACGACGGCCGTCCCATCGTGGCCGGGTTCTCGGCCCGCATCCCGGCCGACGGGCTGACGGCCATGGTCGGGCCGTCGGGGGCGGGCAAGACCACCCTTCTGCGCCTGCTCAACCGGCTCGACGACCCCGACGGCGGCCAGGTCCTGTTCGACGGTCGCGATGTGCGCACCTACGACGTGATCGCCCTCCGCAAGCGGGTGCAGTACGTGGGCCAGGTGCCGGTGACGTTCCCCGGCACGGTGGCCGAGAACCTCGGGGCGGAGGCCGACGTGGCCGCGCTCCTCGAGCGGGTCGGCCTCGCCCCGGCGCTGGCGGCACGGGCGGCCGACCGGCTGTCGGTGGGCGAGGCCCAGCGGATGTGCCTGGCCCGGGCCCTGGCCCTGGCGCCCGAGTGCCTCCTGCTGGACGAGCCCACGTCGGCCCTGGACGCAGGGTCGAAGGGTGGGATCGAGGGGCTGGTCCGCTCCCTCGCCGACGACGGCCTGACCGTGGTGATGGTCACCCACGACCGGCGCCAGGCCGAGGACCTGGCCGACCGCATGCTCACCGTCGAGCCCCGCCGGTCATGACCGACCTCAGCGGCCGCATCTCCATCGGCGACGTCGGCCTGTCGCTCCTCCTGGTGGCGGTGGCGGTCGTGATCTCCCGGACCCGGAAGGCCGACCTCGAGCGCGACATCCTGGTCGCCACCTTCCGGTCGTTCGTCCAGCTCCTGGCCGTCGGCTTCGTCCTCGACTTCGTCTTCGGCGGCCACGGCTGGCTGACGCCGGTGGTCCTGGCGGTGATGATCGGCACCGCCACCCTCACGTCCGGGGCCCGGGGCAAGCGGGTGCCCGGCGCCTACGGCATCGCCCTCGCCTCGGTGGGAGTGTCCACCGCCGGCACCCTGGGTGTCCTCCTGGCCCTGCGCATCGTTCCCTTCGCCCCCCGGGCCGCCATCCCCCTGGGGTCGATGATCATCTCCAACGCCATGAACACGGCTTCGCTCACCATGGGCCGGCTGCGGGACGACCTGGCGTCGCACCGGCGGGAGGTGGAGGCCCGCCTCAGCCTGGGCCAGACGGCGGCCGAGGCGTCCGCCCTGTGGCACCGGGCGGCGGTGCGCACGGGGACGCTGCCCGTCGTCGACCAGACGAAGGTGGTGGGCCTGGTGGCCCTGCCGGGGGCGATGACGGGGATGCTGCTGGCCGGAGCGTCACCTTCGTCGGCCATCCGCCTGCAGCTGGTGGTGATGTACATGCTCCTCGGCGGCAACGCCTTCGCCGCCCTCGTGGCCGGCCACCTCACCGTCCGCCGCCTGTTCACGGCCGATCACCAGCTCATCCGGTCGCTGTCCCGAAACGGCTGACGGGTCGACCGGGTCAGCCCAGGAGCCCCCGGTCGCCCTTCAGCGACACCTCGACCTGCCGGGGGACACCGGACGCCGCCACCGCCAACTTGGCCTCGAAGTGCCCTGGTTGGGTCGCCGCGAAGGCGACCTTGATCTCACAAGTACGACCGCGCTCCAGCGTCGATGCGGTGCAGGTCTCGTCGGCGATCGTGAAGTTGGCCGCTTCCGTGCCCGAGATCACCGGCATCCGCACGGTGAGGGGCACGTCGCCCGTGTTCTTCACGATCACGGTCGCCTCCTTGGCCTTGAGGGGCTCGAAGGTGACCGTCTGCGGGTCGACCGAGAACTCCCCCGGCTTCGCCGTCGAGACCGAGGGGGTGGTGGTCGCTCCCCGCACCGTCGACAGGGTGGTCGTCACCACCGCGTCGCCCGACGAGGAGGACACCGCCGCCTTGTCGTCGCCACCGATCCATCCGAGCTGGACCGAGATGCCCAGCAGACCGACGATGGCGGAGATCACGCCGGCGGCACCGGTGACGACGCCGGGGACGGTGGACCAGAAGGGCTTTCCGTCACTCACGTACTCCGACCCTACCGGGCGAGCCGGGGGGTTCTCGACGCGGAGCGGCGTCGCAGGTGGTCGATACGCTGGTGGCATGGCCATCGCCGTCGGGCGCATGAGCGCCGCCGAATACCTCGCGACGCCCGAGCGCCGCCCTCGTCACACGGAGTTGATCGACGGGACGGTTGTCGTGAACGAGCCGAAATTGCCCCACTCCCGGGTCCAATACCAGCTGATGCACAGGCTCGGCACCTGGATCGACGCGGGTGCGGGCCGAGGGTACGTAAGTCCTCCCGCCGACCTCGTCGTCGACGAGACCAACGTGTTCGCGCCCGACGTGTGGTGGGTCGCGGAGTCCCGTAAGCCCCTCCCCGACCAACTTGACTTCGACGGCGTGCCGGACCTCGTGGTCGAGATCCGCTCCCCGTCCACCTGGATTCGCGACCTCCGCGTGAAACTTCCCCGCTACGAGGCGGCGGGCGTCCCCGAGGCCTGGTACGTCGACACCGAGGCCCGCACCGTCCTTGTCTTCCGCCGCTCGCAGCCCGCCGCCGCCGGGTTCGACGTCGCGTTCGAGTTGGAGTCCGACCAGGAGCTCACGTCGCCGCTGCTGGAGGGGTTCGCCCTCCCGGTAGGGGCGATCTTCGATTAGACGGCCGGCGGGGCGCCCTTCGAGGCCCAGAACCGGTTCAGGGCGTCCTGGCACTTCCAGTACCAGGGGATGCCGAAGGCGAGGATCCAGAAGGCGGTGGTCGCCTTCACCGGGCTCTGCTGGCCGTCCTGCTCGTACATCTTCTGGATCTCGATCGGCAGCAGGAACAGGGTGACCACCCCCGCCAGGAAGTAGATCACGGCCCCGATGGGTCCCCCGATGCCCTCGCCGGTGCGCAGCTTGATGTCCTCGTGGCTCTGGTAGGCCCAGTAGACCCCGTACAAGCCCAGGGTGATCACCGAAAGCCCGATCTGCTTGGGAATCGACTTCTGCCGGCCGACGTACTGCCCTTTGTTTGAGCTCATGGGCGGGACGTTACTGCCGCCCTCCGGCTGGGGCGCTCGCTCAGCCGCCGGTTCAGCCGCCGGTGACGACGACGCCCAGGAGCATGGCCGCCTGGCCCACGCCGAGGCCGGCGGCGGCGGCGTGGTCGATGGCCTCGATGGCCCGGGGGAAGTCGAGGTCGTCGTCGATGGCGGCCCGCACCGCGTCGAGGGCGCCGTCGCCGGCGCCGGCCGCCCGCCAGCGGGCCAGCCGGTCGGTGGCCACCGGGAGCAGACCCTCGTGCCACGACCACGGGCCCCGGTAGGAGTGGTCGAGGATGGCGAGGCGTACCGCCATCGGGTCCCAGGCCTCCACCAGCTCGCTCACGAACACCAGGTTGCCCAGCGACTTCGACATCTTGATCCCGTCCAGCTCCACCATGGGGGCGTGCAGCCAGCGGCGGACGAAGCGCTCGCCGATGGCCGCCTCCGACTGGGCCGCCTCGCACTCGTGATGGGGGTAGATGAGGTCGCTGCCCCCGCCGTGGAGGTCGATGCTCGTCCCCAGCTCCCGCAGGGCCAGGGCCGAGCACTCGATGTGCCAGCCGGGGCGGCCGGGCCCCCATTGCGACGGCCACGACGGCTCGTCGGGCGCCGACGGCTGCCAGAGGACGAAGTCGAGGGGGTCGCGCTTGACCGGGTCGTCGACGTTTCCGCCCCGTTCCGCGGACAGCTTCAGCATCTCGTCCCGGCCGAGGTGGCTGACCTGGCCGAAGTTGTCGAAGGAGGCCACGTCGAAGTAGACGGCGCCGCCGGCCTGGTAGGCGTGGCCCCGGTCGAGGACCATCCCGATGAAGCCGAGGATGTCGTGGATGGCGGAGGTGGCCCGGGGCTCACTGAAGGCGGGGAGCATGCCCAGGGCCTTCATGTCGGCGTCGAACCGGGCCAGTTCCCGGGCGGCCAGGTCGAGGTAGTTCATGCCCACCTCCCGGGCCTTGCGCAGGAGGTCGTCGTCGACATCGGTGACGTTGCGCACGCACAGGGTGCGGTGGCCGATGTCGCGCAGCCGGCGCTGGAGCACGTCGTAGAGGAGGTAGGTGGCGGCGTGGCCGACGTGGGTGGCGTCGTAGGGCGTGATGCCGCACGTGTACATGGTGACGACCGGCCCCGGCGAGAAGTCCACCAGCTCCCGGCGGGCGGTGTCGAAGAACCGCACCCCAGCGGCCCCTATGCCTGAGCGACGGTGTCGATGCCGGTGAGGCGGAGGCTGGCCTTGCGGAAGCGCACCAGGACGGCCGTGAACGCCTCCACCGTGCCCGCCATGGCCAGCGACCCGGCCGACAACGGCCGCAGGTCGGGAATGGCCCGCACCAGGGCCGACGTGGCCTCCAGGGCCTCGGCGTGGTCGGTACAGATGAGGACGTCGCCCACCATCGGATGGTCGAGCTGGCCCAGCTCCCGGGCCGGGACGTGCTGGAAGGCGGCGGCGACCATCGCGTCGGGGGCGGCCGCCTGCACCGCCGCCGCCACCGAGCCGGCCGGCAGATGCACCGCCAGCAGCTCCTTGCCGACCTTGGTGAGGGCGTTCCCCATGGAGATGACGACCTTGCCCCCCAGGGCGTCGGCCACCGAGGCCACGGTGGGCTCGGCCGCCGCCCACTGGGTGCCCACCACCACGAGGGTCGACTTGGCCGCCCCCTCGTTGGTGGACGGCTCCAGGCTCAGGCGGTAGCCCGGCCACCGGGCCCGCAGCTCGTCGCACGCGGCCGACGCCTTGTCTTCCGACCGGGATCCGACGACCACGTCGTAGCCCACCGCCGCCAAACGGGCGGCCAGAGCCTGCCCGGCGGGGCCCGTGCCCCCGAGGATGCCGACGTCCATCCCGCCAGACTGGCACGAACCGACGGTCGTGTCGCAACCCGGCCCCACGGTGGGCTCCGACCCCCGCGCCCGGCACGTGCGGAAAGGGTTGGGCGGTGGGTAGATCAGGACCGTGGAACCCACCTTCCGGCTGACGCGCCTCAGGGGCATCCCTGTCGGCGCCCACTGGACGTGGCCGGTCGCCTTCGCCGTCGTCGCGTGGACGCTGGGCGCCTCCGTCTTCCCCTCCGTCTACCCCGACGTGGGCGGTGCCGGTCATCTGCTCATGGCGGTGGCCGCGACCGCCCTGCTGTTCGTGTCGGTGGGCCTGCACGAGCTGGCCCACGCCACCGCCGCCCGCCGGGAGGGCATGCCCGTGCGGGGGATCACCCTGTGGCTGCTGGGCGGCGTCTCCGACACCGGCGGCGACGCCCAGTCCCCCGGCCAGGAGTTCCGGGTGGCGGCCTCGGGCCCGGGGTTCTCGCTGGTGCTGGCCGGCCTGCTGGCCGGGGCGGCGGCCTGGGGTGAGGGCCACGGCTGGCCGACCGGCGTCCACGGCGTCCTCGAGTACGTCGCCCGCCTCAACGTGGTCGTGGCCGCCTTCAACCTCATCCCCGCCCTCCCCCTCGACGGCGGCCGCATCCTGCGCTCGTGGCTGTGGCGGCGCCAGCGCGATCGTCTGGCCGCCACCCGCTCCGGGGCGCGGGCGGGGCAGGCCTTCGGCGTGACGCTGGTGGTCGTCGGGCTCCTCGACCTGGGGGCCGGGGCCGGCCTGCTGGGGCTGTGGCTCCTCCTGCTGGGCGGCTTCCTCGTGCGGGCGGCGTCGGCCGAGCTGGCCGACGCCCGCACCCGCCACCACCTCGACGGCCTCACCGCGGCCGATGTGATGGCGTCCGATCCCGGCGTCGTCCTCAACGACACGCCTGTATCCCGGCTGGTCGAGCACCCGCCGGCGCCGGTGCGCACGGGGTACCCGGTGCTCGGTGGAGGGCGGTTGCTGGGCGTGGTCGTCCTGGCCCACGCCCGCCAGGTGCCGGCCGAGGAAGCCCCCGGACGCCGGGTGGAGGAGGTGATGACGCCGCTCGACGACGTGCCTATGGTCGACGCCACCGACCCCGTGGTCGATGTGGTGGGGCGCCTGAACGGCACCAACGCCACCGGGCAGGTGGTGGTGGTCGCCGACGGGTGCGTGGTCGGGATCCTCGACGAGTCCGACGTCGCCGGCGCCCTCGACCGGGCGCCCCGGGTCGGCGCGCGCGCCCCCGGAGGGCGGGCGTGGGCGATGGTGGCGGCCCTGTGCCTGGTGGCGGGGGCGGCGCTCTACCGGCCTCCCTTCGTGATCGTCTCCACCGGCGCCACCGCTGACGTGAGCGACGACGTTTCGGTCAGTGGGATCTCCGTCACGCCCGTCAACGGCCGGTACGTGGTCCCCAGCGTCGCCTTCCGGCGCACGAACGGGCTGGCCACCCTCGTCGCCGCCGTCCGCGACCACCGGCGGGTGGTGCCCGTCTCCCGGGTCCACGCCGAGGCCGCCGTCCCCGGGGTGACCCGGGAGGTACGCATCCTGGCCGCGGCCGCGGCCGCCCTCTCCCAGGGGCTGCCGGCGACGGTGACGGGCACGGGGGCCCGGGTGGTGGCGGTGCGGTCGGGCTCGCCCGCGGCCGGCGTGCTGCACCCGGGCGACGTGATCCTCGGCGTCGACGGCCAGCCCGTCACCCAGGCCGCCTTCCTGGGCGAGCTCGTCCGGGCCGGGGCCGTCGGCACCGCCTTCTCGCTCTCGGTCGACCGCGGCGGCCAGGTGACGGAGATCCCCGTCACCTCCGCCGCCGGCGGTCTCGGGATCACCGCGGAGACCCGGGACCTGGCCGTGGAGCTGCCCTTCGAGGTCCGCTTCGAGGGTCGGGCCGCCGGCGGAGCGGACGCGGGGCTGGCCTACGCTCTGGCCATCGCCGATATCCTGTCCTCCCGCGACGTGGCCCAGGGCCGCGCCATCGCCGCCGCCGGCACCGTCGACGCCGACGGCCACGTCGGCCCCGCCCACGAGCTGGCCGCCACCGCCTCCGCCCAGGCGGGCGCGGCCGTGGTCGTCCTGCCCCAGGAGCAGGCCGACGGCGCCCGCGGCGACGGCCGGCAGGTCGTGGGCGTCGAGAGCCTGGCCCGGGCCCTGGAGGCGTTGTCGACGACGGTGTGACGTTCCGCCACGGCGTGGCCAGTGGCGACCCCCTCCCCGACTCGGTGGTGTTGTGGACCCGCTCCTCGGGAGCGACCGAGGTCGACTGGGTCGTCGCCCGCGACCCCGACCTCCGCCAGGTCGTCGCCCGGGGCCGTGCCCCGACCAGCGCCGATATCGACCACACGGTCAAGGTCGACCCGGGCGGGCTCGAGCCGGCCACGACCTACTGGTACCGCTTCTCGGCGGGCGGCGAGCACTCGCCGACCGGGCGCACCCGCACCGCGCCCGCCACCGGCGCCCACGTCGAACACCTCCGCCTCGGACTCGTCTGCTGCTCGTCCTACGCCGACGGCTGGTTCCACGCCTACCGCAACCTGGCCCGGCGCGAGGTCGACCTCGTCGTCCACGTGGGCGACTACCTGTACGAGAACGGGCGTCACTCGGTCAAGGGGCCCCGCCGCCACCCGCCGAGCCGGGCCGTCACGGTCGACGGCTACCGCGCCCGCCACGCCCTCTACAAGACCGACCACGACCTCCAGGCCCTCCACGCCCGGCACCCGATGGTGGCCGTCTGGGACGACCACGAACTGGCCGGCGGCGCCTGGTCGGGCGGCGCCCACGAGCACAGCCCCCGCCGCCACGGGTCATGGGCCGACCGCAAGGCGGCCGCGGTGCAGGCCTACTGGGAGTGGATGCCGCTGCGTCAGCCCGACCCGGCCGTCCCGGAGCGGATCTACCGGATGCTGCATTGGGGCGATCTGGCCGACCTGGCCCTCCTCGACACCCGCCTGATCGGGCGAGAGGAGCCGGTGGGCCGGGGCAGGGGCGTGGTGGTGAAGGTGTCCGACACCGGCCGCTCGATGCTGGGGCCGGCCCAACGGTCGTGGCTGGAGACGGCGATGGCGGCGTCCACCGCCCGCTGGCGGGTGCTGGCCAGTCAGGTGGTGCTGGCGCCGACCCTGCTGGTGGCCGGCCGCCTGCTCAACCCCGGCCAGTGGGACGGATACCCGGAGGAGCGGGACTGGCTCTACCGGGTGCTGGCCGCGGCCCGGGGGACTCTCCCGGGGGGCAACATCGCCGTCCTCAGCGGCGACATCCACTCGTCGTGGGCCAACGAGCTGCCGGTGGGGGCCGAGTTCGTGGGCCCGTCGGTGTCGTCCCCCGCCTTCGGCGAGATCCTCGTCCCCGGCGGGCGACTGGGGACGGCGGCGGCCGAGTGGACGTTCCGGACCCAGAACCGTCACGTGCGCATGGTCGAGCTCCGTCACCACGGTTACGTGGTGGTCGACGTCACCCCCGAGCGGGTCCAGGCCGACTGGTGGCACCTCGACACGGTCACCGGCCCGGCGGCGGCCGAGTCCTTCGCCGGCGGCTGGCAACTGCACTGGGACCGGCCCGGGCTGGTACCCGTTGACATGCCGGCCGGGCCCCGGTAGAGAGGCCGGCTATGAGCTACGACGCCACAGAGACAGTCGACGAGTCGAGCGAAGCCCGGGGGGTGCTGCTGGACGAGGTCCAGCGCCTGCGCCAGACGGTGGAGGGCCTGCGCCAGACCCTCACCGACAACAACCT
>JAXDMK010000135.1:0-15103 GCA_034666105.1 Actinomycetota bacterium | reverse complement strand
CGACGGTCTCGAGGTCCTCGGGGAGGGGGCGGCCTTCGGCCTTGCTGACCACCGGGCCCAGCTGGATGACGTGGGACAACACGGCGATGTCGAGCTGGGCAAGGAGCGCCTTGCCCACGGTGCCGGCCGCCACCCGCGCCGCTGTCTCTCGCGCCGAGGCCCGCTCGAGAACGTCGCGGGCGTCGCTGAACCCGTACTTCTGCATGCCGGCCAGGTCGGCGTGGCCCGGACGGGGCCGGGTGAGGGGCTTCTCCGTCCGGCCCGGCCCGGGCGACATCTCCTGCTCCCACTTGGGCCACTCGGTGTTGCCGATCTCCAGCGCCACCGGCGAGCCGAGGGTGCGCCCGTGGCGGACACCACCCAGGATGGTGAGCTCGTCCTGCTCGAAGCGCATCCGGGGCCCCCGGCCGTAGCCCAGCCGGCGCCGGGCCAGTTCGGACTGGATCTCCTCGGCCCTGATCTCCAGCCCCGCGGGGAGGCCCTCGATGGTGACGAGCAGGGCCTTGCCATGGGACTCGCCGGCGGTGAGGAAGCGGAGCACGCCCCAAATCTACCGGCGGCGGCCGAGGACCCCCGGGAGTTGCGGGGACGCCACCCGCACCGCGGCACCCGCCTGTCCGGGTCGATGTCCCAGTCCGGTAGCGTCGGCCCCCAGAGCCACGACGTCCGACTGCGCGGATGCCGGCGTCAGTGGCCTCCCCCAGAAAGGGTGGGACGCATGCGAATTCGTCACGCAGTCGGAGTGCTCCTGGTCGGCGCGGTAGCGCTGGTCGGTTGTGGCGGGAGCGACGACAACACCGCGTCGACCGCGACCACGGTGAAGTCGACCGCGACCACGACCTCCGCAGGGGGTGTCACCCAGGCCCGCTGCGCGGAAGCGGCCACGGCCATGGCCCAGGCCGCCACCGACATCCCCCTGGCCCTCAGCGGCACCACCGAGAGCCTGCGCAACTCGGTCGACAAGTTCAAGACCTTCGCCTCGTCTGCGCCCTCGGAGATCCGGGACGACCTGCAGACCATCGCCGGCGGCTACGACGACTTCGTGCAGGTGCTGGCCGACGCCAACATCACCCCCGCCAGCGGGCAGACCCCCACGGCCGAGGACGCGGCCAAGATCCAGGCCGCGGCCGATGCCCTCGGCACTCCGTCCTTCAAGGCGGCGACGGCCCGGGTCCAGGCCTGGTTCACGGCCAACTGCGCCGGCTGACGGCGGGCGTCAGCCGCCGAACCAGGCCCGGATGATCTGGTCGCCGAAGAGGACGGCCAGGATGGTGCCCCCGGCGAGGAAGGGGCCGAACGGCACCGCGTCCTTGCGGCTGCGGATGCGGAGCACCACCAGGCCGACACCGATGACGGCGCCCAGGAGGAAGCCGAGGAACACGCCCGTCAGCACGTGGCGCAGGCTGAGCCAGCCCAGGAACAGGCCCAGGACGAAGGCCAGGCGGACGTCGCCGAAGCCCATCCCCGCGGGCGACACCAGGTGCACCGCCAGCAGGCCCAGCCAGGCCAGGGCCGCGCCCAGCAGGGCCCGGCGGAACTGCCCCCAGTCGCCGTCGGCGGCGGCGGCCACCGCCAGGAGGGGCACCGACACGAAGATGGTCGGGTAGACGAGGCGGTTGGGGATGATGTGGAGGTCGAAGTCGATGACGCTGATGGCCAGCAGGGACGTGAAGAACACCAGGTAGGCGGGCAGGGCCCAGTCGGCTCCGAAGCGGAGGGTGGCCGCCGCCCACAGCAGCCCGCAGGCCACCTGCACCACCAGCGCCCGACGAGAGGCCGGCCGCAACCGCAGACCGAGGGGCCGCAACGGCAGCTTGTCCGGGATCCGCTCGATCAGCACGTTGACCACCATCCCCACCAGCACGCCGGCGACGCCGAGGCCGAGGGCGGCCCAGATCCTCATGTCCCCAGAACCCGTGTGCCAGACCTCATGCCCCAAACCCTCATGGGGCGGCAGTCTTCACGATCGGGCCGCGGCCCGCATGACGTCGAGGGGCGGGTCGCAACCCGTCCACAGGCGGAAGGCCAGGGCCCCCTGGTGGACGAGCATGCCCAGCCCGTCGACCGCGGTCGCGCCCCGGGCCACGGCCGCGTCCAGCAGGGCGGTGGCGGCCCGGGGGATGAGGTCGACCATTACCTGGCCGGGGCCTAGAAGAGCCGGGTCGACGGCCAGGGCCGTCCCCCCGTCGAGGCCGAGGGGGGTCGCGTTGACCACGATGGCGGCGCCGGCCACCTCGTCGGCGGTGCCCACCCGTCCCACCCCGCCGGCCAGGGCGGCGGTGGCTCGGGCCCGGCCCCGGTCCCGACCGGGCACCACCACCACCTCCTTGGCCCCCGCCCCGGCCAGGGCCCACACCACCGCCCGCGCCGCCCCCCCGGCGCCCCGGACCAGGCAGCGGCGGCCGTCGACGTCGACGCCGGCGTCGGCCAGCGACGCCAGGAACCCGGCCGCGTCGGTGTTCTCGCCCCGCAGCCGGCCGTCGGGGCCGACCACCACCGTGTTGGCCGCCCCCAGGGCGGCGGCGGCCGCCGACAGCTCGTCGACCGCGGCCGCGGTGTCCTCCTTGTGAGGCAGGGTCACCGACAGTCCCCGGAGGCCGAGGGCCCGCACCCCGGCCAGAGCCTCGGGCACCCGCCCGGGGGCGACCTCGAAGGCGAGGTAGACCCAGTCCAGCCCCAGGGCCCGAAAGGCGGCGTTGTGGATCGCCGGCGAACGGGAATGGCGCACCGGGCTGCCGATGACGGCGGCCAGGCTGGTCTGCGGGCCTGGCTCCCATTCCGCCCCCCGGCCTGGGCTCAGCGGACGCCTCTCTGCTCGGCCAGGGCGATGTTGCGGTTCTGCTCGGCCAGGGTCTCGGCGAAGGCGTGGTGGCCATTCTCGTCGACGACGACGAAGAAGATCCATTTGCCGGGCGTCGGGTCGAGGGCGGCCACCAGCGATTCCTGGCCGGGGGAGGCGATGGGACCGGGGGGCAGGCCGGCCACCTTGTAGGTGTTGTACGGGGAGTCGATCTCGAGGTCGCTGAAGAGCAGGACCTCCTTCTGCTTGCCCAGGGCGTACTGGATGGTGGCATCGATCTCCATGGGCATCCCCGCCGCCAGCCGGTTGTAGATCACCCGGGCCACCTTGCCCCGGTCCTCGTCGACCCTCGCCTCCCGCTCCACCATCGACGCCACCACGACCGCCTGGTACGGCGTGACGCCCAGGCGGGCGGCGCCGGCGTCGATGTCGAGACGGGTCGCCAGCGCGTCGAAGGAGTCGACCATCCGCCGGAGGATGGCCGTCTCGTCGTCGTCGGCCGCGAAGAAGTAGGTCTCGGGCAGGAGGAGCCCTTCCAGGCTGGTGACGCCGGGGGCCTGGTAGCGGGAGCGGACGGTGCCACCCGCCGCCACCTGCAGGAACTTGTCGGCGGATCGTCCGGGCAGGGTGCCGACCAGCTTGGCCACCTCGGGCAGGGTCAGGCCCTCGGGGATGGTGAGGGGGATGCCCTTGTCGACCTTCGCCCCGCCCTCCAGGGTCTTGACCACGGTGGCCATGGCTTCCCGCTGGTGGAGCGTGTAGTCGCCCGCCTCGACGGTGCCCAGACCGTTGAACTTCACGTAGTAGTGGAAGACCTTGGCACTGCTGATGACGCCCCTGCGTTCGAGGAGGGCACCGATCTCCCCGGTCGACATGCCCGGCGCCACCGTGATCGCGACCTCGGCCCCCGGCTTCCCCGGGGGGTCGACATTGCGCTGGTACCAGAGGCCGATGGCGCCGAGGGACACCACTCCGGCCAGGAAGAGGACGCCGAGGATGTAGGGCCACCTGCGACGGGGGTTCACCCGCCGGTGCCCGTTCCCCGTCCGCCGTCGAGCCATGCCTGGAGGAGGACCGCGGCCGCCACCTGGTCGACGACCCGTCTCCGGTGCTTCCCCTTGACGCCGGCCGCGGCCAGGGACCGCTGGGCGCTCACCGTCGTCAGCCGTTCGTCGTAGAGCTCCACCTCCAGCTCAGGGAGGGCGGCGGCCAGCGCCGCGGCCTCGGTGCGGGCCCACGCCGCCGCCGGCCCCTCCGACCCGTCCAGCGACAGGGGCAGGCCCACGACCACCCGCTCCGCGCCCAGTTCCCGGATCTCCTCCACCACCCGGGCCCGGTCCCGGACCTCGTCGCCGGTGCGGGCCACGGTGGAGGACGGGACGGCCATGACGCCGGCCGAGTCGCTTACGGCCACGCCGACGCGCTGCTTCCCCAGGTCCAATGCCACGACTCTCATCCGGCCACCCTCATCTGGCGACCCTCATGCGACGCCCGCCGCGGCCCGGGCCTGGTCGAGGGCTTCGTCGAGGCGGCCCGGGTCGCGTCCGCCGGCCACGGCCACGTCCGGGTTCTTGCCGCCACCGCCCCCGACGGTGCGGGCCGCGGCCGCGATGAGGTCGGAGGCCAGCAGTCCGCTGTCTTTGGCGACGGCCGCCACCAGGGCCGCCCCGCCGCCCTCGGGGGCGCCACCCAGCACCACCGCCCGCACGCCGGGTTGGTCGCGCACGGCCAGGGCCAGGTCGCGGAGATCGTCGCGGGTGGTGCCGTCGACCCGCGCCACGACCACGCCGTCGACCGCGGCCGAGGCCAGGTCGCCCGCCCGTCCGGAGGCGCCCGCCCTGCGCAGCTGACGGACCTGGTCGACCAGCGCCTTCTGCTCCTCGAGCAGCTTCTCCACCCGCTCGGGGACGTCGGGGGGTGACACCCGCAGGAGGGTGGCGGTGCGGCCCAGGGTGGCCTTCTCCTCCCGGATGCGGTCGAGGCTGGCCGAGCCGGTGACGGCCTCGATGCGGCGCAGGTTGGCGCCGATGGAGCTCTCGCCCAGGATCTTGATGGGCCCGATCGTGCCCAGGGCGTGGACGTGGGTGCCCCCGCACAGCTCCACCGACTGGTGCCCGGCCTCGATGACCCGCACCACGTCGCCGTACTTCTCCCCGAAGAAGGCGATGGCCCCCCGCTGCGCCGCCTCCTGCTGCGACATCTCGGTGACCCTCACCTCCTCGTTGGTGATGACCTGCTCGTTCACCAGATCCTCGATCCGCTCCAGCTCCTCGGGCGTGACCGAGGCGTAGTGGCTGAAGTCGAACCGCAGCCGGTCGGGGGCCACCAGCGACCCCGCCTGCTTGACGTGATCGCCCAGCACCTCCCGCAGGGCCCAGTGGAGGAGGTGGGTGCCGGTGTGGTTGCGGCGGATGGCCTCCCGGCGCTTGGGATCGACCGCGGCCCGGGCGCCCTGACCGGCGGTGACCTCGCCCTCGACGACGCGGGCCTGGTGGCGACGGAGCCCGGGCAGGGCGTAGGTGGTGTCGAACACCTCCAGCGAACCGGTGTCGGTGCTGATGACCCCGGTGTCGCCCACCTGACCGCCGGCTTCGGCGTAGAAGGGGGTGCGGTCGAGGAAGACCTCGACGGTGGCGCCCGATCCGTCGGTGGCGGGCGCGGGCAGCAGGGCCCGGATGCGGCCCTCGGTCTGGATCTCGTCGTAGCCGGTGAACTCGTCCGGCCCGCCCTCGTCGATCAGCTGGCGGTAGACCGCCTTGCGATCCTCGTCGGTGGTGCCGGCCGGGCCCTTGCGGGCGGCCTTGCCCATCGCCTTCTGGCGGGCCATCTCCTCGTTGAAACCGGCCACGTCGACCTCCAGCCCCTGCTCCCCCGCCACCTCCAGGGTCAGCTCGAGGGGGAAGCCGAAGGTGTCGTGCAGCTGGAAGGCGACCGAGCCGGGCAGGGTCTTCTCCCCCGCCGCCACCAGCCGGGCCAGCTCCTCGTCGATGATGGCCGACCCCGAGCGCAGGGTGCGGCGGAAGGTCTCCTCCTCCCGTCCCACCACGCCGACGATGAAGTCGCGGCGGGCGATCAGGTCGGGGTAGGCCACGCCGAGGGTCTCGACGGTGGCGTCGACGAGGGTGGGTGTCACCGGCGTCTCCACCCCCAGGCCGAAGGCGTGGCGGACGGCCCGGCGGATGATCCGCCGCAGCACGTAGCCGCGGTCCTCGTTGGAGGGGAACACCCCGTCGGCGGTGAGCATGGTCATGGCCCGGCCGTGGTCGCCCAGGATGCGCAGGCTGCGGTCGACCTTGGGATCGGAGCCGTAGGTGCGGCCGATGGCCCGGCCGGCGGCGTCGACGACGGGCCGCACCACGTCGGTGTCGAACACCGTGGCCACGCCCTGGAGGATGGGCAGGATGCGCTCGAGCCCGGCGCCGGTGTCGATGTTCTTGGTCGGCAGCTCCACCAGCGACCCGTCGGGCTGGCGCCGGTACTGCATGAAGACCAGGTTCCATATCTCGACGTAGCGCTCGGCCCCGCCGTCGAGGGGGCCGCCGGCGGCGCCGAACTCCTCACCCTTGTCGTAGTAGATCTCGGAGCAGGGGCCGCAGGGGCCGGGTTTGCCCTTGGCCATCTCCCAGAAGTTGTCGTCGCCCATGCGCTGGATCCGCTCGGCCGGAACCCCCACCGACTCCAGCCAGATGACCTCGGCATCGTCGTCGTCGACGTGGACGGTGACCCACAGCCGCTCGGGGTCGAGGCCGAGCACCTTGGTGACCAGCTCCCAGGCCAACGGGATCGCCGTCTCCTTGAAGTAGTCGCCGAAGCTGAAGTTGCCCATCATCTCGAAGAAGGTGAGGTGGCGGGTGGTGTCGCCGATGATCTCGATGTCCTGGGTGCGGAAGCACTTCTGGACCGTGACCGCCCGGGGGTAGGGCGCCGGCTCCTCGCCGATCATCACCGGGATGAACTGGTTCATCCCCGCGTTGGTGAGCAGCGGCGCCGCCGGGTGGTGGGGGATCAACCCGGCCGAGGGCACGGGCGTGTGCCCGCGCTCGACGAAGAACTCGATGAAGGCCGTGCGCAGCTGCTGTGCGTCCATAGGGTGTCCCATTTGCGTGTCTCAGCCTAAAGGAAGCCGGCGAGGGACCTGGGAGCGATCGGCGGCCGCCGGATCAGGAGGATTGCCGCAGGCCGTTCTCCGCCCGGAGCTCGCGTTCGCGCTGGCGGGCGGTCTGCTTGCCCTCGTCGATGGCGGCCCGGGCCTCGATCACACGGCCCCGCACCCCGGCCGTCGCCCCCCGCATCAGCATGCCGGGCGACTCCCGCCACGGGAAGCGGATGGCGGCCTGGCCCACGGTGTCGACGAGCAGGAAGGCGACGCGATAGCCGACGACGAAGGCGAGGACGAAGATGACCGACCGTCTGAGCACGTTTCGACGCTACCGCCGCCGAAGGCGGTCGCGCGCCCGGCCACCAGAGCTACTGGGGCATCTCACTGGGGCTTCTGCTTGAACCGGTGCCAGGCCTTGGCCACACCCGCCCCGGTGGCCATGGCCTTCACCACCGGGCTGCCGAAGGTGTTGTGGGCCAGCCGGGAAGCGCCGTCGACGGTGCCGGCGATGGATTCGACGGTGGTGAGCAGGTCGTCGACCCGGTCGAGGTCGCGGGAGGCCTTGAGGACGGCCCCGTGGGCGTCGGCCAGAGCCGGCAGAGCGGCCTGGTGGACGTCGTCGACCGTCCGCCGCACGGCGGCGAGGGTGCGGGCGGCGGCGTAGAGCACCAACACCAGCCCCACCGCCCCGATGACGGTGGCGATCACGAAGATGAGGGCCGCCACCTCGACGCTCACTGGTCGCCCCCTGCGTCGTCGGCTCCCGCGTCGGTGTGGCGCATGCGCTCGGCGATCTCCTCTTCGAAGCCGTGGGCCGAGGGCTGGTAGTAGACCCGCCCCTCGACCTCGGGGGGACGGTAGGTCTGCGGAACCCACCCCCGGGGGTCGTCGTGAGGATAGTCATAGCCCGCTCCGTGACCGAGCTTCCGGGCCCCGTAGTAGGCCGCGCTGCGCAGGTGGGTCGGGACCTCCCCCGCGGGGCGGTTCTTGACGTCCTCCATGGCCGCCCCCAGGGCCTGCGTCACCCGGTTCGACTTGGGGGCGGTGGCCAGGTGGACCACCGCCTGGGCCAGGTTGAGTTGGGCCTCGGGCAGGCCCACGAACTCCACCGCCCGGGCGGCCGAGTCGGCCACCACCAGGGCCATGGGATCGGCCATGCCCACGTCCTCCGAAGCCAGGATCACCAGCCGGCGGGCGATGAAGCGGGCGTCCTCCCCCGCCTCCAGCATCCGGGCCAGCCAGTAGAGGCCGGCGTCGGCGTCCGAGCCCCGGATCGACTTGATGAAGGCGGACACCACGTCGTAGTGGTCGTCTCGCTCGTAGCGCAGGGCCCGGGCGTCGAGGGCGGCCTCGGCCTCGGCCAGGGTCACGGCCCGCCTGTCGCCGGCCAGGGCCACCGCCACCTCGAGCGCGTTGAGGGCGGTGCGGGCGTCGCCGTCGGACCGGTTGACGAGGTGGTCGAGGGCCTCGTCGGCGGCGGTGGCCTCCTCCGCCTCCAGGCCCCGGAGGAGCAGGGTCCGGACGGCCCCGGGTGAGAGCCCGTGGAGCCGGAACAGGTTGGAGCGCGACAGGAGGGGGGCGTTGACCTCGAAGTAGGGGTTCTCGGTGGTGGCGCCGATGAGGGTGAGCAGGCCGTCCTCCACGTGGGGCAGGAGGGCGTCCTGCTGCGACTTGTTGAAGCGGTGGACCTCGTCCAGGAACAGGATCGTGCCCTGGCCCTGCTCGCCCAGGCGGGCCTTGGCCCGGGCCACGACCTCCCGCACGTCCTTCACCCCGGCGTTGACGGCCGACAGCGTCTCGAACGACCGGGCGGTGACGCCGGCGATGAGGCGGGCCAGGGTGGTCTTGCCCGTGCCCGGCGGCCCCCACAGGATCACCGACGTGAGCCGGTCGGCCTCGATCAGGCGCCGGAGAGGCGCGCCCGGGCCCAGGAGGTGCTCCTGGCCCACCATCTGGTCGAGGGTGCGGGGCCGTAGGCGGGCGGCCAGGGGCGCCTGGCGCTTGAGCCGCTCGCCGAGGTTGGCCCCGAAAAGATCCCCGCCGAAGGCATCGGACGCGTCGGTCATCCGCCGGCGCGGGCCTCCGCCAGCAGCCGGTCGAGGTCGACCGCCCGTACCCCGCCCAGGATCCGCGCCCGCACGATCCCGTCGGGGTCGACGAGGAACGACTCCGGCACCCCGCTCACCCCGAAGTGGAGGGCGATGCTGCCGCCGGGGTCGGTGAGCATGGGCCACGTGCCGCCCTCGTCGGAGCGGAACTCCTTCACCGCCTGGGACGAGTCGCTGAACACCACCCCGATGACCGCGGCGTCGCCGGCCGCCTGGTGGGACTCGTGGAACTTCACCAGCTCGCTGTGCTCGATCCGGCAGGGAACGCACCAGGTGGCGAAGAAGTTGACCACCACCCACTGGCCGCGGAGGTCGGACAGCTTGACCGCGTCGCCGTCGATGGTGGTCGACTCGACCGCGGGGGCCGCCTTGTCGAGGAGCGGCGACTTCACCGACCGGGTGCTGGCCGACGGGCGGGTGGCGAACACCACCACCAGCAGGAACACCGGCACCAACACGCCCACCGCGATCCACAGCCCGCGCCGGGTGCGGCGGATGCCGGTCACCAGAGGGTCGCCGGGGGGCGGGGTGTCGTCGTCGGAGTCGGGTGTCATACGGGCGGCCATCCCAGGCGGGCGAACCATCGTTGCAGGGGGACGAAGAAACCCTGCCAGCGGCCGGTGACGAACAACAAACCGATCGCCAGCAGCAGCAGCCCGCCCCCGATCTCGATCCGCCGGCCGTTGCGGCGCAGCCAGGCCAGCGACCGGGTGGCCTTGGTGAAGCCGAGGGCGAGGAGGACGAAGGGCACGCCCAGGCCCGCCGAGTAGAGCAGGAGGAGGACACCGCCCCACACCGCCCCCCCGTTGCTCACCGCGGCGGTGGCCAGGATGGTGGCCAGCACCGGTCCGATGCACGGGGCCCAGCCGGCGGCGAAGGCCATGCCCAGGGGGAAGGCCCAGGCCGCCCCCCGAGGAACCCGGGCCATGTCGATGCGCTTCTCCCGCTGGAGGAAGGGCACCCGCAGCACGCCCAGGGTCGACAGCCCGAGGCCGATGATGACCACGCCGAAGACCCGCACGATCGTATCCTGGTTGCGGACGAAGAGGTTCCCCAGGAGGCTGGCCCCGACCCCGAGGACGGTGAACACCGCGCTGAACCCGCCCACGAAGAGCAGGGCCGCCTTGAGCGTGACCCCCCGGGCCTGGCGCTCGCCCAGCTCCGACACGGGCAGGGCCGACACGTAGGACAGGTAGCCCGGGAGCAACGGCAGGCAGCAGGGCGAGCTGAACGACAGCAGGCCGGCCACGACCGCCAGGATGGGCAGGGTGACGGTGTCCACCGTCAAGGCCGGCGGGCGCCGGTCGGGGAACGTCGGCCGGGCCGGCCCCGAGTCACGGTCACGACGGCCACGTTACCGCCGGCCCATGCGTTCCCCGCCTCGGGACGCCGTGCGGGCGTGCGACCATCGTGGGCGTGCCTCCCACATCCGACTCTGGCGTCCGAGGCGTGCTCTTCGACTTCTACGGGACGTTGGCCCGGGCGGTGGAGTGGGGCGAGACCCACGAGGAGATCTTCGCCCGGCGGGGGCTGCCCGGCCCGGGGGCGCGGTGGGGCAGCCAGTGGGTGGGGGGTGCGGTCGACGGCGAGGAGCACGTCGAGCACTCCGCCAGCCGGGAGACGTACGTGGCCTGGGAGCTCGACCGGCTGCGCACCCGGGCCCGGGCCTGCGGCGTGGCCGACGACGAGCTGGAGGCGCTGGTGGCCGACCTCCACCGGGCGTCGAAGACCTACACCCTGGCCCCCTACGACGAGGTGGCCGACGTGCTGGCCGAGCTCCGCCGGCGGGGACTGGTGCTGGCCGTGTGCTCCAACTGGGACTGGGACCTGGTGCGGGCCGTCACCGACGTCGGCCTCGACACCCTGGTCGACGAGATCGTCTCCTCCGCCCACGCCGGCGCCCGCAAGCCCCATCCCCGCATCTTCGACCACACCCTCGAGCGCTGCCGGCTGGAGGCGGCGGAGACCCTGTTCGTGGGCGACACCTGGGGCCCCGACGTCGAGGGTCCGCTCGCCGCCGGCCTCCACCCCGTCCACCTCTTCCGCGCCGACCAGGCCGAGCGGGCCCGGGAGTCGGGCCTCGAGCCGACGGCGCCGCCCCTGCCTCCCGGCGTCGCCCGGGCCACCGACCTCCGGGGCGTCCTCGACCTGGTGTGACTTCCGGCCCGGCCGCGGCCGGGTCAGGCGGGCAGGAAGCTCAGGCGGACCCGGCGTTCGGGGTTGTCGCGGTTGAGGTCGACGAGCACGACGCTCTGCCAGGTGCCGAGCAGGGGCCGGCCGTCCTCCACCGGGATCGACAGCGAGGGGCTGACCAGAACCGGTAGCAGGTGGTCGGCGCCGTGGCCGGGCGACCCGTGGCGGTGCCGGTAGCGGTCGTCGCGCGGCAGCAGCCGCCCCAACAGCTCGGCCAGGTCCGGCTCCGAGCCGGAACCCAGCTCCATGAGGGCCACGCCGGCGGTGGCGTGGGGCACGAAGACGTGGACCAGCCCGTCGCCCAGGGGCCGGCAGAAGTCGGCCACCCGGTCGGTGAGATCGCTCAGGGATCGCCCCGACGTGTCGACCCTGAGCTCGATGGTGTTCAGGGCTCAGTCGTCGGCCGGGTGGTCCCGGACCTCGCTCCCCGCGGTGCCGTTGGCGTCGGGGCCGGCGGCTCCATTGGCGTCGGGGCCGTTGGTGTCGGGGCCGTTGGCGTCGGGGCCGTTGGTGTCGGCGGCGCCGTTGGCCTCGACCGGGGCAACGTCGGCCCCGCCGTTGGTTTCGTCGACCGGCTCGGGCCACGCCGGCGGCAGCGGGGGTGCGACGGGCGGTACCGGCGGCACCGCCGGCGGACGCGACCACGGGGACGTGCCCGAGTAGGTGCCGTCGGGGCGGACGACCATCTGGTCGTAGCCGCCGTCGGCCCGTCGCTGCTGGCCGTTGAGCTTGGGCAGGGCGATCTCGAAGACGCCGTGACCCTTGTGGGCGGAGATGGCCTGGGCGTGGTACTCCTCGACCACCCGGGCGAACTCGGGGTCGGCGTAGACCCGGCCGTCGATCAGCGGTCCGGCCCGACCCTCGATGATCGCCTCGATGTCGTCGCCGGTGACCGTCTTGTGGGTCTCGAGGGCGTGGGCCACGGCCAGGACCGCGATGCGGTTGGCCTTGAGCAGGTCCTCGGCCCGCTGGAGCAGTTCCTCCAGCTTTCCCTCGATGCGCTCGCCGAGCCCGCCGTGGAGCAGGTCGGCCTCGTTCCTGGCCCCCTTGCCATCGGCCTTGCCCGGTCGCCCGCCGCCGCCGATGCCGACCTTCTGGGTGACGCCGTGGGAGGTGACGGTGTTGCCCATGCCCCAGTACCCCTCCATCAGGGTGGTGATCTGGGTCGCGCTCTCGAGGTCGCCGGACACGCCCGACGAGTTGTCGCCCTCGAAGAACAGCCGCTCTCCCGCCAGCGAGGCGAGCGAGACCATGACGTCGGCCTCGTACTCGGTGCGCCAGCGGGTGAACTGGTCCTCGGGGGGGATGGAGGCCACCATGCCCAGGTAGTTGCCGCCCTTCTCGATGGTGGCGATGTCGATGGTGAGGTGGCGGCGCACCTTGAAGGCGGTGACCGCGTGGCAGGCCTCGTGCACCGCCACCGCGTGGCGCTCGCGCTCGATGTACTCCACGTCCTCCGGCGGGCCGAGGTCCTTGAGCTGCTTGGCCTTGATCACGTCCGCCCACGTGATCGTGTCGCGCTCGTTGCGGATGGCGTGGATCAGCGACTCGTTGACCAGGTCCTTGATGGTGGCCCCGGTGGCGTAGGGGGTGATCGTGGCCAGCTTGTCGATGTCGGCCGGGCTCAGGTTGTGGCGGACCTTGTCGAAGTAGCCCTCGTAGGTGCGGATGCGTCCCGCCTTCGACGGATAGCCCACCTTGTAGATGCGGTCGATGCGTCCCGGTCGCAGCAGGGCCTCGTCGAGGGCCTGGGGCATGTTGGTGGCCATCATGACCATGATCCGGTACTTGGGCGGCGGCTTGGGCCGCATGCCGAGCGTGCGGCGGACCACCCGGTTCATGAACCCGCGGGGCTTCTTGAGGCCGGACAGTTCGGTGAGCAGGGCCTGCAGCGTGCCCATGCCGCCGCCTCCGCCCATCCCCCCCATCATCACCCGGTTGCGGATGCCCCGGCGGGGCTCGTCGCCCGAGCTGTGCTCCCCCGACGAGCCCATCGACTGCTGGAAGAGCAGGGACGCGGTGTCCTGCGACAGGTAGGACATCCCGTTGCAGCCGGCGTGCCCGAACGAGCCGGTGGCGGTGAAGGGGGACGAGCCGAAGCCCTGGCCGCCCAGCGGACCGCCCTCGTTGAGCTGGCCCCGGCTGCCCAGGGAGTCGGCCTCGTCGAAGAAGACGATCACGCCGCCGTAGCGGACGGCCAGCTTGCGCAGCTTGCGGAACAGGGACTTCACCTTGAGCACGCCGACGCCCATGAACATCTGGATGAAGGCGCCGGGGTCGACGAAGACGTAGGGCTTGCCCGTCTCGCCGGCCACCGCCTCGGCCATGAGCGTCTTGCCGGTGCCGGGAGGACCCCAGAGCAGCAGGCCCCCGGGCACGTAGCCGCCCCTGGCCTCGATCGCTTCCGGCGCCTCGAGGAACAGGATGCTCTCCTTGACCCGCTCGACGACCGCGTCCTGGCCCCAGACGTCGGAGAACCGGGTCTTGATGTCGTCGGGGAAGTAGGTCTCCACGCCGCCCCGGGACAGGAAATAGAAGAGGGCGCCGAACTGGACGACGACGAACATCACGCCGACCAGGAGCTGCAGCAGCATCGGCAGTGCGCCCCAGATGGTGCCGGGGAGCTGGAAGAGGGCCAGAACCGGCGACTGCTTGTTGACCGCGCCCAGGATGACGGCCAGGAGCGCGACCAGCGCCAGGCGCTTGGCCGCCCGGCTGACCCGGAACCGGTTCCAGTCGTTGAGCCGGCCCGCCTTCGTCTCGAACCCGCCGAAGACCTTCTTGGTCCAGAACTGGTGGTAGCCGGCCGAGCGCTCGCTGGCGACGTAGTGGAGCTGGCGGATCGACTCCAGGAGGATCAGGAGCAGCAACCACCAGCGGTCGGCGATGGCCTGGTTGAAGGCGTCGGCCACCGGGATGATCGGGTTGTCGACCACCAGCGACCAGAACATGACCAGCCACACCAGGGCCAGCCCGAGGAGGATCTTCGACCGGTCCCAGGTCGACATCGGCTTGCGGGTGCGCGGCTCCCGGTCATCGCCGTACTCGGGCGGCGGGGTGGGGCCGGTATCGGGGCCGGGCCAGGCCAGTCCCGGGGGTGTGCCGGTCGGACTCATATCAGGGCTCCTTGACGGTCCAGGAATCGGCGATCTCGGTGATCGTCCGCCGGTTCGCGGAGTAACAGTCGGCGGTGCAGCCGACGATGAAGAAGTAGACGAGGTTGGTGGCGGGGTCGACCAGACCAGTCTGGTCGACGGTGAAGGAGTTCTGGGTGCCCGCCACCGTGTAGACGATGCGGGTGCCCCGCAGCCCGTCCTTCTGGGTGATCGTCTCCGGCCCGTTGACCACCTCGACGTCGCCCAGCGACTTGTCGAGGATCTCGTCGACCGGGATCACCTCGTTGCGGAGGGCGGCGAGGGAGAAGGTGTCGCGCTCCTCGATGTTGAGGCGGCGGACCCGGACGACGCCGAAGGGATGGTCGGCCGTCTGCAGGTCGTGGTCGAGCGACGGCTTGGGATCGGCGTCGAAGATGGCCAGGTAGCGCAGGCCGTTCTCCTCCTCCGCGCTCAGCTGGGCGCCGGTGGAGGCGATCACCTGCTGCTTGTCGAAGAGCTCCCAGTTCTTGGGGATCTTGTAATAGGCGTTGGAGGACGAGGCCTTCACGTACTTGTAGCCGGAGCCGGCACAGCTGGACGCGATGACGCCGACCAGGGCGATGGCCGACAGCCGCAACCACGCTCGCCTCATCACGGCACCATTCTCCACCGTTTCGACGGTCGGAGCCGACGCGGGCCTGTTGCCAGCGCGAGAACTCTTGGCTCGGCGGTGCAAAGCACCCTGTACCTATCGACAGCAGGGGGCCCCCACCGTATGTCGGGGCCCCCAGCCCGCCTTGGTTTGGGT